>NZ_MUNF01000666.1 GCF_002154555.1 Streptomyces murinus
CTCGCCGATCGGCGAGCCGCCGTAGACGATCTTGCGCAGCGAGCCGAGGGCGCCCCTGGCGGCGGCCGGCTCCAGGAGCATCAGCTCCAGCATGGCGGGCGCCACGATGCCGGTGGTGACCTTCTCCTCCTCGATGACCCGGACCGCGTCGGAGCTGATGAAGGCGGGCAGCGACACCACGGTGACACCGGCGTTGAACGCCTGCATCGCGTAGGAGAGACCGCCGATGTGGAAGCCGGGCAGGCCGATCAGGCTGCGGTCGCCGGGCTTCCAGTCGAGCCAGTCCAGGCCGTTGTCGTCCATCGCCTCGGCGACGTTGAAGAAGCTGCGGTGCGGCAGGACGACGCCCTTGGGCAGCCCGCTGGTGCCGCTGGTGTAGATCTGCACGACGGGGCTCTCCGCGTCGTCCGGCACCTCCCGGCCGCCGGACTTCCGCGGGCCGGTGCCCGCGGACACCGCGTCCTTGCGGGCGGCCAGGGACTCGGCGTCCGGCGTGTCGGCGTCCAGGCAGAGCAGGGTCCGCAGTGTGGGCAGCCCCTTGCGCACCTCGGCGGCCACCGGCAGGTGCTCCTCGTCCACCAGCAGCACCTGGGTGGTGGAGTCCCGCAGGATGTGGTCCACCTCCTGGGAGGTCAGCCGCCAGTTGACGGGGACCAGGACCGCGCCGGTGCGGGCACAGGCGAAGGCCAGCTCCCAGTACTCGACGGCCTCCTTGCCGAGGTAGCCCACCCGGGCGCCGGGCACGACGCCGGCCGCGCGCAGCACCTCGGCCGTTCGCGTGCTCTCCCGGTCCAGTTCCCGGTAGGTGAGTGACCGTCCGGCGCAGACGACGGCCGGCTGGTCGGGCCGGAGCGCGGCCTCGCGGGAGATCACTTCCCCCAGGGTCCGCGATCGTGTGGCTGTGGTCATCGGTGTGCTCCCGTTCCCGCCTCGTGTGCCGGTGCCTCGGCACCGGACAGCAGTTCTTCGATGTATGCGCCGAGCAGGTCCACGCCGGGCCGGTCGAAGGTGACCGACGCGGGCAGTGTGATCCGGAAGGCCGCCTCCAGCGCGTTGCGGATCTCGACCGCGTTGAGCGAGTCCATGCCGAGGGCGGCCAGTTCGGCGTCGGGTTCGATGTCGTCGGCCGACTCGAAGCGCAGGACGTCCGCGAGCCGGGCCCGCACGATGGCGTTGATCCCGGCCGAGCGGGCGGCCCCCGGGGTGTCGGCCAGGGCGTCGACACCGGTCGGCGCCCCGTCCGCGGCGGATCCCGAGACCAGCTCGGCGAAGAGCGCGCTGGGCGCCCTGCGGGCCACGAAACGGTTCCAGTCGCAGCGGCCCATCAGGACCTGGGCGCGCCCGGCGTCCAGCAGCGCGGGCAGCGCGTCGGTGGCCTCGTCCTCCTCCAGGAGCGTGATGCCCTGGCCCTCCCAGCTGCGGACCAGCGAGGAGCTGAGCTGCCGGCCGGGCTCCCGGGGCGCCCAGGGGCCCCAGTTGACGGCGGTGGCGGGCAGCCCGGCACCGGCGCGCTGGGCCATCAGATGGTCGAGGAAGGCGGCGCCCGCGCCGGCACCGGTCTGCGTCGCGGCGCCGAACAGGGCGCCCGCCGTGGAGCAGCCGAGGAAGAAGTCCAGCTCGGGCAGTCCTGCGGTGGCCTCGTGCAGCAGCCAGGCGCCGTAGACCTTGGCCCGGAAGACGGCGTCCAGGCTCTCCCAGGTCTGCTGGGCGAGCGGCAGGTCCCGCGCGGCCTCCTGGGCGGCGTGCACGACACCGCCCACCGGGGGCGCGGTGGCGGCGAGTTCGGCCAGGACGCGGGTCAGGTCGGGCGCGGAGCCGAGGTCGCAGGCGTGGACCTGGACCGTGACGCCGTCGCCGAGGGCCGGGGCGGGGCCGCCGGTGCGGCTCAGCAGGGCCAGATGGCGGGCGCCGAGGGCGACCAGGCGGCGGGCGAGGGCCCGTCCGACCATGCCCGTCGCGCCGGCCACCACATAGGTGCGGTCGGGGCGGACGGTGAGGGGGCGGGAGTCCGCGGGCACGGGGTCGGCCGCGCGCAGCCGCCGTACCCAGCGCCCGCCGTCGCGGTGGACGATCTCCAGCTCGCTCTCCTGGGCCGCCAGGCACTCCCCCACCAGACCTGCGGCGCCGTCGACGCCGGGCGCCAGGTCCAGCAGGGTCACGCGGTAGCCGGGGAACTCCGCGCCCAGCGCGCGGCCGAAGCCCCACAGGGTGGCGGCGGCCGCCGGTTCGGTGTTCTTGTCGCCGGGCAGGTGCTGGGCGCCCTCGGTGACCAGCCACAGCCGCTGGCCCCGGCCGAAGCCCGAGCGGGCCAGTGTGTCCAACACGGCCAGCAGATCACGGTAGTTGGCCTCGGACTCGGCGCGCAGCCGGGCCGCTCCCGTCTCCTCGCCGGTGTGGGCGCGCCACAGCCAGCACACATCGGTGGGCGGCTCGCCCGCCAGCGCCCCGGCGAGGGCCGCGGGATCGGATACGGCGTCGAGGGTGACGCCCTGGGCCGCGGCCGCCTCGGTGAGGGCGCGCGGCAGCCGGCCGGTGCCCCCGGCGACGAGGACGCGCCGTCCGTCGCGGCGGGTGTCCGGCAGGGGCTGCGCGACCCAGTGCTGTTCGTAGAACAGGCCGCCGTTCGCGCCCTGTTGGTCCTCGCCGGTCCGCTCCGCCTGCCAGACGGCCTCGGCGGCCCGGCGCTGCGGGGTGGGCAGCCAGTACCGCTTGCCGTCGAAGGGGTACGACGGCACGGGGATCCGGCGTCGCGAGGCGCCCTCGTGGTAGCCGGTCCAGGAGATGGGCACGCCCGCCTCGTACGCCTTGGCCAGGGACCGGCGGACCATGTCGCCGTCCTGGTCGTCGCGGAAGGTGCTGCTCAGCCAGACGTGGTCGGCATCGCCGGCCGAGGTCCTGGCCAGCGCGGTGAGCGCGCCGGAGGGGCCGAGCTCCACGAAGACATGCCTACCGCGCTGGTCCACCGTCTGGACACCGGCCTCGAACTGCACCGGTTCGAGCAGGTGGCTGATCCAGTACTCGGGGTCCGCCATCTGCCGGCCGCGGGCCACGCGTCCGGTCACGTTGGACACCAGGGCCATGCCCGGGGTGCGGAACTCGACACCGGCGAGGACCTCGCGGAACGCGTCGGTGATCTCCGCCATCAGCGGCGAGTGATAGGGCACAGCGCCCTTCAACGGGGTGAATTTCACGCCGCGTTCGGCCAGTTTCCGGCCCGCGTCGGCGAGCGAGTCGTGGCCGCCGGTGAGCAGGCACTGGCCGGGTCCGTTGACGGCGCCGATGGTCAGGTCCGGGTAGTCCTCGATCAGCGGGGCGATCTCCGCGGCGGGCGCGCCGACCGCGGCCATGCCGCCCTTGCTGCGCAGTGCCTCGCTGAGCCGGCCGCGGGCGGCCACCAGGCGGGCGCCGTCTTCCAGCGAGAACAGTCCGGCCACCGCGGCAGCGGCGAACTCGCCCAGACTGTGGCCCATCAGCACCGACGGGCGCACACCCCAGGACAGCCAGAGCCGGGCCATCGCGTATTCCAGGCCGAACAACGCGGGCTGGAGGTAACGGGGTTCGTGGATGCGCTCGGGCGCCTCGCACTCGCCGCGGATCAACGCGCCGAGCGGGACGCCGAGCAGCGGGGTGAGGATGGCGTCGCACTCGTCCAGCGCGGCGCGGAAGACCGGGTACTGCCGGTAGAGCGCGGCGCCCATACCGGGGTACTGGGTGCCGGTGCCGGAGAAGAGGAAGGCCACCTTCGGGGCGCTCGCCGAGCCGCCGCGGGCGCTGCCCGCCGCCAGGGACTCGGCCCGCTTGCCCAGGGCCCGTACGGCGCCGTCCCGGTCGCCCACCACCTCGGCGATCCGGTAACGGAAGTGCGCGCGCCCGGTGTTGGAGGTGCGGCACAGGTCCGCGAGCGGGGTGTCGGGGTGGCGGTCCAGGTGGTCGAGGTAGCGCTCGGCGAGCCGGCGCAGCGAGGCGCGGCTCTTGGCGGACAGCGTGAGCACGGCGCTCGGGCGCGCCTCGGTCTCCGGCTCCTCGGCGGGTGCGGCCGGTGCCTCCTCCAGGACGACGGAGGCGATCGTGCCCGTCACACCGAACCCGTTGACCATCGCGCGCCCGGGGCCGGTGCCGGGCCAGGGGCGGCACTCGGTCGGCACGGTGACGGGCGCCTCGTCCCAGGCGATGCGCCGGGAGGGGGTGACGAGGTTCAGATGCGGGAAGACCGTACGCTCCCGCAGCTGGAGCACCGCCTTGATGAGCGAGCCGGCACCGGCCGCGCCCTCCATGTGCCCGATGTTGGTCTTCAACGAGCCCACCACCATGGGCCGTTCCTTGGTGTGCGACTGCGCGAACACATCGCTGATCGCGTCCATCTCGGTGGGGTCGCCGAGCGCGGTGCCCGTGCCGTGGGCCTCGACGTAGTGGATGTCGCCGGGGGTGAGCCGGCACCGGGCCAGGGCGGAGCGCATGACCTGTTCCTGGGCGGCGCCGTTGGGGGCCGTCAGGCCCGCGCTCTCGCCGTCCTGGCCGACCGCGGAGCCCCGGATCACGGCGTGCACGGTGTCGCCGTCCCGCAGCGCGTCGGAGAGCCGCTTGAGGACCAGCACCCCGCAGCCCTCGGCGCGCGCGTACCCGTCGGCCGACTCGTCGAAGGTCTTGCACTGCCCGTCGGCGGAGAGCACCCCGCCCAGCTTCAGGATGGTGTGGTTCTGCGCGTTGTGGATGACGTTGACACCGCCGCTCAGCGCGATCCCGCACTCGCCGCCGCGCAGGGCCTGCACGGCGAGGTGGGTGGCCGTCAGCGACGAGGAGCAGGTGGTGTCGACGGTCAGGCAGGGGCCGCGCAGCCCGAGGAAGAACGACATCCGGCCCGAGACGGCGCTGTGGGTGAGTCCGGGCGCGAGGTAGCCGTCGAGGTCGGCGGGGGCGAGGTCGGTGGACTCGAAGATGTAGTCGAGGGTGGTGACGCCCATGAACACGCCGGTGTCGCCGTGCCGCAGCGAGGTGGGGTCGATGCCCGCGTGCTCCAGCGCCTCCCAGGCGGTCTGGAGGGCCAGCCGCTGCTGGGGATCGATGTAGGGGGCTTCCTTGGGGGAGATCGAGAAGAAGGCGGCGTCGAAGCGGTCGACGTCACGGACGAAGCCGCCGCTCGGCAGATCGCCGTCCTGCCCGTCGGCTCCCGCGCCGTCGCCCGGGGCCATCTGACGGCGCTCGTCGGCCGGCAGCGGTCCGATGCCCGAACGGCCCTCGCGCAGGAACTCGGCGAATGTGTCGACGTCGTTGTTGCCGCCCGGAATACGCAGCCCCATCCCCACGATGGCGATGGGTTCGTATTTCTCGCGTTCCAGGGCGGCGAGCGCCTCCGCGTTGGCGGCGAGCGCTTCCTCCTTGCGTCGCAGTTCGGCGAGTACGGCGGCCAGTTCGGCCGCCGTAGGATTCGATGTGTCCGACATTTATTCCCTCCGGGCAGGAAAAAGATCACGCACAAAGATGGTCGATCAACTGACCGGCGGTCGGATGGCCGAAAAGGGCGGCTGTCGAAATCTCGCGACCCAGCTTCCGCTCCAGGGAAAGCTTCACCTCGCTCAGCCGCAACGAGGTGAGCCCCAGGTCGAAGAAGCCCACGTCCAGGGCGAACTCCTCGTGGTCGGTCATGAAAAGGGCGTTCCTGAACTCCTTCACCACCAGGTCCTCGATGAGCTCCCGGCGCTCGTACTCCGGCAGGTGATTGAGCTCCTCCACGGCGGGAAAATCATGCGACATCCACGTCACCGCCTCTCTACGAATCGACTGCTTCAGGACAACCGAACCAGCCCTTCCTGATAGTGAACTGATAGCTGACTGATGACGGTTCGGCTTTCATCAAGAGCACTCCGAACCCCCTTCGAAAATGGCACTCGACCGGTTTACCGCCACCTCATCGGTGCTATGTTTCCGGGCATGGAAGAAAACGAATTCGATCTGATCGGTGAATTAGACAGGACACTGAAGGCGCTCGGCCTGTCGCGTGACGGCGCGGTCAGCGAACTCGTCGTGCGCGGACAGGATCCGCTGGTGCCCTCGACCGTCCGGCTGGGCTCGGCCATGGGCATAGCCCTGCTGTCCGCGGCCGTCGGCGCGGCACAGATCTGGGAGAGCGCGACGGGCCGCCCACAGCGCCTCGGCCTGGACCTCGGGCAGGCCATGCACCAGCTCACGCCCTACCTCGGCGGCGGCAACACGCTGAACGGCTACGGCTCCAACATGGGCAGCGTCCTCGGGCTCGGCGGCGGGCTCGCCCCCGCGCTGTGGGATCTGTACCGCACCGCGGACGACCGCTGGGCCATCCCGATCGCCTGCTATCCGAGCACCCGCGACGCCTTCCTCGACATGCTGGGTACGGCGCACACCCGTGAGCACATCGGCGCGGCCGTCGCGCAGCGGACCTCCTGGGACCTGGAGGAGGAGGCGGCCGACCGGGGTGTCCCCCTCGCGATCGTCCGCAGCCGCGAGGAGTTCCTCGCGCACCCGCAGGGCCGGGCCGTGCTGGACGAACCCCTGGTGGCCGTGGAGCGGGTGGGCGACGCCCCGCCGCGTCCGCTGCCGGCCGGCGCCCAGCCGCTGTCCGGTCTGCGCTCCTTGCAGTTCACCCATGTCTTCGCGGGCACCGCGGCCGGCCGGGTCCTCGCCGAGCAGGGCGCGGACGTGCTGCATGTGTGCGAGCCGAACGCCTTTGACCACGATCTGTGCTGGAACGAGACCGGGGTCGGTCTGCGCTCGGCCCGGCTCGCCCTGGACTCCGGCGGCGACGGCCGGCGCGCCTTCGAGGAACTGCTGCGCACCGCCGACGTGTTCGTACACAACCACCGGGCGGGCAAGATGTCCCGGCTCGGGCTCAGCCCCGAGGAGTGTGCCGAGATCTCGCCCGGCATCATCCATGTGTCCGTGCGCGCCTACGGCCACAGCGGCCCCTGGCGGGACCGGGGCGGCTTCGACCAGCACGCCCAGGCGCTGACCGGCGTCAACTGGAGCGAACGGCGGGACGGGCGACCGCAGTTGCCGCCCGGCCGGATGCTCAACGACTACCTGGCCGCGTATCTCGTCGCCGCCGGTGTCATGAGCGCGGTCCTGCGCCGTGCCCAGGAGGGCGGCAGCTACCGGGTCCGGGTCTCCCTCGCCGGTGTGTCCAACTGGGCCTATCAGCTGGGCACGTTCACGCCCGAGCAGGTCGAACGGCTGCTGCCCGCGACGCCGTTGGCCCCACCGGAGCGCCTCACCCGGGCGACCCCGCTCGGCGAACTCTCCCTCGTGGCCCCGCCGGTGACCCTGAGCGAGACCCCGCCGGCCTGGCGCGGCCCGCTCCTCGTCCCGCGCGGCTCGTCACAGCCCCGCTGGCTCGACGACGAGTCCTCCTGACCCTCCTCCCCCACCT
>NZ_MUNF01000667.1 GCF_002154555.1 Streptomyces murinus
CCGGCGACCGCGCGCCCAAGGACATGGCGCTGGCCGGCACCCCCGCCACCCCGGCGCTCCTCGCCCAGGTGGACGCCCTGCCCCCGGCCACCGACACCCCCGACGTCGACGAGGACAAGGCGGTACGCCCCGAGGACTCCTACGGCCTGCGCCGGCTGCTGCACGGCTTCGGGCTGCCGCTGCTGGTCAGCCTGGCGCTGGTCGCCGTCGACGCGGGCGCGAGCCTGGTGCTGCCGGTGCTGATCCGGCACGGCATCGACGCGGGCGTCACCAAGCTGGCCATCGGCGCCGTCTGGTCGGCCTCGCTGCTCGCCCTGCTGGTGGTGCTCGTGCAGTGGGCCGCGCAGATCGGCGAGACCCGGATGACCGGCCGTACCGGCGAACGCGTCCTCTACACGCTCCGGCTCAAGATCTTCGCCCACCTCCAGCGGCTCGGCCTCGACTACTACGAGCGCGAGCTGACCGGCCGGGTGATGACCCGGATGACCACCGACGTGGACGCGCTGAGCACCTTCCTCCAGACCGGCCTGGTCACCGCGTTCGTCTCGGTCGTCACCTTCTTCGGCATCATGGTCGTCCTGCTGGTGATCGACATCCAGCTCGCCCTGGTCGTCTTCGTCACGCTGCCCCCGCTGATCATCGCCACCTTCTTCTTCCGCCGGGCCAGCGTGAAGGCGTACGAGCTCGCCCGCGAGCGCGTCTCCTCGGTCAACGCCGATCTCCAGGAGTCGGTGTCCGGGCTGCGGATCGTGCAGGCGTTCCGCCGCGAGCGGGACGGCGGACGGCGGTTCGCCGGGCGCAGCGACGGCTATCGCGCGGCCCGGCTGCGCGGCCAGTGGCTGATATCGATCTACTTCCCGTTCGTCCAGCTGCTGTCCTCGCTCGCCGCGGCCGCCGTGCTGATCGCGGGCGCGGGCCGGGTGGAGGCCGCCACCCTCACCACCGGCGCCCTGGTCGCCTACCTCCTCTACATCGACCTCTTCTTCGCCCCCGTCCAGCAGCTGTCCCAGGTCTTCGACGGCTACCAGCAGGCCACCGTCTCCCTCGGCCGCATCCAGGAGCTGCTGCGCGAGCCCACGTCCACGAAGGAGGCGAAGCAGCCGCGTGACGTCACGTCGCTGCGCGGCGACATCGCCTTCGAGGGCGTGTCCTTCGCGTACGGCGACGACGAAGCCGCCCTCGCCGACGTCGAGTTGACGATCCCCGCGGGCCAGACGGTCGCCTTCGTCGGTGAGACCGGCGCCGGAAAGTCCACGCTGGTCAAGCTGGTGGCCCGGTTCTACGACCCGACGGCCGGGCGGGTCACCGTCGACGGCACCGATCTGCGCGACCTGGACCTGACCGCCTACCGGCACCGGCTCGGCGTGGTCCCGCAGGAGGCGTACCTGTTCCCGGGCACCGTCCGGGACGCCATCGCCTACGGCCGCCCCGACGCCACCGACGCCGAGGTGGAGGCGGCCGCGCGGGCGGTCGGCGCGCACGAGATGATCGCCACCCTCGACGGCGGCTATCTGCACGAGGTCGCCGAGCGCGGCCGCAATCTCTCGGCCGGCCAGCGCCAGCTGATCGCGCTCGCCCGCGCCGAACTGGTCGATCCGGACGTCCTGCTCCTGGACGAGGCCACGGCCGCGCTCGATCTGGCCACCGAAGCCCAGGTCAACCAGGCCACCGACCGCCTCGCCGGCCGTCGTACCACGCTGGTGGTGGCCCATCGCCTCACCACCGCCGCCCGCGCCGACCGGGTGGTGGTCATGGACCACGGCCGGGTCGCCGAGGACGGCACGCACGAGGAACTGCTCGCCCTCGGCGGCCGGTACGCCGAGCTGTGGCGGACCTTCGCCGGGCGCTCCGAGCCGGAGGAGCCGGTGGGCGCGGCCCTCTGAGCCCCGCCGAATCCGCGCGGATGCCGCTGATCCGCGCGGATGACGATCGTGCAACCATCCGGCATACCCCCTGCGTCGTACATGCGTACGGCCGCCGGGGGACGGCCTGGACGCGTTTCAGGGAGGACGAACACGTGGAAAGTGGTGCGATACGCCGGCGTCTCACGCTCGGTCCGGTCCTGCTGGCCGCGGCCGGACTGCTGGCCTTCGCGGCCGCCGGCACCGCACAGGCGGCGCCCAGCGGCTGCTCGGGGGAACAGGTCAGAACCCTCTCCTTCGCCTCCGGCGTCACCCGCGTCTACCGGCAGGGCGACTACGTCTGCGCCATGACCCTCGCCCGCAGCCCCGGCACCGTCCGCGCGATGTCGGTCAGCGTCCAGGCCCGCGGCAGCCGCCCGGCCAAGGACAACGGGCGCTATCTGCACCACGCCGGGCCGGTGACCGTGCACGCCGGGCACCGCTGTGTCTGGATCCGCGGCGCGGTCGGCCAGAACAGCGTCAGCTCGGGCTGGATCCTCTGCTGAACCACCACCCGCGTCGACACGCTGACCGCTGTGCGCTCCCTTGACGGAAAGAAACTTCCCGGATATTGGTGACTCCTTGGAAGTTTCCTTCAGCAGTTCTCCTCTGGGAAGGAGCGCACGTGCCCGACACCAGCACGGGAAGCGACACCAGCAAGAGAGGCACAGGAAACACCGGGGATGGGGGCGGCGCCCGGCTGTCCCGGCGCACCGTCCTCGCCGCGGGGGCCGGGATCACCGCCGCGCTGACCGTGCCCACCACGGCCCGCGCCGCCACCCCCGACGAGCGCCGCCTCAAGGCCCTGATCTCCCGGATGTCGCTCCAGGAGAAGGTCGGCCAGCTCTTCGTGATGCGGGTCTACGGCGCCTCCGCCACCGCCCCCGACCAGGCCGACATCGACGCCAACCTGAGCGAGCTGGGCGTGCGCACCGCGGCCGAGCTGGTCCAGAAGTACCGGGTCGGCGGGATCATCTACTTCACCTGGGCCCACAACACCCAGAACCCGTACCAGATCGCGGAGTTGTCCAACGGCATCCAGAAGGCGTCCCTGGACGAGCCGCGCGGCCTGCCGATGCTGATCGCCACCGACCAGGAGCACGGCGCGGTGTGCCGGGTGGGCGAACCCGCCACGCTCTTCCCCGGCGCGATGGCGATCGGCGCGGGCGGTTCGGCCGCCGACGCACGCACTGTCGGCCGGATCTCGGGCACCGAACTGCGCGCCCTCGGCATCAACCAGGACTACTCGCCCGACGCCGATGTGAACGTCAACCCGGCCAACCCGGTGATCGGGGTGCGCTCCTTCGGCGCCGACCCGGCGGCGGTCGCGGAGCTGGTCGCGGCCGAGGTGAAGGGCTATCAGTCGGCTCGGGTCGCCGCCACCGCCAAGCACTTCCCGGGCCACGGGGACACCGCCGTCGACAGCCACTACGGCTTCCCGGTCATCACGCACAGCCGGGAGCTGTGGGAGAAGCTGGACGCGGTGCCGTTCCGGTCGGCGATCGCGGCGGGCATCGACTCGATCATGACCGCGCACATCGAGTTCCCGGCCCTGGACGACTCCGGCGACCCGGCCACCCTCTCCGAGCCCATCCTCACCGGCATCCTGCGCGGTGAACTCGGATACGACGGCGTGGTGATCACCGACTCCCTCGGCATGGAGGGCGTGCGCACCAAGTACGGCGACGACCGGGTGCCGGTGCTCGCGCTGAAGGCCGGCGTGGACCAGCTGCTCAACCCGCCGTCCATCGACACGGCCTGGAACGCGGTCCTGAAGGCCGTCCAGGACGGCGAGCTGACCGAGGCCCGCCTCGATGAATCGATCCTGCGCATCCTGCGGCTGAAGTCCCGGCTCGGCCTCTTCGACGGCGTCCACGTGGACCGGAAGGGCGTGGACCGCGCGGTGGGCACCAAGTCCCATCTGGCCGCGGCCGACCGCATCGCCGAGCGCACGACGACCCTGCTGGTCAACGAGGGCGGCACCCTGCCCCTGAACCGCCACACCCAGCCCCGCCTCCTGGTGGTCGGCGCCGACCCGGACTCCCCGTCCGGTACGACAGGGCCGCCGACCGGCGTCCTGGCCGCCGCCCTCACCGAGGCGGGCTTCACCGCCACCGCGCTGCCGACCGGCACGAGTCCGTCCGCGGCGGCCATCGACCGGGCGGTGGCCGCAGCCCAGGACGCGGACGCGGTGGTGGTCGGCACCTACAACGTGAGCGCGAACAGCTCCCAACGCACCCTGGTGGAACGCCTGTTGGCGACCGGCAAGCCCGTGGTGGCGCTCGCCGTGCGCAACCCGTACGACATCGCCCAACTCCCCGGTGTCCGGGCCTGCCTGGCGTCGTACTGCTGGACCGACGTCGAACTCCGGGCCGCCGCCAAGGTGATCGCGGGCCGCGTCAAGCCGCGCGGCAAACTCCCGGTACCGGTGCAGCGGGCCGACGACCCGACGAAGGTCCTGTACCCGATCGGCCACGGCCTGTCCTACTAGGCACGGCCTGACCTACTAGGCACGGCCTGACCTACTAGGACGGCCTGGCCTGCTGGGACGGACGGATCCCCGCCGGGCCGCGCCCGACGGGGGTCCACCGGGCTACGCCGCCTCGCCGAGCAGTCGTACGAGATGATCGCGGCCCGCGGTGAGCAGGCCGGGCAGCGGGGCGGCCTGCTCGTACCACCGCTTCTCGTACTCCCAGCACAGCCAGCCGTCCCAGCCGCCCCGGCTCAGCACCTCCACGCACTCGGTGAGCGGCAGTACCCCCGCGCCGAGCGGCAGCGGGGTGGTGTCCTCGGCCGAGGCGATGTCCTTGACCTGCACATATCCCAGCTGCGGGGCGAGCGCCGCATACGTCTGCGCGGGCTGCTCGCCCCCCAGCCAGGTGTGCATCACATCCCACAGCGCCCCCACCTGCCGATGCCCCACCGGGCCCAGCACCCGGATGGCGTCGGCGCCGGTGCGGTGCGAGTCATGGGTCTCCAGCAGGATCCGCACCCCGAGCGCGGACGCGTCCTCGGCGGCGGTCCCGAGCCGCCGGGCCGCGATCGCGTCGGCCTCCTCGTGCGGGCCCTCCCCGCCGGGAAAGACCCGGACGAAGGGCGCGCCGAGATCATGGGCGAGCCGCAGCAGCCCGCGCAGCTCGCCGAGCACCGCCGCGTCGTCACCGGGCGCGGCGACCCGCGCGTACCCGGCCACGCACAGCGGTTCGATGCCGGAGCCGCGGAACAGCGCGGCGACATCGGCGCGTTCGGCGGGGGAGAGGCCGGGGTGGACCGGTTCCTCGGGATGGGCGCGCAGTTCGACACCGTGGTAGCCGTGCTCGGACGCGAGCGCCAGGACGTCCGGGACGGGCAGGCCGGGGACACCGAGAGTGGAGAACGCCAGCTTCATGCCCCGGGACCTTACTCGACGTGCCGGGTGCCCACGTCGTCTCGGCATAAGCCGCAATGTCATGACTTCCCTAAAGGGACCCCAGGTGTTGGCCGCGTTTTCACCACCGAGCTCTGCCACGCCGATCGGCGTGGGTAGAGAGTGTCTGCTGGTCTGGTCCACGAGAACCCTCAAGAAGGGCAATTCATGGCAGAGTTGACGCGACGCAGACTCCTGGGTTCGGCTGCCGGCGTGGTGGGCGGTGCCGCCGCCCTCTCCCTCCTGCCGCCCAGCGTGCAGAAGGCGGTGGCCGCCGAACCGCCCCGGCACGGCTCCCTGCGCGAGATCGAGCACGTCGTCCTGCTGATGCAGGAGAACCGGTCCTTCGACCACTACTTCGGCACGCTCTCCGGTGTACGCGGCTTCGCCGACCCGCACGCGCGGCGGCTCGACACCGGGCGCAACGTCTTCTACCAGCCCGACGCCGAGAACCCGAAGGGCTATCTGCTGCCCTTCCACCTCGACACCCACAAGTCCAGCGCCCAGGCCATCCCGTCCACCAGCCATGCCTGGTCCGTGCAGCACCAGGCATGGAACGGCGGCAAGATGGACCAGTGGCTGCCCGCCCACCGCAAGGCCGACGGTGTCAACGGCCCCTATGTCATGGGGTACTACACGCGCGAGGACATCCCGTTCCAGTTCGCGCTCGCGGAGACCTTCACCGTCTGCGACAACTACTTCTGCTCGGTCCTCGGCCCCACCTGGCCCAACCGCCTGATGTGGATGTCCGGTTCGATCGACCCGGGCGGCACCCAGGGCGGCCCGATCATCAGCAACACGGCCCCGACGCCGTACCGCTGGACGACGTACGCCGAGCGGCTCCAGGCGGCCGGGGTCAGCTGGAAGGTCTACCAGCAGGACGACGACTACGGCTGCAACCTGCTGGAGCAGTTCGCCACGTTCAAGAACGCCCAGCCCGGCTCCGACCTCTATGAGCGCGGGGTACGGCCGCAGCCGGAGGGCACGTTCGAGGACGACGCCCGCAACGACCGGCTGCCGGCGGTGAGCTGGATCATGCCGACCAGCTACCAGTCGGAGCACCCGGACTATCTGCCCGCCGCGGGCGCGGACTTCGTCGCGTCGAAGATCGAGGCCATCGCCGCCAACCCGAAGGTGTGGCGCAAGACGGCCTTCATCCTCAACTACGACGAGAACGACGGCCTCTTCGACCACGTCGTCCCGCCCACCCCGCCCGCCGG
>NZ_MUNF01000668.1 GCF_002154555.1 Streptomyces murinus
CGGGCGGCCAGGGCGCCCGGGAGGAGGCGGACGGCGAGGTCGATCATCTTGTTCAGGTGGCGCGGGGCCGGCGGGCGGTACGGATAGTCGACCGCGTCCGCGATGTCCTCCGCGTGCACCCAGCAGCCGAACGCGCGGTCCAGCATCGCGTCGTGCAGGGGGAGTTCGAAGCCGCCGTAGGGGACGGTGAAGCCGCCCGCGCTACCTCCGGTGAAGGAGACCGTCCGGACCAGGGCGTGGGTCTGCTCGCGCCAGGGCGTGTGGACCGCGCGGGTCGGCGGGAAGGGAGCGGAGCGCCAGTACGCCTCCGTGCGGGGCGACGGGCCCGACGCCCCGGGCGCGTGGCCGAGCGGGTCGTCCAGGCCGAGTGCCGTCGCGATCACCCCGTCGACCGCCAGGAGGTGCGCGATCACGCCCGCGACGGTCGTACGACGGGTCGTCTGGGCGTCGTCCTCGAACCACCGCAGCCGTACCGGCGCATGCCATTCCGCGTCGCCGAAGTCCTGGAGCAGCGCGTCCAGGCGGGCGGTCTCCGCGTCGTACGGCGCGGCCCACTCCGGTACCGGGATGCGCGGTGGCCGGCGGTCGAGGCAGGCGTCCAGGACGCGGGTGCGCAGCGCCGGGTCCAGGTCGAGGGTCTCGGGCTGGTGCAGCAGGCCGACCGCCTCGCGCAGCCGGCGGGCCTCGTCGGCGCAGCCACCGCAGTCGCCCAGGTGGTGCTCCACCGCGTCCGTCTCCGCCGCCGAACACGCGGCCAGCGCCCACGCGCCGAGCAGCGACTTCAGCACGTCGTGCGGCAGGACGAGCGGTACGGACACGTCCTCGCCCCGGCCGACGGGATCGGGCAGCGGGCGGCCGCCGTCCTCCACGGAGGCGCGGGGCGTCGGTATCCGCCGCTCACGGGGCTCCCCGAACTCCACCCGGAACTCCTCCGCGCCGCTCATGCCGCACCGCCGTAACCCGGGGGTGCCCCCGTGTCATGGGCGGTGGACAGCAGTTGCAGGCCGAGGCGGAGCCGGCGGCGCGCCTCGTCCTCGGTGACGCCGAGGTCGGCGGCGGTCTGGCGGTAGTCGCGGCGCTGGAAGTACGCCAGTTCGAGGGCGCGGCGCAGCGGGACCGGCATGGAGTGCACGATGTAGTCGGCGCGGGCGGCCACGGAGGCGCGGCGCACCTTGCTCTCCAGGTCCTCCTCGCCGCTCTCCGAATCCTCCTCGCCGCCCAGCAGATCCTCGGCGCCGTCCGGTCCCTCGTCCCGTCTGCGCTCCTCCCGGTCGCGCAGGCGCTGGACGGCCACCCGGTGCGTCACCGCCGCGATCCAGGTGCGCAGCGGGCCCTGCTTCGGGTCGTACGTCTCGGGGTGTTCCCAGATGTGGGCGAAGACCTCGCGGGTGACGGCGTCGGCGGCCTTCTCGTCGCCGAGGACACGGTGGGCCAGGCTGTGCACCAGGGAGGCGAACCGGTCGTACGCCTCGCCCAGGGCGGCCGCCTCACCGCGGGCGAGCCGCTGCTGCATCTTGCGGTCCCAGCGCGGTGGCGCGTCCTTCTTGGCCATGGGGTCCCCTCCCCTCGCCCGTCGTCCGGCCCGCCGGTGTCCGTGCGACCGTGCGTTCGTTGTCCCGAATGTAGTCGGCACCACCGACAAGGCACGTCTCTTTGTGTCAAAGCGCACCGCGGGAGCGTCGCAGGTGATAGTGCCCCCTTCACACTTTCCCCACAGACGGTACGTGTATATCTGATCGAAGCGGATCGGTAGTGACTGAAACAAGCCCCTAATCGATCGTGTGCTGTTTGCCGCATTGAGTTTCAGGGAAACGCGGCTGGGCAGCCGCGCGGAATGAAACGTAGGAACGGCTTCCGGTTCCGGGCGGTTCCGGGAGAACCCGCGAGCGGAGGGGCTGGGCCGTGGCATTCAATGTGACCGGCGTCGAAAGAGGCGAATGGGCCGTGCTCCAAGTGCGCGGCGAACTGGACCTCATGACCTCGCCGGTACTGCGCCAACGCGTGCACGACGTCGTGGCCGAGGGCCACCACAGCCTGGTCGTGGACCTCTCCGACGTCTTCTTCTGCGACTCCAGCGGCGTCGGCGTGCTCATCGCCGCCCGCCGGCTGATCCGCTCCTGCCAGGGGCAGCTGCGGCTGATCCTGCCCGACCGGGGCGCCGACGAGGGCTCACACGTCAACCGGGTGCTCGGCGCGCTCGGCGTGCGCCGCCTCTTCGACTGCCACCCGGACCTCGACGCCGCCACGACCGACGAAGCGGATCCCCTGTCGGCCTGAACCGCCGTGCCCGGCGCGCCCGACCACGTCCTCGTCGGCCGTGTCGCGGAATTCCCCCAGTCTTGGCACAACCCTCTGTTTTCCGTCACTTTGCCGTCACCCACGCCGTACGCTCCGTGCGAGTAACACGAGATCACCCCCCACGCACGTAAGGCGGCACGAACAGACATGGTCAGCACCGAGTACGAGCGCAGGATCGCCGCCCGGTTCGCCACCTTCGACCAGGACGGCAATGGATTCATCGCCCGCGAGGACTTCAACTCGGTGGCCAAGGCGCTGCTCACCGAGTTCGCCGTGACCGCACGCTCCGACAAGGGGCAGGCGCTGTACGCCGGTGCAGAGGCGTTCTGGCAGGGCATGGCCGGGATCGCGGACCGCGACGGCGATCAGCGCATCACCCGCCAGGAGTTCGTCGGCGGCGCGGTCAAGCGGCTGCGCGACAACCCCGACCGGTTCGCCGAGATCGCCCGCCCCTTCCTGCACGCGGCACTGGCCGTCGCGGACGCCGACGGCGACGGCCGGGTCACCGTCGAGGACACCGCGCGGCTGCTACGGGTGTGCCAGGTGCCCCAGGAGATCGCCGGGACCGTCGCCGCGGCCCTGGACGCCGACGGCGACGGCGAGATCGACGAGCGGGACGTCGTACCGGCGTTCGCGCGCTACTTCACCATCGCCGAGCAGTGAGACGACGAACAGCAGCCCGGTAACCGGCCAAGAGCTCAGACAGACGGCTCAGACAGACGGCTCAGACGAAGACGGCTCAGCCGAAGACGCTCAGGCGAAGACGACCGTACGGCGCCCGTTCAGCAGGATCCGGCGCTCCGCGTGCCACTTCACCGCGCGCGCGAGCGCCTGGCACTCCACGTCCCGGCCGATCGCCACCAGCTGGTCCGGGGTCACACCGTGCCCGACCCGCTCGACCTCCTGCTCGATGATCGGCCCCTCGTCGAGGTCGGCCGTCACATAGTGCGCGGTGGCGCCGATCAGCTTGACGCCCCGGGCGTGCGCCTGGTGGTACGGCTTGGCGCCCTTGAAGCTCGGCAGGAAGGAGTGGTGGATGTTGATGATCCGGCCGCTGAGCTGCTTGCACAGATCGTCCGAGAGCACCTGCATGTAGCGCGCGAGCACCACCAGCTCGACCCGCTCCTCGCGGACGAGGTCGAGCAGCCGGGCCTCGCCCTCCGCCTTGGTGTCCTTGGTGACCGGGATGTGATGGAACGGAATGTTGTAGGAGCCGACCAGCTCCTCGAACTCCGTGTGGTTGGAGACCACGCCGGCGATCTCCACCGGCAGCGCGCCGGTCCGGGCCCGGAACAGCAGGTCGTTCAGGCAGTGCCCGAACTTGCTGACCATCAGCAGGATGCGCATCTTCTCGTCGGCCCGGTTGATCTGCCAGTCCATGCGGAAGGAGTCACCGATCGCGGCGAAGCTCGCGCGCAGCTTGTCCACGGTGACCGGCTCCTCGGCCGTGAAGTGGACGCGCATGAAGAACAGGCCCGTGTCGTGGTCGCCGAACTGCTGGCTGTCCTCGATGTTGCAGCCGGTCATGAACAGATAGCTGGACACGGCGTGCACGATCCCCTTCTTGTCCGGGCAGGACAGGGTGAGGACGTACTGGTCGGCCGGGGCGGCGGCGGGCGCGGACTGCTCGTTCATGCGACTCAGGGTCCCACACACGGCCCCGGCGACGGGTCGGCGTCCGCTGAACGGACCGGGCCACGGTCACGCGGACGGGGCACGGTCATGCGGACGGGGCCCCGACCACGCGGGCCGAGCCCCGATCAGGCGGACCGCGTCACGATCCGCAGCACTTCCAGGCTCTTCGGCGGGGTGTCCGGCTCCTCGCCGTCGCTCGCCGCCATCCGCACATGCGCGTCCCGGGCCGCGCGCACGGCCTCCGGCCAGCCCGGATGGTCGACGTAGGCGGAGACCGGCGCGTCCGGGCCGACCTGGTGCATGATCCGCAGCACCCGCAGCACGGCGGTGTCGACGAGCGCCGCCTCCTGCGAGTCGCGGAAGATCGTGCCCACGTATTTCTCCGCCGACCAGTTGTCCAGCCAGGTGTCCTCCACCAGCCGGTACACGGCGTCGGTGACGTCGCCGTAGCCGTCGACACCGGCCAGCCAGACGTCCCGCTGGAAGACGGGGTCGGAGAGCATGTGCAGCGCCGATCGCACATGTGTGCGCCAGCGCCACCACGGCATGTCGTTCAGAGGCATGCCGCCCATGGTGGAGGAGCGACGGCCGCGACGGGAAGAGTTCTCCGAACCTTGCACGGTCACCGATCGTACGTTCATCGGCCCGCGCGCCGCATCGGCCCCCGCAATTCACCCGGGAGTCACCTTCCGTTGACCGTGGATCACTCCCGGGTTAGCGGTGTGAGGGAATCGTGCGGGTTCATGACCGGCAGGCCCCGCACCACCCGCACGTCCCCCCTTCCCTCCAC
>NZ_MUNF01000669.1 GCF_002154555.1 Streptomyces murinus
GGGCGGGAAGTGGTGGGGGCTCCTCGTCACCGCGGTGATCGTCTTCCTGCTGGCCTATCTCGGCCTGAACTACCTCGGCCAGGCCAATCAGCCGACGATCTCCTACACGGAGTTCAGCCGGCAGGTCTCCGAGGGCAATGTCGCCACGATCTACTCCAAGGGCGACGCGATCCAGGGCCAGCTGAAGACCTCACGCAGCAATCCCGAGGGCGGCGGCAAGTACACCCGGTTCAAGACGCAGCGCCCCGCCTTCGCGGACGACCGGCTGTGGCAGAGCCTGAGCAGCCATGGCGTCACGGTGACCGCCCGNNCGCGCCGCCCAAGCCGGTGGGGCCCGAGCCGGACACCCGCCGTACGACGTTCGCCGACGTGGCCGGGATCGACGAGGTCAAGGGCGAGCTGGACGACGTGGTCGACTTCCTGGAGCACCCCGACGCCTACCGCAAAATGGGCGCCAAGCTGCCCCGGGGCGTGCTGCTGGCGGGCCCGCCCGGCACCGGCAA
>NZ_MUNF01000067.1 GCF_002154555.1 Streptomyces murinus
GCATCCAGGTGCCCCGCACGGCAGCGGTCCGGCCGGCCCGCCCCTGAACCGGCGGTGCGCCCGAACCACGAGACCGGGCGCACCGTCCTCGCCGCGTTCCCCGGGCCGGCCGGACCGCTGCCGTGCGGGGCACCTGGATGCCCGTGGGCGTGCGCCTACGAGAGCCAGCCCGCGCGGGCCGCGCGCACCCCGGCCTCGAAACGGCTGCGCGCCTCCAGCCGGGCCATGAGGTTGGACACCGTGCGGCGTACCGTGCGCAACGACACCCCGAGCTTCTTGCTGATGAACTCGTCGGTGTGGCCGCTCGCCAGCAGGTACATCAGCTCCCGCTCCCGGCGGGACAGGCCGTTGGAGTCCGGCCCGTCCTGCTCGTACCAGGGGATGCCCGCGTCCCAGAAGCGGGTGAACAGGACGTGCAGCGCCTCGACGGCCCCACGGCTGCGGAGCTCCAGGGCACCCTGGCGGCCGTCCGCGGGATCCAGCGGCACCAGGGCGACCTCCCGGTCCACGATGACCATGAGCATCGGAAGACTCGGTACGGTGCGCGTCTCCCCGCCCAAGGTGGAAAGCCAGTGGACGTACTCGCGGGTGGGAGGGTCGTTTCGGAAGCTGTCCTGATAAAGCGTGCGCAGCGAAACACCGCGTTCCAGCGCCATTTGATCAAGGGGTTTGCTTGATTCCATGACGTCCGGACGCTGGGCTCCGCCGGGGAAGAAGGAGAGACATTCGCTGCGCGCGGTCTCGGCGAGCTGTTCAAGCCGGAGACGCACCGCGTCCAGGCCGAAATGCTGCTGCACGATCTCCGGCGCGTGTTGCTGCTGACCGTACTGAGTGATCAATGCCTCGACGGACGAGCGGGCCGCCTCCAGCTGGCGCTGCTTCGAGCCGAATTCCAGCTCGATCCGGTTCAGCAGCACGCTGAGGCCTACTTCCGGACTCACCGTCATGAACTGGCCATCACCCTCGCCCGGCTGAAGGAGCCGCAAGTCAGCGAGGTCATCAAGGGCGCTGCGGACCATTTCGTCCGAGAAACCCAAGTGTGCGGCAACCTGCCGTACACCCAATTCAGGTTGTTCCAGCAGCAATCGGTAGATCGCTTCCACCTCGGGCTCCAGGCCAAGTACTCCCAGCAACAGCCGCTCCTCCCCAAACGGTTGTTCCGACCCAGTGAGATGTTAGCGCCTGACGGCAGAAAGGCTACTTGGCGCGATGCAATTACTTGTGATCCACTGACAATTGGAGTACTGAATCCGCCACCGCCGCGCCGTATCCGGGATCCACTTCCACGTCCGCCAGTCGCCAGCCGGGAACGGAAGCCGGTATTCCGCGACTGCCGGTGTAAGGCTGCCCCAGGCCGTGCGCCAGGCCCGCTCCGGTGCCTTTCAGATATGCCTCCTTCCTCGTCCAACACCGCACGAACGCCCGCTCGCGTCCGCCCGGCGGCAACGCCGCCAACTCCGCCCGCTCTTGGGGGTGCAGCCGCGCGAGCACACCGTCGACCGTGCCTCGCTCGGGCAGCGCCTCGACGTCCACGCCCACCGGGCCGCGCGCGAACGCGAAGAGGGCGAGGTCCGCGCAGTGGGAGAGCGAGAAGTGCAAGGTCGAGCCGGGCAGCCCGGGACGTCCGCCCGGCGCGCCGCAACTCGCGCAGGGCAGCGGGGAGATCGGCACCTTCGCCGGGGCCTGCCGCAGATACCCCGCGAGCAGCCGCCGCAGCACCACATGAGCCACGGTGTAGCGGTGACGCTCGATGTCGCCGCCGAACGCCGCCCTGCGCCGGACCTCGGCCGGGGACAGCAGCGCGACGCCCGCGGCGCCCGGGGCGTACCCATCGGTGCGGACCAGCCACAGATGCGGAGCCGCTCCCGGCTCGGGCAGGTCGAGCGCCTCGGGCAAGGGCCGGTCCGGGACCGGACGCGGGACCGGACGCGGAACCGGCGCCGCCCGGGCGCGGGCCCTCACCCTGCCGCCCGCAGGACCGCGCCATGGCCGACCGGCACCCGGGCCTCGCCGCGCTCCCTGATCTCGGCGAAGGACATCATCTGCCCGGACACGTCCTCCAGTGGCCGCCGGTTGCGGGTGACCGAGGGGTCCGGCGTACCGATGTACAGGAATCCGAGCATGCGCTCCCCCGGCTTCAGGCCCAGCAGCCGGCGGACCGGCGCCCCGCGCGACGCGTCACCGGTCCGCCAGATGCTCCCGTAGTCGCGGGCGTGCAGCAGGAGCATCAGCGTGTACGCCATGCAGGTGGCCGCGGCCAGTTGCTCCCACTCCGGGACCCTGCCGCTCTCCCGCGGCGCGAAGACCAGCGCGGCGACCAGCGGCGCCCGGCGTGCCTTGGCCCGCATCCGCTCGACAGCGCTCGCGTCGGGGCCGTCCTCCCCGGCGAGGCACTCCCCCAGGGCGTCACGGTCGTCGTCCCGCAGCAGGATCCAGCGCCAGGGGCGCAGCCGCCCGTGGTCGGGGGCCGAGTTGGCCCCGCGCAGCAGATACGCGAACTCCTCGTCGCTGGGCGAGGGGCCGTGCAGGATCTGCTCGCTGCGCCGCGTCAGCACGGCCGTCATGACGTCCATGAAGGTCCCTTCCGGGATTCGGGGGCGGATTTCAGTGGCGGATCTCGAGCGTGCAGCACTTCACGCTGCCACCGCCCTTGAGCAGCTCGGACAGGTCCATGCCGATGGGGTGGAAGCCGCGGGCGCGCAGCAGCGCGCACAGCTCTCCGGCCGCCTCGGGCAGGACCACGTTGAGGCCGTCGGAGACCGCGTTCAGGCCGAACACCGCCGCGTCGGCCGCGGAGACCGGGAGCGCGTCGGGGAACAGCGACCGCAGGACCTTCAGGCTGCTCGGGGCGAACGCGTCGGGGTTGTACATGATCTCGTCGCCGGCGAGGACGGCGAGCGCGGTGTCGAGGTGGTAGTAGCGCGGGTCGACCAGCTCCAGGCCGATGACGGGCCGGCCGAAGAAGGACTGTGCCTCCTGGTGGCTGCGCACGTCGCTGCGGAAGCCGTGCCCCGCGAGGACGAAGCTGTCGGTGACCAGGAAGTCGCCCTCGCCCTCGTTGACATGGCGCGCCTCGTGCCGCTCGGTGTACCCGTGCTGCTCGAACCATGCCAGGTAGGCGGGTCCCTCAGGACGCCGCTCCGCGTTGCGGAAGGAGGCGCCGAGCACCCGGCCGTCCACGACCGTGGCGCCGTTGGCCGCGTAGACCATGTCGGGCAGTCCGGGCACCGGGTCGATCAGGTCGACGGTGTGGCCGAGGCTGAGGTAGAGGTCGTGCAGCCGCTCCCACTGGAGGACGGCGAGCGCCGTGTCGACGGGCTTCTCGGGGTCCATCCACGGATTGATGGCGTAGACGACCTCGAAGTGGGCCGGACGGCACATCAGATAGTGCCGACGGCGCTGGACGCGGGTCTTCGCGGGGACGGCGGTCGGGTCGAATGACATGTGACTTCCCGGGGCGGAGGGCCACGTGTGGTGGCGGACGCAGGGGGCGGGGTGTGCTCAGCGGGACGGTTCGAGGGTGTAGTGGACCAACTCGACCATGAGTTCCGCGGGTTCGGGCAGATAGAGGAACGCGACGCGCATCCCCGGCCGGGCGCCTTTGCAGGGCTCCGCGTCAAGCGCGAGGAAGCCCTCCCGGCGCAGCCGTGCCGTCTCCCCGGCGAGATCGTCGACGGTGAGCGCGATGTGGTAGAAACCCGGCCCGACACCGGCCAGCCGGCCGCTCACGGCGGAATCCGGCCGGGTCGGCGAGACCAGTTCGACGGCGGTCCCGCCCCGGTCGCCCGGAAGGCTCCAGAACTCGCAGTCCACGCCGTAGGCTTCGGTCTCGCCGCGGTCCGTGCGGGCCAGTCCGAGCGCGGCGAGCTGGGCGCCGGCCAGGTCGGGCCGGCCGGTGGCGAGCCCGATGTGGTCGATGCCGAGGATCATCGGGGGTTCGGTGTCCGCCCGGGAGTCCCGGCCAGGTACGGGCCGGACCCGGCGGCCACGAGCCGGGAGAGCTGCCCGGCCAGTTCGCCGACGGTCTCCACCTTCATGTACGTGCGCAGGTCCAGCTGCACTCCGTAGGTCTGCTCGATCGCGGCGAGCAGCCGCATGGCGGCGAGGCTCCCCCAGCTGCCGAGGCCGCTGAACCGCGAGTCCGGGGTGATGTCCTCCACCGGCCGCCGGGTGACCCGGGCGACGAGGGGCCGCAGTTCGCTCATCACATCAGGCATGGTTCAGCGCCTCCTTGGCAGCAACGGTTATCCAGTCGGGGGTCAGTGGGGGAAGCCGTTCGAGCGAAGCCTGATAGCACACCGTCCCGTCGTCCGCGGGGCCGTCCGCCGGGCGCTCGAAACCGGCGGACGGGTACAGCGCCGCGGCGGGCGCGTTGCGCGCGGTGGGCCGGAAGCAGGCCCGCAGCACCCCGGCCCCGGCCTCGCGGGCGAGGTCGGCGACGTACTGGAGCACGGCCTGTTCCACGCCCCGGGACAGCACCCGGCAGCTCAGGACGAGGTTGCGCACGGTCCAGCGGTCCGGGGCCCGGTCCAGCCAGACACCGCCCACCACGCCCTCGGAGCCGTAGCGGTCGGCCACCTCCACCGCGAGCACGAGATGGTCGGGCGAGTCCGCCAGACGCCGGGTGAGGGCCTCGCCATGGGCGCGGCCGGTCATGTTGAACTGGTTGGTGCGCAGCTCCAGTTGGGCGAGCCGGGGCAGCGTGAACGCGTCCGCAGGGCCGACCGTGACGCGGATGCCGAGGGCGCGCAGATAGTTCTCCGCACACGCGTGCGCGGTGCTGAGCCGGTGTCGTTCGCGCCGGCTCCGGTAGAGGGCGGTGCGCTCGGCGTCGGTGGCCGTCGCGCCCAACTGCACGAAACGCGCGGGTTCGAGGAGCTTCGCGCTGTGGCACGCGGGATCGCCGTCCAGTCGCACGACGTCGACCTGGGGCAGCGCGTCCGCCACCATCCCGCACTCGAACGGGCTGTCGTCCGCGAAGACGAACGCGTCCACGCCCAGGGAGAGTTCCTCGGCGAGGCCGGCGAGGTGCAGGTCCTTGCGCTGCCAGTCGGCCATGACGGCGACGAGGTCGTCCGGACGCAGCACCATGTCCGGGTGGCCGGCCAGCACCTCGTCCACCGGGGCGCGTTCGTTCTTGCTGCACACCGCGAGCAGGACGCCCTGGCGGCGCAGCGCCAGGGCCCGGTGCTGGAGGTCGGTGTAGCAGTCGCCCGGGTAGAGCGTGCCCAGCTCGATCCCGGCGGGGCCGTCGTCGCCCAGGACACCTCCCCAGAGGGTGTTGTCGAGGTCGAGCACCAGGACCTTGCGGCCGAGTCCGGTGACCGCCCGGCAGAACGAAGCGGCCTCCCGGGCGTAGGCCAGTTCCACGCCTGGCGTCCACGCCAACCGGCCGAAGCGATACCGCCGTTCGTCCCGCACCGGCCCCGGCACGTCGGTCAGGAGCGCCTCCAGGTCCACCGTGTAGATCCCGTCACGGGTCTCCCCGGCGCTGAGCAGAGCCGTGTTGACCTCGCGCCAGATACGGCCGAGGGCCGCCCCGCCGCGCATGCTGATCACGCTCCTGCGGTCCGGGCGGGGCAGGGGCACGGTGTGCAGCAGGACGGCCGATCCCGTGCGGTCGGCGAAGTCCGCGGCCGCCGCCGTGTACGTGTCCACCCGCTCCCGCAGAGCGGCGTGGACCGGGTCGAGGGCGGAGGGGTCCCAGTCGCGCGGCAGCAGGGCCCCCGAGTCCAGGAGGCAGAGCGTCACC
The DNA here is from genome assembly GCF_002154555.1 of Streptomyces murinus. Taxonomy (GTDB): domain Bacteria; phylum Actinomycetota; class Actinomycetes; order Streptomycetales; family Streptomycetaceae; genus Streptomyces; species Streptomyces murinus. The sequence continues at coordinate 5,753 of NZ_MUNF01000067.1, forward strand.
TCGGGTCCGAACCCGGCCAGGGCGGAGTGCGGGTCGCTGAGTTCGAGACCGAGCCGGTCGTACGGGCACAGGTGGATCTCGGCGTCGAGACCGGCGGCCAGGAGCGCCGCGCGCAGCAGCGGTACGACACCGTCGGCGGTGAAGGTGGCGGCGACGGCGACCCGCAGGGGGTCGGTACGGCGCAGCGGCGCGCGGGTCAGCCGGGCCGCCCGCACGCCCTCCAGCAGCAGGCCGGCCTCGCACAGCAGCAGGGCGTCGTCGAGGGCGGCGAGCTCGTCCGCGAGGCCGGGGTCGGTGGCGTCGGGTGTCTCGTGCAGGGCGCGAATCCGTTGCAGCAGGCCGTCGTGTGCCCCGGGCCCGGGATCGCAGGGCGAGGTGGTCATGACGCCTCGGCCGTCCAGCGTGGCCGCTCCAGGATCTCGACGACGGCGCAGGCGTAGGTGAATCCCATGCCGATGCCGCACAGCGCGACCCGGTCGCCGGGGTTCACCGCGCCCGTCTCCAGCAGGTGGGTCAGGCCGGCTATCTGGTCGGCCGCGCCGATGTGTCCGACCCTGCGGCCCCATTCCCAGGTGGTCCGGTCGTCCTGGATGCCGAACATGGCCCGGAAGTCGACGTCGTCCAGGGTGCGGCCGACGTTGGTGAGGACCCAGCGGTCGATGTCCCCGGCGTCGAGGCCCGCGTCGGCCAGGGCGACGCTGACGCTCTCCTGCTGCCGTTCGGTGAGCGACTGGACGATCCGCAGCAGCAGCTCGCCGTTCTCGAAGAGGTATTCGTCGCGGCGCGAGCGCAGGTCGACCGGGCCGTCGCCCGCCCGCGCGTCCTCCTCGAAGGGCTTGTTGCCGAGGTACACGGCGCCGTAGGTGCCGTCGCTGATGACGGCGGTGGACAGCAGCCGGGCGATGCCGCCCCGCCGGGAGAGCACCAGCCCGGTGCCTCCGTCGCCGAAGACCACGCCCTTGTCGGAGCGGTAGCGGTCGAAGGCGGGGAGGGCGAACACGTCACTGGTGGTCAGCAGGGCGGCGGACCGTTCGGTCCGGGCGGCCAGGTAGGCCGCCGCGATCTCGATGGCCGCCAGGCCGCCGTTGGAGTACTGCTTGACCTCCACGGCGGCGGCGCGGCCCCCGATGGTGCGGCCCTGGACGTAGGAGGCCGGGGCGAAGTGGTCGAGCCCTTGGTGACTACAGCTCGAATGGACGACGAGGTCGATGTCACCGGGTTCGACGGTGCTGCGGCTCATGGTCAGGTCGGCGGCCTGGACGGCCAGTTCGACGGCGGGTCCGCCGTCGGCGACGCTGATGGACAGATAGCCGTCCGCCGCCGCCTCGGCCTCGTCGTACCGCCCCTGCGCCACCGCGGCCGAGGTCTCCTCGCGGTGGCCCAGAACCGCTCCGCAGGCGTCGAGATGGATTCCTTGCCAGCGCATGTCCTTGCTCTCCTTCCGTTTCCGTCATACGGTGGTGCCGGCCGGGTCTCACCTGTTGACCATGCAGTACTCCTCGTGAGCGGTGGCGCGGTGCAGCAGATCGGCCCTGCCGCTGCCGGCCGCAATGTCCTTCAGCAGCTCGAAGACCTCGTCGCCGGAGATGGCGGTGCGGAAGTGCTGCTTGATCAGGAGGGTCTGGATCTCCTGGTAGTTGTGCTCGTCAAGGACCTCGGCGAGGCCCAGCAGCGACCGGCGCGCCTGCGCGGTCAGCGGCGGGCGTACGGCGACGTTGCCCTCCGGGAGCTCCTGTTCGGCGGGGGTGTCCAGCGCGAGGACCTGCTCCAGGCTGTCGGCGATGAAGTCGCAGACGATGTGGACGCGGTCGCGGTCGGAGAAGGAGCCGACGGAGTGGGTCCGGGTGGCGTCGAGGCGCCACAGCTCGCCCAGGCGCATCCGGAAGACGGTGTTCTCCTCCGAGGCGAACACGGTGTCGTCGGTCTGGAGCGGGAGGTGGACGCGCACCATGTCCGACTTGAGTTCCAGGAAGTCGCGGTGCGGCACGTAGACGCTGCCGGGCGCCAGCCGCATGAAGCGCGCGTACTTGAGATACCGCACATCGAACAGGCGGCCGATCAGCTCCCGGACGTAGGGCAGGGCCTCGCCGTGGGGCGTGAGCCGGGCCGATCCCTCGTAGTCGCCGAGGGACGCCTCGTCCAGGCTGCCGCTCTGGTTCCAGAGCATCGTGCTGCGCAGCAGCCCGGTGCTGACGAAGTCCGCGTAGGAGTCGTTGTAGACGAAGCGCTCGGAGACGGCGAGGTCGGCGCTGAGCCGTTCCTCGTCCAGAGGCAGGGCGGTGATCCGGTGAGAGTGCATGGTCAGGCCGCCTGGGCGGCGGGGGCGGTGGACGGCAGGCCGAGGGAGTCGGCGAACGCGTTGAGCGCCCCGGCCCAGCTGGCGGCGTACTCCGCCGTCTGCTCGGCGAAGGTACGGGCCTCGGCCTCGGTGGTGAGGAGGAAGGTCATGCCCGTCTCGTCGTCGCTGACCTGTGCGGCGTGCGAGGTCTCGGCCTTGATGTGCGAGTCGATCCAGGCGAGGTCCGCCGACTCGGGGAAGAGCCGCTCGCCGCCCGCCTCCAGTGGACCGTAGACGCGGCGGAAGGCGACGGCGATGTCCAGCGCGATCGTCTCGACGACGCGCAGCTGTACGGCGGCGCCGAGCGGGGAGTCCGCGAAGCGCTCCATGTTCTCGATCAGGCGCCGCACGCCCTCGGGCAGCCGGGCGGCGGACTGGCGGCCACTCTCCTCGACGTGCTCCGCCAGCGGCGCGATGATGGAGTCCTCCCACCACACGTAGTGCGTTCCCGCGGGTCCCTTCGGGGCGACCGCGCTGAACACGGACGCGAGGTTGGCCAGGTCGTCCCCGATGACCCGGAACATGGTCTGGAAGGCGGCCAGGACGTCGAGCGAGGGGGACTGCTGGGCGCTGAGCCGGCGAGCCGTCGCGCCGAGACCCGCCAGGGTCGTGAACATGAACGCCTTGGTCATCGCACGCCACTGGTGCGCGACGGCCAGCGGACCGGTGAAATCCTCCGTGGTGTATCCCCTGGCGTAGCTGAAGAAGCGGTTGTCCGCCCGGCCGAGGCCGGCCTCGGCGATCTCGCGGTCGACGATCTCATCGAGCGTGCTGCGCGCTTCGGCGGTGATTTCGATATCAGTCACGGCTGCTCCAGATTCCTAGATCTCGTCGAATGAGAGAACGTCGTCGACGATTTCGTGAATGACTCCGGCGAGATGCGCCGAATTCTCTTCCGAGATGAGAGTGAAGTGGTTACCGGGAATCTCGCTCACGGCGAGGTCCGGGATCCGCTCGCGCCACCCGTGGTCCTCCCTCCGCAGGATCGCGGGGAATTCGACGCGCGGGTCGGGGTACGGTTCGGCGGCCCGCAGCAGCCGCACCGCGCCCGGGTAGGGCTCGGGCGCGTACCGGAGGAACGCGGCCCGGTGCCGCTCCAGCAGGGCCGGGATGTGCCCGGCCGCCTCCGTGAGTTCCGCCAGCCGGGCCGCCGCGTCGCCCTCGCCGGCCAGCAGGTCCATGGCGCCGAACGCCTCCCGTGCCCGCCGTGCGGCCGGCTCGTCCGCGAGGGCCGCAGGCGGCAGCCAGCTGTCGAGCAGGGCGACGCCCGCGAGTTCGACGTCGCGCGCCTGCCACCGGCGCGCCATCTCCAGCGCGACGCAGCCGCCGACGGACCAGCCGGCCAGGAACAGCGGCCGGGAGCCGCGGACCGCGTCGACGGCGGTGACGTAGCGGTCCGCCAGCTCCTCGATGGACTCCGCCTCCCGGGCGCCGTCCACGGCCTGGAGGCCGTACACGTCGTACCGCTCGCCGAGCGCGGAGGCGACCGCGTGGAAGGGCAGGACCGAGCCGCCGGCACCGTGCACCAGCACGACCATGGGCCGGCCCCCGGGCGGCACCAGGGGCACGAGGGCGTCGTCCGTGCACCCTTCCGCGTCGAGGCGGACGGCCAGCTCCCGCACGGAGGGCGCGGCGAACACATCGCCGACGGTGGGACGCACGCCCAGATCCCGGGTGCAGGCCGCGATCAGCTTGAACACCAGCAGGGAGTGGCCGCCCAGCGCGAAGAAGCTGTCGACGACGCTGAGCGCGCCGATGCCGAGCACCTCGCGGAAGACCGCCGTAAGGCGGGTCTCCGTCTCGCCCCGGGGTTCGACGAGTTCGGCCGAGACACCGGCGGCCTCATGGCCAAGCCGGGCCAGCAGCGCCTTCTCGTCGATCTTCCCGTTGACGTTGTACGGGATGTGGTCGACGGCGACGACGGCCGCGGGCACCATGTGGGTCGGCAGCAGGTGGCGGGCGTGGCGCTCCACCTCGCCCGGGTCGGGTTCGGCGCCCGGCTCGGGCACCACGAAGGCGGCGATCCGGCCGTCGAAGCCGCCGGGGGCGAGGGCGGCGCACGCCTGTACGCCCGGGTGGTCGCGGATCACCGACTCGATCTCGGAGAGCTCGATGCGCAGCCCCCTGACCTTCACCTGCCGGTCGATCCGCCCCAGGTGCTCCAGCACCCCGTCCGCGCGGAACCGGCACAGGTCGCCGGTGCGGTACATCCGGCCGCCGTCGGGTCCGAACGGATCCGGCAGGAAGCGGTCGGCGGTCATCGCGGGCCGGTTGTGGTAGCCGTGCGCCAGGCCGATCTCGCCGCCGATGTACATCTCGCCGGGCACGCCGACGGGCAGTACCTCCAGACCGGGTCCGAGGACGTAGGTCCGGAAGTTGCCGCAGGGCCGGCCCAGCGGCAGCACGGGTACGCCCGGCTCCCGGGGGATGACGCCCTCGACGACGGTCCCCGCCTCGGTGGGGCCGCAGCAGTTGATGAACGCGCCGTCGAAGCGGGCGTGGAAGGCGTCCCGCAGCCTGGGCTTGACCGCCTCGCCGCCGATGATGACCCGGCGCAGCGAGCGGCAGCCGCCGGGTGGCACCGCCTCCAGGAACACCTCCATCATCGTCGGTACGAAGAAGAGGGTGGTGACCCGGTACCGCTCGATCAGCCGGACCAGGTACTCGGGGTCGCGGTGGCCGCCGGGCCGGGCGACGACGAGACGCGCCCCGTTGTACAGCGGCCAGAACAGTTCCCAGGTGGAGACGTCGAAGCCGTAGGACGTCTTGAGGATGTTCGCGTCGCCGGGCCCGAACGGGTAGGACCGCTGGAGCCAGAAGATGTTGGCGAGGGCTCCGTCCACCGGGTAGGCCACGGCCTTGGGCCGCCCCGTCGAGCCGGAGGTGTACAGCAGGAACGCGAGAGCGTTGGCCGGGACCGTCACCGGCGGGTTCTCGGCGGAGCAGTGCTCCCAGGGGCGCTCGTCGCCGGTGAGCCGCAGGACCGGCCAGGGGCCCTCGGGGAGCCGGCGGGACCCCGGGCCGTCGACGAGCACCAGCTGCGGCTCGGTGTCGGCGAGCATGAAGTCCATCCGGCCCTCGGGCAGGTCCGGGTCCATCGGGACGTAGGCCGCGCCCGCCTTGGCCACCGCGTACAGCGCGATCACCATGGGGAATCCGCGCTCCATGCAGATCGCGACCCGGCCGCCGGGGCGCACGCCGCGCTCCCTGAGGTGATGGGCGAGCCGGTTGGCCCGTGCGTTCATCTCGGCGTAGCTGAGCTGCCCCTCCTCGCCCACCAGGGCGACCGCGTCGGGGGTGCGCCGCACCTGCTCCTCGAAGGGTTCGGCCAGGGTGCGGTACGGGAACGACGGGCGCTCGTAAGCGTTGAGGCCGTCCAGGATGTGCCGACGGTCCTCCGGCGAGAGCAGCGGCGCGGTGGCGACGGAGGTCTCGGGCTCGTCCACCACGGCCTGGAGCAGGCGCAGGTACATGCGCGCGAACCGGTCGACGGTCGAGCGGTGGAAGAGGTCCGAGGAGTACTCCATCAGGCCGCGCATGCCGTCGCCTTCGTCGGTGATGGAGACCGACAGATCGGTACGGGCGGACTTGGTGTCGAATCCGATCAGCGTGCCGCCGTCGCCGTCCGTGCCGACGGCGAAGCCGTCCTGGACGCCGAAGATGGTCTGGAAGACGGGGTTGACGCCCGGCGTCCGGACCACGCCCAGCTCGGCGACGACCCGTTCGAAGGGCACCGACTGATGGTCCTGTGCCTCCAGCACCGTCTGCTGGGCCTGCTTGACCAGGGTGCGGAAGCTCGACGCCGCGGAGAGGTCCCCGCGCAGCGCGACCGGCTTGACGAAGCAGCCGACGACCTTCTCGGCGGTCTCGTCGTCGCGGCCGGCGAGCGGGGAGCCCACCACCAGGTCGGTCTGCCCGGTGAGCCGGGCCAGGAAGGCCTGGTAGGCGGCGAGCAGCACGACGAAGACCGAGGTGTTCTCGGCGGTGGCGAAGCGGCGTACCCGCGCGGCGAGGGGGGAGGCGACACGGAAGTCCACCATCTCCCCGCTGCGGGTCTCCTCCGTCGGCCGGGGGCGGTCCTTGGGCAGGTCCAGCACCGGGAGTTCGCCGCCGAGCCGGCCCTTCCAGTAGGCGAGTTCGCGCTCGTGGCGGGCCTCGTCGAAGCTCCCGGCGTGGGCGGCGCAGTAGTCCAGGTAGCCGACGCCGTGCGCGGGCGGCAGTTGCTCGCCGGCCAGCAGCCGGGTGAGCTCCTGTACGACCTGGCCCACCGACCAGTGGTCGATGATCACATGGTGGAATCCCAGCGCCAGCATAGCCCGGCCGCCCGGCAGGCGCAGCGCGAGCACGCGGAACATCGGTGCCTCGTCGGTGCGCAGCGGTACCGCCGCCGCCGCCTCGATCAGGGCGGTGGCACGGGCGCGGGCGGCCGCCGGTTCCAGATCGCCGAGGTCGTACCAGCTAACGGGCGGTTCGGTGGACCCGAGGTCCTCCTGCGCCGGCTCGCCGTCCACCTCGACGATGCGCAGCCGCAGGGCGTCATGGCGCGCCATCAAACTCCGTACGGCACCGGCCAGTTGTTCCTCGCTCGGCGCCTCGGCGAGGGTCACCGCGTCGAAGAGGTTGTACTCCGCGCTCTCCGGGAACCGCCTGGTGAAATACCAGATGCGGGCCTGCGCGGGAAGCAGCGGAACCCGGGTGCCCTGCGGCACCTTGGGAATATCGGTCCCGGACTTTTCCGCTTTTCGGCTGCGGAGTCTTTCGAGAAGCTGCGCTTTCCCGGCACTGAGCTGACTCACCTGTTCACACCCCACAGGAACGGAAGCACTTCTGGAAGACGAGAAAGAAGCTATCCGATTCCTCTGGTATTCGACTGACTCGCTTTTTCAGTCGAACAGCGAAGGAAGTCGCGGAACTGCGGGGGGCCGGCGTCCCGCATGCCCGGCGGAAATCCGCGGCGAGGCGCTCAGTGGTGCGTGACGGCGATGTCGCCGGAGCAAAAACGCAGGCGCGGGCCGTCGCCCGTCCAGTCTCCGTCCCGCAGTCGGCGCATGCTCACCAGCAGGTCGAGGGTCAGCCAGCGGCTCAGCAACGGATGCGCGGGGTGCTCCCACAGCCCGGCCGGGCCCCGCAGCCCGTCGAGGAAGTCCACCAGGTCGGTCACCCGGGCGTCCCGGGCCGACACCCCGGTCCGGGAGACCAGCTCCAGCACGAAGGCGAGGTCGAAACGGGCGTGCAGGGAGATGAATCCCGCCGCGCGTTCCCGGCCGTGCAGCCGGGCGATCTCGGTGCCCAGCGCCCACTCGTCCCGGGTCTCGCGCCGCAGCAGCAGATCCGCGGCGCGGCGCGCGGGTTCGGACCGCGCGTGGGCCGGGTGCAGCACGAGGGCGGCCAGCGCCGCCTCCGTGTTGGCCCGGCAGCCCGGCGAGCCCGGCAGCTTGCGGTAGCCGGGAACGCCACCGGGCTGTCCGGCCACCAGGCCCGTGGGCCAGGAACCGTCCTCGGTACGGCGGTCCAGCAGCCAGGCGTACGACTTCTCGGCCCGCGAGTCGGTCGCGGCGCCGACGGAGCCGAGGCCCCGCAACGGCAGGGCGGCCTGGAGCGGGATCATCGTGTAACGGTCGTCCGTACGGAATTCCGTCAAGGGGAAGGAGCCGTCCTCGCGGCGGTGCGCGAAGACCCGCTCCACCAGTTCGGCGACCCGCGGGTGCTGGCGGTCGAGCCCGAGCCGGCCCAGCCGGCACAGCAGATGGCTCAGCTCCTGGAGTCCGCCGGGCTCGCTCTCCAGCAGGGCGAGCGCCTCCCGGTCGTCGTACCGGCGGGCCAGCAGATCCACCAGTTCGGGATCGTCCGGCGGTACGTCCAGCAGCTCCCGCAGGACGCGGCAGCGCAGCGCCGGGGAGGGGTCGCACAGCAGCGGCCAGGCGGACTCCGTCATGACAGCACCTCACGCAGATAGGGGGCGGTCGCGGTGTCCTGGGCCGCCAGCGTCCGAGGTGTGCCCTCGGCGACGACCTGTCCGCCCTCGGGGCCGCCGCCCGGCCCGAGTTCGACCAGCCAGTCGCAGCAGGCGAGCAGCCGGGGATCGTGGTCCACGACCAGGACGCCGTGCCCCCCGGCCACCAGGCCGTCGAGGGCCTGTACCAGCCGTTCCACGTCGGCGTCGTGCAGCCCCGTCGTGGGCTCGTCCAGGATGTACAGCGTGGGCCGGTCGTTCGCCTTGGCGATCTCGCGGACGAGCTTGAGCCGCTGGCGCTCACCACCGGAGAGCGAGCCGGGGCCCTGGCCGAGGGCGAGGTACCCGAGGCCGAGTTCCACGGCCCCGCGCAGCGGTCCGGCGACCGTCTCGACGTCCGCCCACAGGTCGAGGACCTCCTCGACGCTCAGCCGCTCCAGTTCCGGCAGGCTGTGCCCGCGTACCGTCAGTTCCCGGACCTCGGCCCGGTAGCCGGTGGCTCCGCAGGCGTCGCAGGGCCGCCGCACGGTCGGCATGAAGCCCATGTCCTCGGCGACCCTCCCCTTGCCCTTGCAGCCGTCGCAGCGGGGCTGGAGGTCGGCGGCGCCGAGGCCGCGCAGCCGGGCGTCCGCGGAGTCGGCGTACAACTCCCGCAGCGGGGCGAGGACCTTGAGGTAGGCGCCGGGAGAGGTGATGCCCACGCTGCTCTGGTCCATGTGCCGCACGGACCGGGGCGCGCCCTCGATCCGCTCGTGCGCTCCGGGGGCCACCGGGGTCGCGGCGGCCGAGGTGGTGAGCTTGCGCGGGGCCAGGGCGCGGGCCAGGATGCCGAGTGCGAGGGTCGACTTGCCGGAGCCGGAGACGCCGCAGACCCCCGCGAGCACACCGAGCGGCAGGCGGACGTCCCGGCCGTCGAGGTTGTTCTCGGTGGGCTTGCGCACGGTCAGCCAGCCGGTGGGTTCGGCGCGCGGACCGGCGGCTCGGGCGGGCAGCGGGTGGTCGAGGAGGCGGCGCGCCCGGGGGTCCTCGCGCACCTGGGCCGCGCTGCCGGAGGCGAGGACGGTGCCGCCGTCGCGGCCGGCTCCCGGCCCCATCACGATCCGGTGCTCGGCCCGCCGGATCAGCCGTGCGTCGTGGTCGACGAGGACCACCGTGTTGCCCTGGTCGCGCAGTTCGTCCAGGACCTCGCCGAGGACGTCGGCCTCGCGCGGATGCAGACCGCGCGAGGGTTCGTCCAACAGCACGGTCATCCCGGTGAGTTCGGCACCGAGCAGGGCGGTCAGCCGGACCCGCTGAAGCTCCCCGGCCGACAGTGTGTTGGCCATCCGGTCCAGGTGCAGATGGCCGATGCCGACCCTGCTCAGGAAGCCGAGCCGGCGCAGGGCGACGGCACGCGAGCGCACGGCCCAGCCCGGTGTTCCCTCGGGCAGCCGCAGCCCGGCGAGGGCGGCCCGCACGGTGTCGACCGGCTCGCGGTGCAGATCGTGCCGGTTCAGGCCGGCGACGCGCTGGTCCAGGAACTGCGGGCGCAGCCGGCCGCCCCCGCAGGAGGGGCACGGCACCCGCTCGGTGTACAGGCCGCCGACGTCCCAGCCGTCCATGATGCGGAAGACACCGCGCCACAGGACCGTCGCGGACGGGGTGACCCGCGCCTCGGGCGAGAGAGTGACCTCTTCCTCGCCGAAGAGGAAGGCTTCCTGTGCCGCCGGGCTCATCTCGCGCCAGGGGGTGCGCTCGGGGTCGAAGCCGTGGCGTTCGCCGAGCGCGAGCAGCATCCAGTAGCCGCCGTTGGCGGGCTTCGACAGGTACGAGCGGGGATAGAAGCCGGGCGAGTACATCGCGCCGTCGCACAGCGGGCGTTCGGGCCGGTGGATCAGCCGCTCCACCAGGGGGAGGGACACCGTGCCCATGCCGTGGCAGCGCAGGCAGGCGGCCTCGTAGCGCAGGGGTGAGAAGTCCGCCGGCTCGGCCGGCGTGCCCGGCCGGCCGCAGCCCGCGCAGCTCCAGGGGCTGCCCGGCCGGTGTCCCGAACGCCGTTGCTCCGCACCGCAGTCGGGACACCGGCGGGCCCCCGCATAGGCCAGAAGGACACCGAGGTGCGGGCTGAGCTCCGTGCTGGAGCCGACGGTGCTGCGCAGGCCGGGCGCGCGTCCGTCGGCGCCGACGGCGAGGGTGGGCCCGAGTCCGGTGAGCGAGCCGACCTCCGCCTCGGGGCCCTCGCGCACCGACTGGCGCTCGTACAGCGAGAGCGACTCCAGCAGCCGGCGCGTGGCCTCGGCTTCGAGGACGTCCCGCACCAGCGACGACTTGCCCGAGCCGGAGACGCCGACCACCGCGGTCAGCTTGCCCTTGGGGATGTCCACCGACACGTCACGGAGGTTGTTGGCCCGGGCGCCGCGGATCTCCACGACGGTACGGGCCTGCCGCGGGCGCCTGGCCGGTACGGCCGGCCGTTCCGGTTGCGCCGTGGGCGGCGCGGGGGGACCGGCGTGCAGCAGTTGGCCGCCGTCGGGGCCGCTGCCCGGTCCGATCCGGACGGTCCAGTCCGCCATGGCGGCGATGTCCTGGTTGTGTTCGACGACCACGACCGTGCTGCCCCGGTCGGTGAGACCGCGCAGCAGGGCGGCCAGGCGCGGCACGTCCGCCGGGTGGAGGCCGGTGGAGGGCTCGTCCAGGTACACCAGTTGGGCCGGTTTGGTGGCGGCGAGCTGCTTGGCGAGCTTCACCCGCTGCGCCTCGCCGCCGGACAGGGTCGGGGAGGGCTGCCCCAGACGGAGATAGCCGAGCCCGACGTCCAGCAGGGCCTGGATGATCCGGCGGGCCCGGCCGTCGGGGGAGAACAGCGGGAGCGCCTCGCGCACGCTGAGGTCGTAGATCTCGTCGACGGAGTACGTCGCTCCGTCGGCGAGTTCGGCCCGTACCGCCAGCGCGTCGGCGCCGAACCGCCGTCCGCCGCAGGCCTCGCACGGCACCCATTCGGAGGGCAGAAAGCGCAGTTTGACCTCGACGGATCCCATGCCGGCGCAGGTGGGGCAGGCGCCTTCGGAGCGGTTGAAGGAGAAGGTGCCTGCCGGGCTGCCGGTCGCGGCGGCGAGCACGGCACGGATGCGGTCCGCAAGGCCGGTGTAAGTGGCGGGGTTGGAGCGCGGGTTGACCCCGATGGGCGACTGGTCGACGGTCAGCGCTCTGATCGCCGGCCCCTCCAGCGCGGCGCAGCCCCGGGGCTCGCCGGCCTCCAGGGAGGCGACCAGCACCTCGCGGACCAGCGTGCTCTTCCCGGCGCCCGACGGGCCGGTGACCACGGTGAGCGCGCCGATCGGGAACGCGCAGTCGAAGCCGGTCAGGTTGTGGGCGTCCGCCTGCCGGACGGTGAGCCGGGCGCCGCCGGCGTCGGCCGCCGCGCCCGCGGGCGGGACCAGTCGTTCCCGGCCGGAGAACCAGCGGCCGGAGACGGTGTCCGCCCGCCACAGTTCCTCGGGCGTCCCCTCGAACACCACGCGTCCGCCGCCGGAGCCGGCCTCCGGTCCGATCTCCACGACCCGTTCGACGCCCGCGACGGCGGTACGGTCGTGCTCCACCAGCACCACCGGGCCGGCCAGGCGGCCGAGTTCACCGAGGAGCCCGCGCACCTGGTCCGGGTCCAGGCCGATGGTGGGCTCGTCGAGGATGTGGAGCAGGTCCTCGACGTCGTTGGCGAGCAGGACCGCGATCCGCAGCCGCTGGGCCTCGCCCCGGGACAGGGTCGGCGAGGAGCGGTCCAGGGTGAGGTAGCCGAGGCCGAGGGCGTCGAGCGCGTCCAGGCGGCGCAGGACGTGTCGTGAGGCGTTGTCGGCCTGCGGCGGCAGCGCGGTGCCGGCCAGTGCCGCGCGGGCCCGGCTCACATCGAGCCGGAGGAAGGCCGGCAGGGTCAGGCCGGCGAGTTCGTACCCGGCCGTTTCCGGCCCGTCGGCCCTGAAGTCCTGGGGCCGCACCGAGGGGAGCGCCGCGCCGCAGGAGGTGCACAGCGGGGCACGGGACAGGACCCGTAAGCCCGTTGCCGTACGGAATTTCACCTGTACGGAGCCGAGCGCGGCGACCGCGTCGAGGAGGGCGCGGGCGGCCCGTGCGTCGTCGCCCGGGGCGAGGGTGCCGACCCGTACCTCGACGGTGTGGGGCAGCCCGGGGTCGAGCGGGGCACCGGACCAGGGCGCCGCGTCCACGGTGACGCACAATGCCCCGAAGCGGTCGGCGAGGCCGGCCAGGAGCCGGCCGTGCGTGCCCAGGGCGCCCCGGACCAGCGGGGCGACGACCTCGACCGGGGTCGTCGCCGCCGCCGTCCGCAGCAGGGCCAGTTGTTCCTCGGCAGACGTCGTCTGCGTCACCTCGCCGCAGCGCGGGCAGCGCAGGACGGCGAACCGCGCGTAGATCACGCGGAGGAAGGGATGGACGCCGACCGCGGTGGCGACCGTGGAACGGGGGTTGCGGTTGAGGACGTTCTGGCCGACCGCGACGGCCGGCCGCAGCCCGTGGACCGCGCGGACCCGGGCCGCCCGGACGGTCCCCTGCGCGCCCTGGAGCGTGGCCAGGAACCGGTGTCTGGCCTCCCGGTACAACGTGTCGAAGACCAGGGAGGACTTGCCCGAACCCGAGGCCCCGACGACCGCGGAGATGCCTTCGGACAGCGTCACGTCGACATCGCGGAGATTGTTCTCCGTCGCGCCCTCGATCCGGAGTCCGGCCTTGTGTGCGCTCAAGAGAAGGCCCTCCCGGCCGCCTTTTCCACTGCTGTGCGTTCCGTCCCCGGGGAGCCTAGAGAGTGCTGAGCAGCCTAGCAGCCTCTTCCTCGGACAAGCCGGCGACGAGTTCGGTCAGCGCCTTCTCGATCGCGTCGGCCACTCCCTCGACCGTCGGCAGGGCGAAGAAGTCACGGACGGCGACCTGTACGCCGAAGGTGGCGTTCACCCGGTTGAGGAGTTGGAGTGATTTCAGCGAATTGCCGCCGACGGCGAAGAAGTTGTCGGTGCGGCCGATCCGCTCGACACCGAGCACGTCCCGCCACAGGCCGGCCACCTGCTCCTCCAGTTCGCTCTGCGCCGAGTCCGCGCCGGCCCGCGCCTGGCGGTCGTCCAGGCTCGGTGCGGGCAGCCCCCGCCGGTCGAGCTTGCCCGAGGGGGTGTGGGGCAGCTCCTGGAGCGGCACGTACACCGCGGGCAACATGTAGCCGGGCAGCCGCTGTTCGGCGAAGGCGGCCAGGCCGGAGACGTCCCAGTCGTCGCCGGCGACGTACGCGGCGAGCTGGTCGGCACCGTCCTCGTCCCGGAAGACGGTGACGGCGCACTCGCGGACCGCGGGGTGGCCGGCGAGGACCGCCTCGACCTCTCCGGTCTCCACCCGGCAGCCGCGGATCTTCACCTGGTTGTCGAGCCGTCCGAGGTACTGGACGTTGCCTTCGGCGTCCATGGCCACCAGGTCGCCGGTTCGGTAGAGCCGTTCCCCGGGCGCCATCGGGTACGGGTGCGGCACGAACCGGTCCGCGGTCAGAGCGGGCCGGCGAAGATACCCTCGGGAGAGGCCGCCGATGCCGGACACGCACAGCTCGCCGGGGACTCCGGGCGGCACCGGGCGGAGCGCCTCGTCGAGGACGAACAGGCGGTAGACGCCGATCTGCCGGCCGATGGGCAGGCCGCCCCGGCCGTCGTAGGAGCGGCCCTCCCAACCGGCCACCTCGGACGTCTCGGTCTGCCCGTACAGGTTGTGCAGCTCCGCCGTGAAGCGCTCGGCGAACCGTTCCAGGAGGCTCGCGCTCGCCGCCTCCCCGGACAGCTGCACCCAGCGCAGGTCGGGGCAGTCCACCTCCGGGGCGAGGTTGAGGTAGGCGTTGAGCATCGACGGGACGAAGTGCGCGAACACCACCCGTTCGGTGGACAAGAGCTGTCCGAGGTGGACGACGTCGGACTCGGCTCCGGGGTCCGCCATCAGGACGGTCGCCCCGGCCGCCAGAGGGCCGAAGAGCTCCCAGATCGCCACGTCGAAGATGAGCGGCGTCTTGTGGACGACCCGGTCGCCCGGCCGCAGGCCGTAGCGCCGGCCGAGCCACTCCAGGCGGCCCGCCGCGCAGCGGTGATCGATGACGGCGCCCTTGGGGGTGCCGGTCGATCCCGAGGTGTAGTACACGTACGCCGCCTGGTCGAGCGAGACCGTCACCGGGGGCGCGGCGGGCTCACCGCCCTCGGCGGGCACCGGGATCAGCGGGACGCCGAGGCCGTCGAGCCGTTCCGTCCGGCCGTCCTGCACCACCACGGCCGCGACCCGCGCGTCACCGGTGATGACCGCCACGCGTTCGGCCGGCAGCATCGGCTCCAGCGGCACGAACGCCGCTCCTCGCTTGAGGACCGCGAGCAGGGCCACGAGGAGATCCGCCGAGCGTTCCACGCAGACGGCGACCAGACTCTCCGCGCCGATGCCGGCGGCCGCGAGGACGTGGGCCAGCAGGTTGGCCCGGCCGTCGAGTTCGGCGTAGGTCGCCGACCGGCCCCCCGCCTCCACCGCGACGGCGTCGGGGTGGCGCCGCACGGACTCCTCGAACGCCTCGTGCAGGGTCCGCAGTCCCCGGTAGTCCTCGTAGCCGCTGTTGGCCGCCGCGGCGATGTCGTCCCGCGACCGCTCTGTCAGCAGCGCGAGTTCGTCGACCCGGGCCGCCGGGCGCCGGACGGCGTCGGCGAGCAGGGTCAGGAAGCGGGCGGCCCATTCCCCGGCCGTGCAGTCGGAGGGCAGCGAGCCGCACCCCAGGGAGCCGGTGACGTCCTGATCGGCGATCCGTACGACGCAGTGCAGGCGGCCGTCCGGCGCGCGCTCCCCGGCGGCGGCCGACGCGTGGCCGGTGGCACCCGGCGTGTGCTCGAAGACGATCCGCTCGACGGTCCCGTCGGGCAGCGCGTCGGCCACCGGCCCGGTGCCGGGCCCGGTGGTCAGGGCCCGGTCCGCGGCGCGGAGCACGTCCGCGAAGGCCGCGTCACCGGTGACCGTGAGCACCGCGGGCCGCCGGTCGTCGGGGCCCGCGACGACCTCGGCGTTCTCACGGCGGAAGTGGCGGAACCGCGTGGCGAGCAGGGCCGCGAGCAGGACGGCGGGTTCGGCCACCCCGTGCCGGCGGGCCGTCCGCGACACCTGCTCGCGCACCTGCGGAGCCAGCCGGAACGGTACCGCCTCGGCGGTGTGGCCGGGCGTTACGAGCGGAGTGCCTTCGATGGACACTGCATTCCCCTTTCGGGACACGGGAGTCACTGCGTCAGGCCGTTCATGCGCGCGATGGTCTGGGCGAGTTCGCCCAGGTTCTCGGTGGTGTAGACGTCGAGCAGGCCGAGCACCACGCCCAGGCGTTGCCGGATACGGGCGGTCAGCTGGGTGACGAGGAGGGAGTGACCGCCGAGGGCGAAGAAGTTGTCCGTGAGCCCGACCCGGTCCCGGGAGAGCACGTCGGACCAGATCTCCGCCAGGTCCTTCTCCAGCGGGGTCGTCGGGGGGACGTGGGTTCCCTCCGTCCCGCCGTCGTCTTCGGGTTCCGGCAGGGCGGAGCGGTCGACCTTGCCGTTCACGTTCAGCGGGAGGGCGTCCAGGCGGACGTACGCGCCGGGAACCATGTACCCGGGCAGCCGGCCCTCCAGGTGTTCCCGCAGCGCGTCGGAGGACACCGGCCGCCGGCCCAGCGTGTAGGCGACGAGCCGCTGGTCGCCGGAGGCGAGCCGCTGCACGGCGACGACGGCCTGCTCGACGTCGGGATGGCCGGACAGATGCGCCTCGATCTCGCCGAGTTCGATGCGGTAGCCCCGCATCTTCACCTGCTGGTCGGCGCGGCCGAGGCAGAGCAGTTCGCCGTCGGCACTCCAGCGGACCAGGTCACCGGTGCGGTACATCCGGGTGCCGGGGCCCCCGAACGGATCGGGCAGGAAGCGGTCAGCGGTGAGGCCGGGGCGGTGCAGATAGCCGTGCGCCAGGCCCTCGCCCGCGAGGTACAGCTCGCCCACGACGCCCACCGGCACCGGCTGCTGTGCCGCGTCCAGGACGTATGTCCGGGTGTTGCGCAGCGGCCTGCCGATCGGCGGGAGGCCCTGGACGTCGTCCCGGGTGAACCACGCGGTGGCGTACACGGTGGACTCGGTGGGTCCGTACAGATTGCCGACGAGTTCGGCGCCGAGGGCACCGCGGACGTCGTTCGCGGCCTTCGCGGACAGCGGTTCGCCGGCCATGACCACCGTGCGGGCCCGGGCCTTCAGTCCGCCGGTGCCGTGGATGTGGGCCAGCGCGGAGGGCACACCGCTCACCAGGGACGCCGTGTAGGGGCGGCCGGCGGGCGGATCGGCGAGGCTCAGCAGCGAGGGCACGATCTCGACCGAACCGCCGTTCAGCAGCGGGCCGAACATCTCGAAGACGGACACGTCGAAGTTCAGCGAGGTGGCGGCCAGCACCCGCGAGAGCTGCTCCGCGGTGAAGGTCTCGCCCGCCCAGGCCGCCAGGTTGACGACGCTGCGGTGGGCGACGACGACGCCCTTGGGGCGCCCGGTGGAGCCGGAGGTGTAGATGGCGTACGCGGGGTGCGCGGGGTGCGGCGGGGCGGTGCGTTCCGCGTCGGTCAGGTCGTGGTCGGGGCGGGCCGCCACCTCGGCCGCCGTGGCCGGCTCGTCCA
>NZ_MUNF01000670.1 GCF_002154555.1 Streptomyces murinus
TCCTCGCCGTTGTACTTCACCTCGGTGCCGCCGTACTTGCTGTACAGGACGACGTCGCCGACCTTGACGTCGAGCGGCAGGCGCTCGCCGTTCTCGAAGCGACCCGGACCGACGGCGAGGACGGCGCCCTCCTGGGGCTTCTCCTTCGCCGTGTCCGGGATGACCAGGCCAGAGGCCGTGGTCTGCTCGGCGTCGAGCGGCTGGACCACGATGCGGTCCTCGAGCGGCTTGATGGCAACCTTGGTGCTGGCGGTCGTCACGATCCGACCTCCCCCTTCGGAGATCTCACGGGGTTAACTGTCTGAGGTGGCGACCAGGTCGATCCGTCGTCGCGGGTGCCGGACCTGCCCGTCGCTTTGTTGGCACTCTCCAGTGGGGAGTGCCAGAGCCGAGACTATGACCGGGATTAGCACTCGGTCAAGCGGAGTGCCAATGACGCCCGGCGCGTCGGCCGATCTTGGGCAACTGGAGCGGGCTCGGCACCGGAGTTTTCCCCGCCGTACCAGGGGCTGCGCCCCCGGACCCCCGCTGTCGGCCTGCGGCCTCCGTCCTCAAACGCCGGACGGGCTGGAAGGACTACAGGTAGTCCTCCAGCCGTGCCGCCGTTTGAGGACGGAGGCCGCAGCCCGACAGCGGGGGTCCGCGGGCGCAG
>NZ_MUNF01000671.1 GCF_002154555.1 Streptomyces murinus
GTGCTCGTGGTCGAGGACGACCAGTTCGTACGCTCCGCGCTCATCCGGCAGTTGACCGACGCCTCGCACACCGTGCGCTCCGTCGGTACGGCACTGGAGGCGCTGCGCGAGGTCGCCCATCACCGCTTCGACGTGGTCATCCTGGACCTCGGACTGCCGGATCTGGACGGCTCCGAGGCCCTGAAGATGCTGCGCGGCATCACCGACGTGCCGGTCATCATCGCCACCGCCCGGGACGACGAGGCGGAGATAGTACGGCTGTTGAACGCGGGGGCGGACGACTATCTGACCAAGCCGTTCTCCGTGGGCCATCTCTCCGCCCGGATCTCGGCGGTGCTGCGCCGGGCCCGCGCCACCGGCGGCGAGGTCCCGCCCTCCACCGTGCTGCGCGTCGGCGGTCTGACCGTGGACCCGCTGCGCCGCCAGGCCGAGCTGGACGGCACCCGGCTCGACCTCACCCGCCGCGAGTTCGACCTGCTCGCCTTCCTCGCCGGCCGCCCCGGCGTCGTCGTCCCCCGCAGGGAACTGCTCGCCGAGGTCTGGCAGCAGTCGTACGGCGACGACCAGACCATCGACGTCCATCTGTCCTGGCTGCGCCGGAAACTGGGGGAGACGGCGGCCAGGCCGCGTTATCTGCACACGCTGCGGGGCGTCGGCGTGAAGCTGGAACCCCCGGCGGACCCGGAGCCGGCGCGATGAGGTGGGCGCTGGTCAAGGTCTGCCTGGCGGTCACCACCATGGTCGTCGTCGCCTTCGCCGTGCCGCTCGGCCTGGTGGTCCGGGAGATGGCCCGCGACCGCGCCTTCGCGGGCGCCGAGCGGGAGGCCGCCGCCGTGGCGCCCGCGCTGTCCATCACCACCGACCGGGAGGAGCTGGAGCGGGTGGTGGCCGCCGCGGGCGCCGACTCCGGGATGGCCGTCCACCTGCCCGCCGAGGGCGCCCGCGGCGCGCTCGACATCGGCGCCTCCCGCGCCACCGGCCATGACATCCAGGCGGTACGACGGCTCGGCCGGGCCTCCACCACCACCGTCACCGGCGGCTTCGCCCTGCTGCAACCCGTGGCGCTCGGCTCCGGCGCGATCGCCGTGGTCGAGGTGTACGTCCCGGAGTCCGAGGTGACCAACGGCGTCGGCACCGCCTGGGCGGTGCTGGCCGGTGTCGGCCTCGCGCTGATCGTCGGCTCGGTCGCCGTCGCCGACCGGCTCGGGGTGCGCATGGTGCGGCCCGCGCGCCGGCTGGTCGAGGGCGCGCGCGAACTGGGCGAGGGCGAGCTGGGCGCCCGGGTGCCGGAGGAGGGCCCGACCGAACTGCGGCTCGCGGCGGTCGCGTTCAACTCCATGGCCGACCAGGTCGTCCGGCTCCTCGCGGGCGAGCGGGAGCTGGCCGCCGACCTCTCCCACCGGCTGCGCACCCCGCTGACCGTCCTGCGGCTGAACGCGGCCTCGCTGGGCGCCGGACCGGCCGCCGAGCAGACCCGCGCGGCCGTCGCCCAGCTGGAGCGCGAGGTGGACACCATCATCCGCACGGCGCGCGAGGCCAAGCCCCAGACGACCGCGCCCGGAACCGGCGCCGGCTGCGACGCGGCCGAAGTGGTGGGTGAGCGGATGGAGTTCTGGTCCGCGCTCGCCGAGGACGAGGGCCGCACCTGGCGGGTGGCCGGGGTGGACCGCCCGGTGCGGATACCCGTGGCCCGCGCCGAGCTGGCCGCCGCCCTCGACGCCCTGCTCGGCAATGTCTTCCGGCACACCCCGGAGGGCACCGCCTTCGCGGTGGACGTGCACCAGGGCGAGGACGCGGTGATCGTGCTGGTCTCCGACGCGGGCCCCGGCATACCCGACCCCGAGGCGGCGCTGGCCCGCGGCCGGGGCTCGGGGACCGCGGGCTCGACCGGGCTCGGCCTCGACATCGTGCGCCGGCTCGCCGAGTCCACCGGCGGCGACGTCCGCATCGGCGCCTCGGTGCTGGGCGGCAGCGAGATACGCATCCGCTTCCAGCGGGACGCGCGCGGGCCGCAGCGGCGGGGACACCGGGGCGCCGTGCGGCGGCGCGGGGCACGCCGGCTGGTCCCGACCTTTAACCGGCCCCGATCCCTTCCTTAAGCGAACCCTAAGGAGTGCAACGGCCGTCCGCATCAAGCGGTTTGCCCGATTCCGGCTCGCTAGCGTGCTGCCGCACCACACCCCCCGTGACGAACGAAGGCAGGCATGCGCATGAGCACCCACCGGCGCAGGATCAGTGGCAGGAACAAGGCGATAGGCGGCATCGTCGCCGCGGCCGTGGTCGGCGGCGGCGCGTTCCTGCTCACGGGCACGGCGAACGCCGCCGGGGTGAACGCCGCGTACACCAGGACCAGCGACTGGTCCACCGGCTACACCGGCCAGTACGTCGTCACCAACAACAGCGCCCAGCAGGAGAAGACCTGGACCCTGGAGTTCGACCTGCCGGCCGGGGCGAAGCTGTCCTCGCTGTGGAACGGCGAGTCGAGCGTCAGCGGGAGCCATGTCACGGTCCGCCCGGCGAGCTGGGACACCGCCGGGCGGACCGTGACATG
>NZ_MUNF01000672.1 GCF_002154555.1 Streptomyces murinus
GCCGGGCGGCGGGGGCGGGACATCGCGGTTCCAGGGGTGGACGAACCGTCAGTATCACGTGGGGGCCTGCGATTCCGGTGATCAGATCGAAGAGATCAGCTCGGCCACGGCGGGCTCGGTCGCGCGGCTGGTCACCAGGGAGGTGGTGTCGCCGAGCTTGCGGTAGGCGTGGGTGGCCAGGCAGGCGCGGGCCACGTCCGCGAAGTCGGTGACGGCCGGCGTCGCGGCTATCTTGTCGACCGCTGCGGTGTCCTTGGCCAAGGCCGCCTGACGGAGCCGGGATTCGAGATCGACGAGTTCCCGCGCCGCCTCGCGGGCGCCCTCCGGGGTGGTGGGGAAGCCGGGCAGGGCGGCGGGGACCGCCGGGTCGTCCGTGATCTTCCGGGCGAGCGCGGTCTCGTTGTCGTAGAAGTGGAACGTGCCGGCCTGGTGGATGTAACGGCCGGCGGGTACCCCGAGCAGACCGGCGGCGTACTGCTGGAGGCCCATGAACAGGAAGGCGTCGTAGGGCAGGACGGTCAGTGCCTGCTGGGCACGCATCACGGTGAGCCAGACGAGGGCGCCGTCGCGCAGGAAGAGGTGCACGCCCACGGCGCAGGGGTATTCCCGCGACTGCCGGAAGTTGTCCTGCGGCTCCAGCACCAGGGCGAAGGCACGGCGGTGGGCGGGGTCGCGCTCGATGCGGCCGACGACCTCCTCCAGCTGGTTCCCGTTGGCCGTGATGAGCCGGTGGCCGAAGGCGCCGCTGAGGGTGTGCTGGTCGTCCGAGTACTCATGGGCGCCCCGGCGGTAGTACGCGGGGGTCTCCACGTCGTTGCGCCCGTCGAGCGACCAGGCGAGGAGACCGAAGCAGTAGGAGAGGTTCACCGGCAGGTGCGGGGTGACGGCGAGACAGGACGTCGGGTCCTCGATCGTGCTGCGGTGGGCGATGACTTCGCGGTAGGGACGGTCGTTGCGGCCGAAGTCGGATGCCTTGGAGAGCGGGTCGCGGACCGAGGGAATGTCGCTTCCCTCGTCGAGGACCGTCTGGAGGCCGGACGTATAGGCATCAGCAAAAGAACGGAAAACATCCATGTCGCGTTCCTTAATTCTGAGAGCTGCCCGGGAGATGGCGAAGAGTTCACCTCGCGTCCACCGGGACAAACCATCGTGACCTGTTGGCCAGCTACCCGAACGATCCCACACCAGCCACCCGATCATTGTCAACCAACCCCTTACGCAGGGGAGTTGCAGTCTCCGCGCGCCTCCCCGGTTGCCCATGAATCAGTAAAGCCACGGAGCGTTGACATCCAATGGAGAGCCCCTGCTAGTGTGCGCGCTTGAATTTCCGGTAATTACCTGACCGCCGGTGGAATGAGGTCAAATAATGGCTGGTTTCAATCGCTCCACCCCGCCATGGCTGAACGAGCGATGGCGCATCGGGTGGGGCACCGGCGTGGTGCTCGTGACCTACGCGGGGCTCATCGCGGTCCACCCCACCTCGAAGCACGGCGTGGGTGGCCCGATCGCGCTGCTGGCACTGGTGGGTTACACGCTCGGCGCCCTGCTGATCGTCTCCGGCGCGGTGGCCCGGCTGCCTCCCACCACCGTGGCGCTGTTACCCGTGGCCATCACGGTGAACATCGTGATGGGCAAGATCGTCTATTTCAGCGGCCTTCCCCTGCAACTGGACTCCATCGGCACCGTGCTGGTGGGAGTCGTCGCGGGGCCCGCCGCCGGGGCCGCCACCGGGGCGCTGGCCAGCGTCATCGTGGGTATGACGATCACCCCCGGCGCCCTGCCGTACGCCGTGACGGCGGCCATGATCGGCTTCACCGCGGGCGTGCTGGCCCGCGCCGGGATGTTCCGGCGGCTGCCCACCGCGGTGCTCGCCGGTGGCTTGATCGGAGTGGTGGCGGGCGTCATCTCCGCCCCCATCACCGCCTTCGTCTTCGGCAACGCCGGCGGATCGGTGGGCCAGTCCGCGCTCATCGCGACCTTCCAGGCATTCGGGAACGGCATGCTCAAGGCGGCCACCCTGCAAGGGCTGGTGGCCGATCCGCTCGACAAGGCGCTGACGGTGGTACTCGCGATGGCCATTCTCAAGGGCCTGCCACCGGGATTCCTGCACCGCTTCCCGTTCGTCCGGGACCGGCACGTCCTGGCACCGCGGGCCGAGTTGGTGAGGGCGGCGTGAACACCGTGCGGAACACCGCCCACGCGGACGGCGTTTCGGGGATTCACCGGCTCAATCCCCTGACGAAACTCGCCTTCGCCGTCACGGTGACCGTCTGCGCTTTCGCCGTGGTGGATTACCGGTGGCCCTTGCTGCTCTTCGCCGCCCTCCTCCTACCGGTCGCGATCGGTGCGCGAGTATTACGCCGATTCCTCCTCCTGCTCGCCACGTTCTGGGTTCCGGTGACCGTGGTCCTGTTCGTGATCCAGGGATTCTTTCTTCCCGGCGCCCACGATGTGCTCGCCCGGCTCGGCCCGCTGGAACTGAAGCGCGAGGGCGTCTCTTTCGCCCTTCAGACGGCGTTGCACATCCTGGTGCTGATGAGCGGGTTCTTCCTTCTGCTCCTCACCACCCACGCCGGCGCGTTCATGAGCGCCCTGAGCGAACGCAACGTGTCGCCGAGCCTCATCTACATCGTGTCGGCGGCGCTTCAGATCGTGCCGGCGCTCAACCGCCGCGCCACGCGCATCCTCCATGCCCAGCAGGCACGCGGCCAGGTGATCCACGGGCTGCGCGGCCGGGCGCGGGCGCTGGTGCCGCTGATGGGCCCGCTGATCCTCGGCGCCTTCACCGACGTGGGCGAACGCGCCGCCGCCATGGAGACCCGGGGCTTTGGCGCCACCCGCCGCCCCACGAGCCTCACCGAGGTCCCCGACAGCGGGGTACAGCGATGCCTCCGCGCCGCGATGCTGCTCTGCGCCGCGGCCGCGGTCACCGTGAACGTCTGGGGAGTACTGCGTTGATCGAAGTCAAGGGTTTCTCCTTCACCTACCCCACCGGCTCCCGGCCGGCCCTCACCGATGTCGCCTTCGAGGTCGCCCCGCGCGAACTGTGCGCGGTGGTGGGCGGCGGCGGTGCGGGCAAGAGCACCCTGGCCGGCGTGGTGGGCGGCACCGTTCCCCATCTCACCGGCGGTACGACGGAGGGAGTGGTCCGGGTCAACGGCCGGGACCTGGCCGAAACGCCGCTGTCGGGACTGGTCGGCGAGGTCGGGCTGGTCATGCAGAATCCGTTCAACCAGATCTCCGGCGCCCGCTTCTCCGTACGCGAGGAGATCGCCTTCGGCCTGGAGAATCTCGGCGTCCCGCGGGACGAGATGGCGGCCCGGATCGACCCCGTCCTGGAGGACCTCGGACTCACCGGGGTGCGCGACCGGTCGCCGTACGAACTGTCGGGCGGCCAGCAGCAATTGCTGGCCATCGGGTCGATCCTGGTCATGCGGCCGACCGTCATGGTGCTCGACGAACCGACCTCGCAGCTCGACGCGGCCGGGAACGCCCTGGTCTTCGAGGCGCTCGGCACCCTCAAGGAGCAGGGCGTGACCGTTCTGCTGATCGAGCACCGCATGGAACGCCTGGCCCGCGCGGCCGACCGCGTCCTGGTGCTCGACCGGGGAGCGATCGTGGCACAGGGCCCGCCCGGTGAGGTACTGGCGGACGAACGGCTGGAGGAATGGGGGGTCTCACCGCTGCGCTACACGGTGGCCGCGCGCCGTGCCGCGGCCCGGCGGCTCTGGCCGGACCGGAAGCCGCTGCCGGTGACGCTCGACGCCGCCGCCGAGGGATTCGGCGAGACGGTGACCCGCCTCGACCGAGGAGACCGAGGAGACCGACGATGATCATACGGATCGATTCCCTGACGTTCCGCTACCCCAACGGCACCACGGCCCTGGACGGGGTGTCCTTCGGCGTCGGGGCCGGTGAACGGGTGGCGATCGTCGGTGCCAACGGCGCGGGCAAGAGCACCCTCGCACGGCACCTCGTCGGCATAGAGCGTCCGGCTTCCGGAACCATCGAGATCGACGGCCGGCCGACCGACGGGCTCGGCATCGCCGAACTCGCCCGCACCGTGGGGTTCGTCTTCCAGAACCCGGACGACCAGCTGCACGCGGCGAGCGTCGTCAAGGAGGTGGGATTCGGGCCACGCAACCTCCGCTTCCCGGCCGCGCGCCGCGCGGAGCTGGTCGAGTCGGCCCTGCGGCGGACGGGCCTCACGGCGGCCCGCGACACCCACCCCCATCACTTGTCGCTCGGCGAACGCAAGCGGGTGGCCCTCGCCTCGGTCCTGGCCATGGACACCCCGGTCGTCGTCCTCGACGAGCCGACGACCGGTCAGGACCACGCCTCGATCGTCCTGCTGGGGAACCTGGTCGACAGCCTGGCCGCCGAGGGCCGCACCGTCCTCGCCATCACCCATGACATGGACTTCTGCGTGGAGCACTTCGACCGCGTGATCGTCCTGGCGAACGGCCGGGTCGCCTGGGACGGCCCGGTCGCCCACTGGCCGGCGCATGTCGCCGACACGACCGACGAGAGCCTGGAACTGCCCCAGTTGACCCGGCTCGGCCGCCGACTGGGCTGGGAGGGACCGGTGACGACCGTGCCGGGCTTCCTGGACCGCCTGTCCTCCGGAACCGACCCCGCGCCGCTACCGTCCGCTCAGCCCCGTGTCCCCCTCCGTGACCGGTGAGGTCTGCGCCCGGTCTCGGCGTTCGGCGCGAGTACCGTCATGGCCGGCGTCGGGAGCCGTGCCGTCCCCGGCGCGTTCAGCGCGTCGTACCACGCGATCGTCCTCATCCGCGGACCCGGGCCGAGGAACACCCGGTCCCCACCCGGTCCCAAAAACGATCGAGGGGCGGTCCCGGATTTCTCCGAAACCGCCCCTGATCCGCGACTCTTTCGAGTCGGGACGACAGGATT
>NZ_MUNF01000673.1 GCF_002154555.1 Streptomyces murinus
GCCGGGCCCCGGCCCCCCTACGCCCAGTCCTGTGAAACCCCCTGGGGGCTCAGGCTCTGCCGAGTCCCCGAACCCGTCCCTCGGGGTCGGCTTCGGGGGCTCTCCATCCGTGGGTGGAGAGATCTCCATCGACCCGTGGGTGCTGGTGGACGATGGGGGGCGGGGCGCAGCCTTGGGGCATGAACTCGCTGCGTCCGGCGCTCGCCGCCCTCACCGGTGTCTGCTTTCTGGTCTTCGCCGCCGCCTGGCTCCTCGGTGCCGCCTACTTCGGCATCAGAGCCAACGGCGGCGTCCGCGGCTGGCTCCGCGCGTCACGCTCCTCCGCGCCACGCCGGGTCTTACTGATCGCGGGCGTGGCCCTGTTCTTCTTCGTGGTCCACCACACCCGGGGCTTCTGGGAGCACCTCCAGTTCTGGCAGCCCGAACTGGCCCTGCTCGGCGCCCTGCTCGCCCTCCTCTCCACCGCCCTGCTGCTGTGGTCCCGCTGGGTCCTGGGCACGATGTGGGACAGCGTCCCCTCCCTCCAGCAGAATCACGAGCTGCGCACGGACGGCCCGTACCGACTGGTCCGCCACCCCATCTACACCGGCATCCTCGGCCTGATCACCGGCTCGATGCTGACCGGCGGCTTCAGCTTCTGGACCGCCTTCCTGATCGCCGCGATCCCCTGGCTGCTGCGCCGGGTCCGTGTCGAGGACGCCCTGATGGCGGGCGAGTTCGGCGCCGCGTACGACGCCTACCGGTCCCGGGTCCCGGCCCTCATACCCCGGCTGCGCCCCGCCCACCCGCATCCGCACGGCGTCGGTGACGGCGGGCGCCCCTAGGGTCTTTCGTTCGGATCATGCCGGGCCGATTGCGCCAAGCTCTCCGGTCCGGTTGCCCCCGGGGACAAGTGGCAGCACGCTGTCCTCGCGGCCCAGCCGAGCCGCCGGAGTGAGGAGCGGCCCCCTTGTTCTACTACCTGCTCAAGTACGTTCTGCTGGGTCCCCTGCTCAGGCTGGTCTTCCGGCCCCGGATCGAGGGCCTGGACCATGTGCCCGCGACAGGCCCCGCGATCATCGCCGGAAACCATCTCTCCTTCTCCGACCACTTCCTGATGCCGGCGATCCTCAAGCGGCGCATCACCTTCCTCGCCAAGGCCGAGTACTTCACCGGGCCCGGCATCAAGGGCCGGCTCACCGCGTTCTTCTTCCGCAGCGCCGGACAGATCCCGGTGGACCGCTCGGGCAAGGAGGCGGGCCGGGCCGCGATCCGCGAGGGCCTCGGGGTGCTGGACAAGGGCGAACTGCTGGGCATCTACCCGGAGGGGACACGCTCGCACGACGGCCGGCTGTACAAGGGCAAGGTCGGGGTCGCCGTGATGGCCCTGCGGGCAGGCGTCCCGGTGATCCCCTGCGCCATGATCGGCACCTTCGAGGCCCAGCCGCCCGGCAGGACCCTCCCCCGCGTCCGCCCCGTCACCATCCGCTTCGGCAAGCCCCTCGACTTCTCCCGCTTCGCGGGCATGGAGCAGCAGAAGGCGGTCCTGCGGGCCGTCACCGACGAGATCATGTACGCCATCCTGACCCTGTCCGAGCAGGAGTACGTCGATCAGTACGCCGCCGTCGCCAAGGCCGAACAGCCTACGGAGAAGAGCGCGAAGGAACGCAGATTCCCGAAGGCACCGCTCGGCTGACGCTCACCCCTCACCC
>NZ_MUNF01000674.1 GCF_002154555.1 Streptomyces murinus
GGCCCACGGAGCGCAGCGCGGGCACCAGCAGCGGTCCGTGGGCCGGCGCGCACGCCTCCAGGGCCTCCCGCAACGGCGGCCGGGTGAACCAGTAGAAGTTCCCGCCGTAATGGGCGGAGGGCCCGAACCCGTCGTCCTCCTCGTGGTCCAGCGCATGGGTCAGGGCCGGTACGGCGCGTACGTCGCCGTGCCGGGCCAGTGCCCAGGCGGCGCGGAGCGCTGTGGGGCGGTGCGGATCGTCGAGCGCGGCGGCGAGGCGGTCGTCGAACACGGCACCGGCGTCGCCCGCCGCGGCCAGCAGGTCGGCGGCCCGCGCCCGGTTCTCCGGCTCGGGATCCTCCAAGGCCACCCCGAGCAGCGGGACCAGCGCCGGGACGGCCGAGCGGCGGCGGAGCATCGCGTCACCGGCCGCCTGGAGCGCGCCGCCGCGCACCCGCGGGTGCTCATGGCCGATCAGGGCGCGGACGACGTCCAGGTGGGCTGCCGGGTCATCGCCGCACAGGGCGCACAGGGCCGTCGCCAGGTGCGCGCCGTCCTCGCGCCAGGCCGGGTAGGCGTGGTGGGGCGTGGCCGGTGCGAGGGCCGCGTCGAGGAGGTCCCGCCAGGTCGCGGCGGCCGGGTCGAGCCGCCGGGCCGCCGCCAGGCGGGCGAGCGTGAGCGCGTCCGCGTCCCTGCCGACCGCCTCGACGAGGCGGCGTACGGCGGCGGCGAGCGGGGCGGCCGAGGGGGAGCCGGACGCGCGCGCCCCGGCCGCCGCCCGGGCGCCCGCCAGGCGCAGCGACACGCGCAGCGCGAGGTCGGGCTCCACCGCGTCGCGGTCGGCCAGCGCCCGGGCGGCGTCCTGCGCGCGCGGCGACCAGCGGGCGTACTCCCACAGCAGGTCGGCCACGGCGGCACGAACCGCGGGGTCGGTGTCGTCCAGCAGCGCGACCAGGAGGTCGTGGCCGGCGGTGAGCGCCGCGCGGCAGGACCGCGCGTGCTCGTCCGAACTCCAGGGCTCACGCATGTCGTTGGGCAACGCCGCGAACTGGCCGAGCAGTTCCACGATCGCGGCCCGCAGGGGCAGACCGGGGGCGGCCGCGAGTTCGAGGAGGAAGGGCAGGGCCGCCGCGCCCGCCGCGTACACGGCGCCGCCCTGGTGGTAGATCGCGGTGTCCAGTTCGTCCAGGCGTTCCTCCCGCTCCGGGTCGGGCCCGGGACGCGCCAGGGCGCGAAGGATCGCGGGGACGTCGGCGGCGGAGCCGTACGCGTGCGCGAGGTCCGCCCAGGGAACGGCGTCGAGGCCGTCGAGCGGCACCGGACCGGCTATCACTGATACTCCTTCGCGGCTCTTGATTGACAACGCTGTCGTACGCCACCCTGTAACACGAATTTGA
The DNA here is from genome assembly GCF_002154555.1 of Streptomyces murinus. GTDB lineage: Bacteria > Actinomycetota > Actinomycetes > Streptomycetales > Streptomycetaceae > Streptomyces > Streptomyces murinus. The sequence goes on from NZ_MUNF01000674.1 coordinate 1,377, forward strand.
ACGTTCGGTTTCGCGGGCGAGTCCGGTGAGTATGCCATGGCGGCAGCCACCTGGAATCATCACCGATCATGATCGATACCAGTGCGAATTGAGTCTTGGACGACTCGCGCACCGATGCTGGACTTGACGCGTGACAGACCGCGCAGGTCAAACAGCCCCCACAGCAACGGTATATGGAAAGTAAATTTCTTCAATGAATTCGGCGTACTCGGCGAGTGGCCTTCGACTGCCATCTTCACCTTGCACTTCCCGCGCCGACACCGCTAGCATCCATTCCGCTTCGGGGGGCTCGGCCGGCGAAGTGACTACGCATTAGCTGCGCCCCAAAAGAATTCCGGTTTCATCCGGCATTCTTGAATGCATCGATCTGGGCGACGGGGGACGGGGGAAATCGCCACCATGTGTCAGTTATCCATTGACACCGATTTTTCGCTGCGGTGCACGATACGAACCACCATTCTCGCCCTCCCAGCCGCCACCTCGGACAGTCAACGGAGGAGACATGGTCACCAATCTCGATGTGACGCTGCGAGACGGGGGATACCGCAACAACTTCGGCTTCACGCTCGAATACGCCCTGGAACACGCCAGGGAGAGCGTCGCGGCCGGTATCGAATGGGTTGAGATCGGATACCGCAAGGGATCCTTCCAGCCCAAGCCGGACCTCGGACTGACGGGCATGGGCGCCGACGAGTACATACGCGCCATGGCCGAGGTCATACCGCCCGAGCGGATCTGCATGATCCTGCACCCGAAGAACATCGAGGACGACGACCTCACCCAGATGTTCGAGGCCGGCGTACGGCTCGTCCGGTTCTGCCTGCCGTCCACGACGCCCGAGCCCGGTCTCGCCGTGCTCAGCAAGGCGGCGGACCTCGGCTTCACCACCACCGTGAACATCACCCGCGTCAGCCAGCTCGACCGGCGGCGCCTGGTGGAACTCTCGGCGATGTCCGAGGACGCGGGCGCGGACGTGATCTATCTGGCGGACTCCAACGGCAGCCTGCTGCCGGACGAGGTCTCCCGCCTGGTCACCCTGGTCCGCTCGGTGACCCGCTCCGCGATCGGCCTGCACGCGCACAACAACCTGGGCCTGGCGCTCGCCAACTCCATCGCGGCGGTCGACGCGGGCGCCACCTGGATCGACTCCTCGGTCCTCGGCATGGGCAAGGGCCCCGGCAACCTGATCACCGAGCAGTGGCTGGCCTACCTGGGCCGCGCCGGGCGCACCGAACGGTACGACCTCGGGCGGATCCTGACCCTCGCGCACCGCATGGAGTCCGAGATCGCCGAGGCGAGACCCTCGCTGCCGCTGCCCGACCTGGTCCTCGGCCACTTCGACCTCTCCGTCGAGGAGCGCGCCAAGCTGCCCGTGGACCACATGGGCGCCGCGTTCAGCGCCGCGCGCGAGCTGACCAGCCCGGTGGTCGCGGCATGACCTCGCCGGCCACGACACCGCTGCGGCCCCCGGTCGCCGTGCACCTGGGCGAGGCGGGCGCGCCCCGCACCGCCTGTGTGCTCGCGCCCGTCATGGCCCGCTGGGACCGGGGGGCCTTCTTCGAGCCCGTCGCCGAGGCGCTGGTGACGACCGGTCACCGGGTGACGGTGTACGACACCCTGTCGCTGCTGCGCGACGGGGACGACCTCGCGGCCCTCGCCGACCGGTGGGCGCAGGTGCTGCGCGCCGAGGAGCCCGACGTCCTGGTCGGCAACGCCCTGGGCGGCGCCGTCGTCCAGCGACTCCTCGACCGGCCCTGGACGCATCGGGCCGATGTCGTCCTGCTGTCCTCCCCCACGGTCGCCGACGAGGTGCTCGACGCGACCCTGGAGCGCATCGCGGCGGCCGTGGCCGAGCGGGGCACGACCGCCGCGCTCGACCTGCTGCACGAGGTGGTCCGCGGCCCGGCGGACCCCGCGCCCGTCCCGGCCCCGGCCGGCCCGCGGGACACCCCGGACAGCGAGCGGGACGGCGCCGACGACCCGCTGTACGGGTGGCGCCTGGCCACCGGTCTGCGCCTGCTTCACCGCGCCGATGTCCGCGGCCAGGTCGAGGCGTTCCCCGGCAGGCTGTTGCACGTCTACGGCAACGAGTCGAACCTCGTGGGCAGGCAGCACCTCGCAACCGGCCCCGGGCACCGCAGCGTCGGCATTCCGGGGGCGGGCATGCGCCCCCACGCCGACCGGCCGGAGGCCACCCGGCGGGCCGTCGCCGCGTTCCTGGCACCACAGCAGAAGAAGAGGATCCATGACCAGTAAGACCGTCGCGGTACTTCCCGGCGATGGCATCGGCCCCGAGGTACTCGATGCGGCCCTCCCGGTGATCGACGCCCTCGGGCTGCCCCTCACCCTCGAACACGGCGACATCGGCTGGGAGTTCTGGCGCACCGAGGGCACCCCGGTGCCGCAGCGCACCTGGGACCTGATCGGCCGCAGCGACGCGGTCCTGCTCGGGGCCACCACCAGCAAGCCGGGACGCGAGGCCCTGGCCGACCTGGCACCGCACCTGCGCGAGCAGGCCCCGCAGTACGTGTCCCCGATCATCCAACTGCGCCAGCGCCTCGACCTGTTCGCCAACCTGCGGCCGGTCGAGAGCTACCTGGGCGGCACCCCGTACCGCTTCTGCGTGGTGCGCGAGAACACCGAGGGCCTCTACGCGGGCCTCGACTGGGACCAGGTGCCCGAGGAGATGTGGCCGCTCGTCGCGGACCACCCCAACGCGCGGATCAGCGGCCGCGAGGCCACCACCGCGAGCGTGCGGATGCTCACCCGGCACGGCCTGGACCGCATCCTGCGCTACGCCTTCGAGCACGCCCGCGCCCACGGGCACCCCCGGGTCACCCTCGCCGACAAGCCGAACGTGCTGCGGCGCAGCAGCGCCTACGCCCGCGAGCGTCTTGAGGAGATCGCCGCGGACTACCCGGAGATCGAGTACGAGATCCTCAACGTGGACGCCGTCGCGCTGTGGATGGCGCGCCGCCCGGAGCGCTTCGGGGTCATCGTCGCCGAGAACATGTTCGGCGACATCCTGTCCGACCTCGGCGGCGGTGTGATGGGCGGCCTCGGCCTCGCGCCCAGCGCCAACATCGGGGAGCACGGCAACTACTTCGAGCCGGTGCACGGCAGCGCCCCCGCGCTCGCCGGGACCGGCCGGGCCAACCCGCTCGCCGCCTTCCTCACCGTCGGCCTGCTCCTCGAACACCTCGGCTTCGGCGAGGCCGCGGGCCAGGTGCGGGACGCGGTCTCGCATGTGACGCGCCGCCGGGACCGGGTGACGTACGACCTGGGCGGTACGGCGACCACCACCGAGTGCGCCGCGGCCGTCCTTGACGCCTGCGGTGCCGTGCCGCGCGCCCACACCGCGGCCGTCGTCACCGTCGGGGACGAGCTGCTGCGGGCCGTCCTGGAGGACAGCAACGCGGGCGAGGCGTCCCGCAGGCTGGCCGCCCGTGCCGTACCGGTCCGCGTCCGGCACACCGTCGGCGACGACGAGGCGGCGATCGCGGACGCCGTGCGCTCCTCCATCGGCCGCGACGACGTGGTCGTGGTGATGGGCGGGCTCGGCCCCACCTCGGACGATGTGACCCGGGTCGGGGTCGCCCGTGCGGTCGGCCGGCCGCTGGAGCACCGCGAGGAGGCATGGCAGGGCGTCGTCGAGCGGCTCACCCGCTTCGGCGTCGCCGTCCACGAGGACAACCGCCGCCAGGGGCAGTTCCCCGAGGGCGCCGAGCTGCTGCCCAACACCAACGGCACCGCCTGGGGCTGCCGCCTCGACGTACAGGGCACCACCGTGGTGATGCTCCCCGGCCCGCCGCGCGAGTGCCTGCCGATGCTCGACGCCTTCCTGCGCGACGGCCTCGCCCACCTCCCCGAACCGGAGCCCGTGGACACGGTGTTCCGCCGTACCCTCGGGGTCATCGAGGCGGACGCCGCCGCCGCGGTGGACGCCCTGGTGCGGGATCTGGGGCTGCGGGTCAAGCCCGCCTACCGCTGGCACTACCCCTACGTGGACATCCGGATCGACTGCCCGCCACAGAGCGCGGCGGAGCTGGCGAAGCGGCTGGACGACGCGCTCGGCGCGTACGTCGTCACCGACCGGGAGCGCACCGCCGTCCAGGAACTCGCCGAGCTGCTGGACGCGCGCTCGCTGGCCCTGACGGCCGAGGACCGGGTCACCGGCGGCCGGTTCGCGGCCGAGCTGGCCGCCGAACGGCGGCCGGCCGAGGACCGGGAGCCGTCCGCACGGGTGTCCGCGACGCTGGACGCGGACTGGGCCGGCAGCGGCCCGCAGGACCACACCGGCACCGTCCGCCTGCTGTGCACGGTGCACGACGGGGCGCGGGAGCACACCGGCGAGCTGACCGTCCCCAACCGGGGTCCCGAAGTCCTCGCGTACGCCGCCCAGTTCGCCGCCTGGACCATCGCCCGCCGGCTCGTGGAGGAGACCGCATGACCACCGTATCCGCCGACCCGCTGCTCGACGACGAGCTGCGCGCACGACTGGCCCGGCTGGACACGGCCGCCCTCTCCGACGCGATGGACAGCCTGCGGGCCGCGCCGTGCGTGCTGCCCGGCATCGCCGCCCGCACACCCGGCGGGGTGGCCTTCGGGCCCGCGTTCACCGTGCGCTACCGGCCCATCGAGGACGACGGCGCGTTCCACAACGCCGCCAACTACATCGACGACGTGCCGCCCGGCTCGGTCGTGGTCGCGGACAACGGCGGCACCGGCGCATGCACCAACTGGGGTTCCCTGCTCACCTCGGTGGCGCTGCGCCGGGGGATCGCGGGCAGCGTCGTGCACGGTGCCGTACGCGACGTACGGGAGACCCGGGAGGCCGGGTACCCGTTGTTCAGCACCGCCGTCACCATGGTCAGCGCCAAGAACCGGGCGGTGCTCGAAAGCACCGGTGCCGACCTGGACATCGAGGGCACCGTGGTCCGCCCCGGCGACCTGGTGTTCGCGGACGACAACGGGGCGCTGCGCATCCCCGCCGACCTGGTCGCCGAGGTCGTCCGGCGCGCCGAGGCGGTCGAGCGGACCGAGCGGCGCATCCGGGAGGCCGCCGCGGACGGCATCCGTCTTGACGAGGCGCGGGCCCGCTACGGCTACGCGCGTCCCTGGGAGGACAAGGGCGACGATGACGCCTGAGCCCATGACCGCGGCCACCGCCGGACAGGCGGCGTTCGTGGACGTCCACTACCACGTCGGCCCGGACGCCTATGTACGGCGGCACACCGCGGCCACGGCCGGTGACCAGTACGCCCGGCTCGGCGGCTGGGTGGTCCTGAAGAACCATCTGGGCTCCACCGCGGCCCAGGCGTGGGAGGCCCGCCAGCAGGGCCTGCCGGTCTCCGGGTCGATCGTGCTCAACGACATCGCGGGCGGCCTGGACACCCGGGCGGTGGAACAGGCCGTGGTGCAGCACGGCGAGGACAGCGGGCTGCGCCTGATCGTCCATCTGCCGACGGTGACCGGGCGGACCCACACGAGCCGGCTGTCCCGCACCCCGGCGCATCCGCTGCTGGCCCGGGACGGGCTGCGGCCGCTCACCGTCACGGACGGGGACGGCGCGCTCCGGCCCGAGGTGCGGGAGATCCTGCGGATGGCCCGGGACCTGCCGGTCGTGATCTCCACCGGGCACGCCGACGGACGCGAGGTGGCCCTGCTGGTCGAGGAGGCGGTACGGCTCGACGTGCCGCGGCTGATGCTCAATCAGCCGGCCAATCCGATGACCGGTCTGAGCTGCGCCGATCTGCTGGACATCGCCTCGGCCGAGCAGGTGTACGCGGAGCAGACCGCGCTGACGTACCTGCTGGGCTACCAGGGCTGGGACGACTTCGCCGCCGTCCTCGCCAAGGTGCCGCGCGCCCTCTACAGCTCCGATCTGGGGCAGACCTCCCAGATGGACATCGGGGAGTGGACGACGCACAGCCGGGACTGGTTCGAGAAGGCCGGTCTCGACGAGGGCCGGATCACGGAGGTCGTGCGGGACGCGCCGCTGAGGATGCTCAGCCTGTAGGACGGCCGGGCCGACCGAGTGTCAGCGCCCCGGAAGGGACCGAGGTCAGGGTCTCTTCCGGGGCGCTGTGCGTGGGGAACGCGGTCGGTCAGGAAGTCCCCATGGTCTTGCGGCGGACCCGGGCCGCCGTCTCGGTGAGCAGTTCCAGCCGCATCGGGTCCGCGTTCTCCGGCAGCGCGAGGAACATCCGCATGGTGATGGGCTCCCCGTCCAGCGGGAGCAGCGCGATCCGGCGCGAGGAGACCGTGTCGGCCGCCGTCGGGTACATCAGGGTCCAGCCGTCGCCGCTCGCGCCGATCTCGGCGAGGGTGTCCTGGAATCCCGTGAACGGCGCGCCGAAGGTGGGTTCGAAACCGGCCTTGCGGCAGGCGGCCACGACAGCGTCGTACAGCGCCGGGTTCTCGCCCCGGGAGGCGATACGCAGCGGAACTCCCGCCAGGTCGGCGAGGTTCAGGCTTCTGCGGCCGGCCAACGGGTGCGCGGCGGGGAGGGCGGCCACCAGGGGGTCGTACCAGAGGGTGAGCAGCCGCAGTCCGGGGGCGCTCTCCACACCGCGGACGAACGCGGCGTCCAGCCGGCCGGCCCGTACCTCCTCCAGGCGGTGGTGGGCGCCGAGGGTCTGGAACTCGAAGCGGGTGCCGGATCCGGAGTCGGGCAGCGCGTCCAGGAAGTCGTCCAGGCGCTCGCCGAGGGCGGAGCTGATCCCGACGCGGAACGTGGCGTCCTTCTGGGCGGCCAGCCGCTGGGCCTTGGCGGCGAAGGAGCCCAGCGCCTTCAGCAGTGCGCGGCCCTCGGGCAGCAGGGCCTGCCCGGCCGCGGTGAGCGTGACCGTGCGGCTGGAGCGGTCGAAGAGCTGGGTGCGCAGCTCCCGTTCCAGTCGGCGCACCTGCTGGCTGACCGCGGGCTGGCCGATGTGCAGCCGCTGGGCCGCTCTGCCGAAATGCAGTTCCTCCGCGACGGCGACGAAGTACTGGATCTGGCGCAGTTCCACAGGACCCCCCAATCCTCGACGGGCGGCCCTGTGATGGAAACTCAAGACACTTATATTGATGAATAGATCAATACAGACTTCGGGGTCGCCGCAGAGGAATCCTCGCACACCTGACAGCGGCACCCGTACGCGCGTCAGCGCCGCACGGGTGCCGCTGCCGTCGGTCGTACGGCCTCATGTGGCCTTATTCCATGGCGGCTTCCTGAAGGTCGGCGGCCGGGCGGTCGGCCGGCCGCTCTTCGCTCTGCCGCACCGGCACGGGTGCGGCCGCCGTCGTACGGGAGGCGAGTGAGAGGAACAGGGCGAAGGCGCAGATGCCCAGCACCGCGGCGATCAGCACGAACCAGCCGAGCGCGAACAGGTCACCGGCGGGCAGCCGGCTGGAGAGGTAGATGCCCAGCGAGGCGGAGAGCAGCTGGAGCGCGCCCATCAGGCCGGACGCCGAACCGGCGGTCGCGCGGAACGTGGTGACGCCCGCGCTCATCGACAGCGGCAGCAGGAAGCCGTTGCCGAACGTCATCACCGGCATGAAGACCAGCACCAGCAGACCCCAGCGGCCGCCGGCCCCGCTGAGTCCGAGGCCCAGCATCATCAGCGCGCCGACGAGGAAGAACCCGTGGCCCATCCACAGCAGCCGGTTGACGGACCGGGTGCGGACCAGGGCGCGCGAGGTGAGGTTGCCCGCGACGTAGGCGAGCGAGACGGTGATGTAGCAGTAGCTGGTGGTCTCGGTGGCCAGCCGCATCTTCTCGAACACCAGCGGGGAGGCCGCCAGGTAGCCGAAGTAACCGCCGTACGCCACGCACAGGTTGACCGTGTAGGCCCAGAACAGCGGACGGGACAGCAGCTTCGGGTAGCCCTTGAGGGTGGCGCCCAGGTGCTTGCTGCGGCGCTCCGGCGGCAGGCTCTCGGGGATCGCGGTGATCATCGCGACCAGGGTCACCAGGCCGATCACCGCGGTGACCACGAACGGCGCGCGCCAGGAGACGTACGTCGTCAGGTAGCCGCCGATCAGCGGCGCGACGGACGGGGAGACACCGACGATCGGCATGACCGTGGCGAACATCCGGGCCGCGTCCTTCTCCTCGTACAGGTCGCTGATCACGGCCCGGCCGAGCACCATGCCCGAGCCGGCGCCCAGCGCCTGGAGGAGCCGGCTCGCGCCGAACACCTCGACCGTGGGCGCCGCGGCGCACACCAGGGAGGCGAGCACGAACAGGCCGAGTCCGGAGACGATGACGCGCTTACGGCCGTACGCGTCGGATATGGGCCCGTAGACCGCCTGGGAGACCGCGATGCCGATCATGAAGGCGCTGAACGTCCACTGCACCGACGCGACCGGGGTGTGGAAGGCGTGCGCGGTGGCCGGGACGCCCGGCAGGTTGATGTCGGAGGCGAACAGGCCGCCCGCGTTCAGTGAGGACAGGACGGCGAGCAACAGCGCGTAGGGCGTGCGAGTCGATGCGGACTTCATGGCACGTGGCAACTTCCTTGGTCAGGGCTCAGGTCGACCGAAAAGGGGAAGCCGTTCCCGGGCGAAACGGGGGATGTGCGCCCGGGAACGGCGGCTCGGGTGTCGGCCCCTGGATTCAGCGCTTGGCGGCGCGGGCGGCCAGCGTCTCGCCGGCGATGGACCAGCTGTCGGTGCCGATCTCCTGCACGGTCACCCAGACGCTCTCCGGCTTGCTGCCGGTGGCCTTGACGTACGCGTCGGTCAGCTCGCGGACCAGCTCGGCCTTCTGCTCGGCGGTCTTGCCGGGGGTCTGCTGCACATGGATGAGAGGCATTGCGTTCTCCTGGATCGAGGTCGCGCCGATGGCGCACGGTCCGCGGCCGGTTCGGCCGGGATCCGCCGTGGATCCAGTCCAGCACCGGACCAGGGGCCGTCCAAGACGCAATACGCTCTGAGAACGATCACGACTCGTGATATGCCCAGGTGGGGCGGGTGTACGACGGCTCGTCAGGTAGAGACCAGTGCCCGGTGGGCGGGTGGCCGCGGCACGGTTACGCGCAGCGCCGGCCGTTGAGCGTGAAGGCGTCCGGGGCGCGGTCGGCGTCCGTCCAGGTGCCGGTGAAGCCGAAGGCCACGGCGGTGCGGGCCGGGACGACCCGGTCGTAGTCGGCGGCGGTGGCGGTGACCCGGGAGCCGTTCTGGCGGACGGTGGCGTCCCACACCCGGCCGATGCGCTGGCCGTCCGGGAACGTCCACTCGACCCGCCAGCCGTCCAGGGCCTGCTCGGTGGTGACGGTGACGGTGGCCTGGAAGCCGCCGGACCACTGGCTGACGAGGTCGTAGCCGATCCGGCAGGAGGACGGCGGGGCGGCCGGGAGGCTCACCGGGCCGTGGGCCAGGGAGGGGAGGCCCCTGGGCGGGGAGTCGGGGCT
>NZ_MUNF01000675.1 GCF_002154555.1 Streptomyces murinus
GCCCCATCACGCCCGACCCTCTCGACGACCCCCTCGCCACCCCCCTCAACGGCTCCCTCAAGGACGACGACGGCCGGCCCCGGAAGTTCGCCTACCCGCCCCAGCTGGTCGTGGTGGACGGCGGTCAGCCGCAGGTCGCGGCGGCCCGGCGTGCGCTGGACGAACTGGGGATCGACGACATCGCGGTGTGCGGCCTGGCCAAGCGGCTGGAGGAGGTCTGGCTGCCCGGCGAGGACGACCCCGTGGTGCTGCCCCGCACCAGCGAGGGTCTGTATCTGCTCCAGCGCGTCCGGGACGAGGCGCACCGGTTCGCGATCACCTACCAGCGCACCAAGCGCGCCAAGCGCTTCCGCGCCGGCCCCCTGGACGACGTCCCCGGCCTCGGCGAGACGAGGAAACAGGCGCTCATCAAGCATTTCGGCTCGGTGAAGCGGCTGCGGTCCGCCACAATCGAACAGATCCAGGAAGTGCCCGGGATAGGCCGCAAGACGGCCGAGACCATCGCCGCGGCCCTCGCCCAGGCGGTCCCGGCCGCACCCGCCGTGAACACGGCGACCGGAGAGATCATGGAAGACGAGGAACCCGAGACGACGGCGGGTTCCTCGGGGGAGCCCGTGACCGCGGGCCCCCCGGACGAACGACGGGGGCAGGAGACATGAGCGAGAACGACGCACAGCCCACACAGCGCCGAGATCAGGCGCACGCGGACCCGGGCGGCG
>NZ_MUNF01000676.1 GCF_002154555.1 Streptomyces murinus
CGGCGCGCGGGGCCCGGCCGCGATCAAGGTGGCCGCATGAACGAGCTGCCGATGAACGAGCTGCCGGACGAGCCGTCGGACGAACTGCGCCTGCGTCCCGCCGTACCCGATGACCTCGACGCCGTGCTCGCCTTCTGGCGGACGGCCGCCGAGGGCACCAGCATCAGCGACGACCGCGCCGGGGTAGAGCGCCTGCTGACCCTCGACCCACAGGCGCTGATCCTGGCCGAGCGGGGCGGTGAGCCGGTCGGCACCGTGATCGCGGGCTTCGACGGCTGGCGCTGCCATCTGTACCGGCTCGCGGTGGCTCCCGAGCGGCGGCGCCAGGGCGTCGCCACGGCCCTGCTGGCCGCCGCCGAGGAGCGTTTCGTGCGCCTCGGCGGGCGGCGCGCCGACGCGATGGTGCTGGTGCGCAATGAGCGGGCGCGGTACGCGTGGAGTGCGGCCGGGTACGCGCCCGAGGAGCGATGGCGGCGCTGGGTGAAGCCGCTCACCGCCTGAGGCCGAGGAGTTGTCCACAGGCTTCCCGGCGCTGCTTTGCCCATCCTTTACCCTGGAGGGAGTACTCGGTCCTCTGTGAAAGGTAGTGAGCGTCCACCCATGGGCGAGCCCCCCGGCCCGCGACACCGCGCGTCCCGCCGTTCCCCGTCCGATCATGGGACGGGGGTGACCCGATGACCGAAGTGCTGCTCCTTCTGGTGGCGATCCTGCTGTCGCTCGCCTGCGGCGCGTTCGTGGCCGCCGAGTTCTCGCTGACCACGGTCGAGCGCGGCGAGCTGGAGCGGGCCGTGCAGCGCGGCGAGCGGGGTGCCGCGGGCGCCCTGAAGGCCGTCCGGAACCTGACGTTCCAGCTGTCCGGCGCCCAGCTCGGCATCACCGTCACCAATCTGGTCGTCGGCATGCTCGCCGAGCCCTCGATCGCCAAGATGCTCGCCGGGCCGTTCCGCGCCATGGGCCTGTCCGGCGGCGCGGCGCAATCGGCGGCCCTGGTGCTCGGCACCGCGCTGTCCACGGTGTTCCTGATGGTCGTCGGCGAGCTGGTGCCCAAGAACTGGGCGATCTCCTCGCCGCTGGCCGTCGCCAAGCGGGTGGGCACCCCGCAGCGCTGGTTCAGCGCCGCCTTCCGGCCCTTCATCGCCCAGCTGAACAACACGGCCAACCACGTCGTACGCCGGCTCGGTCTCGAACCCGCCGAGGAGCTGGCCTCCGCGCGCGGGCCGCAGGAGCTGGCCGCGCTCGCCCGGCACTCCGCCAAGCAGGGCGCCCTGGAGGCGGACACCGCCGAACTGTTCGTACGGACGCTGAACCTGGCCGACCTGACCGCGGAGAACGTGATGACCCCGCGTGTCCAGGTCATCGCCCTGGAGGAGCAGGCGACCTGCGAGGACGTGGCGAACGCGACCCGGGCGACCGGCCTGTCCCGCTTCCCGGTCTTCCGCGGCAACCTCGACTCCGTCGTCGGCACCGTGCACATCAAGGACGTCCTCGCGGTGCCCGCCGAGCACCGCCGCCACCGCCGTATCTCGCATCTGATGCGGGAGCCGCTGCTGGTGCCCGAGTCCCTCACCGTCGACCGGCTCCTGGACCGGCTCTCCGGCCGCCGCACCATGGCCGTCGTCATAGACGAGTACGGCGGCACCGCGGGCGTGGCGACCCTTGAGGACATCGTCGAGGAGGTCGTCGGCGAGGTCCGCGACGAACACGACCCGCACGAGACGCCCGACCTCGCCCCGGCCGGCGCGGACGAGAGCGGCCGGGCCCTGTACTCGGCCGACGGCGCCGCCCGCACCGACCAGCTCGCGCGCGTCGGACTGCGGGTGCCCGACGGGCCGTACGAGACCCTGGCCGGTCTTGTCGCCACCGAGCTGGGCCGGATACCCGAGGTCGGCGACCGGGTCGAGATCGCGGGCTGGCGCCTGGACGTGGTGGACGCCTCCGGGCGGCGCGCCGCCCGGGTGCTGCTGCACGCGCCGCTGGACGACGAGCGCGGGGACAAGACGACGGAGGGGGCGCGATGATCGCCGTACAGCTGCTGATCGGTCTGGCCACCCTCGTGGTCAACGCGTTCTTCGTGGCCGGTGAGTTCGCGCTGATCTCGGTGCGCCGCTCGCAGATCGAGCCGCTCGCGCAGGAGGGCGACCGGCGGGCGAAGAGCGTGCTGTGGGGCCTGGAGCATGTCTCCGCGCTGCTGGCCGCCGCCCAGCTCGGCATCACGCTGTGCACCTTGGTCCTCGGTGTGGTCGCCGAGCCCGCCATCGCGCACCTGCTGGAGCCGGTGTTCCACGCGGTGGGCGTGCCGCTGGGCGTGGGCCATGTGGTGTCGTTCGTGATCGCGCTGACCCTGGCGACGTATCTGCACATGCTGCTGGGCGAGATGGTGCCCAAGAACATCTCGCTCGCGGAGCCGGTGCGGGCCGCGCTGCTGCTCGGGCCGCCGCTGGTCGCGCTGTCCCGGGCACTGCGCCCGGTGATCTTCACGGTGAACGCGTTCGCCAACGCGCTGCTGAAGCTGCTCCGGGTGGAGGCCAGGGGCGAGGTCGCGGCGACCTTCACCGACGCGCAGCTCGCCGAGATCGTCAAGGACGCCAGCGAGGCGGGCCTGATCGACGACCGGGCCCAGGAGCGGCTGCACGACGCCCTGGAGCTGGGCAGCCGCCCGGTGCGGGACGTCGTGGTGCCGCTGGAGCGCGTGGTGTACGCGCAGGTGGGCGTGACCCCGGAGCAGCTGGAGCGGCTGTCGGCCGAGTCGGGCTTCTCCCGGTTCCCGGTGGTCGACCCGGGGCGCCGTATCGTCGGGTATCTGCACGTCAAGGACGCGCTGGACGCCCTGCCCCAGGATCTGCCGTTCGAGCTGCGCGACATGCGGCCCATCGCCCGGGTGAAGGCGGACACCCCGCTGGACGACGTGCTCACCGCGATGCGCGGCAGCCGCAACCACGTGGCGGCCGTCCTCGGCGACGACGGGCGCCTCGCCGGGCTCGTGACCATGGAGGACGTGCTGCGGGAGCTGTTCGGACAGCCGGCCTGAGCGCGCCGGTTCCCCTGCCGACCGACCGCTGGGTATGGAGCCGGGATACCATCGCTGTCGCCATGCAGACGAATCCCACTTCTCCCCCGTACACCAGCCTGGTCGCGATCGGCGACTCCTTCACCGAGGGCATGTCGGACCTGCTGCCCGACGGCTCCTACCGGGGCTGGGCCGATGTGCTCGCCGCGCGGATGGCGGCGAGCGCCCCCGGCTTCCGGTACGCCAATCTCGCCGTGCGCGGCAAGCTGATCGGGCAGATCGTCGACGAGCAGGTGGACGCGGCCGCCGCCATGAACGCCGATGTGGTGACCCTGGTCGGCGGGCTCAACGACACCCTGCGGCCCAACTGCGACATGGGCAGGGTGCGCGGGCTGCTCACCGAGGCCGTGGAGCGGCTCGCCCCCTCCTGCGGGCGGCTGGTGCTGATGCGCAGCCCCGGCCGCCAGGGCCCGGTCCTTGAGCGGTTCCGGCCGCGCATGGAGGAGCTGTTCGCCACCGTGGACGAGCTGGCGGCCAAGCACGGCGCCCTCGTCGTCGACCTGTACGGCGCCCCCGCGCTCGCCGATCCCCGGCTGTGGGACGTGGACCGGCTGCATCTGACGGCCGACGGGCACCGCCGGGTGGCCGAGGCGGTCTGGCAGACGCTCGGCTACCCGCCCGAGGACACCGAGTGGCAGGTGCCGATGCCGGCCACCGCGCCGCCCGCCTGGCTCGACCGGCGGGTGGCGGACGTCCGCTTCGCCCGGCAGTACCTGCTGCCCTGGATAGGCAGGCGGCTGACCGGCCGCTCCTCCGGGGACGGCCTGCCGGCCAAGCGCCCGCAGCTGCTGCCGTACGAGACACCCGAGGTCCGCGAGGCGTACGAGGGCCGGGCGTGACGGGGGGCGGCGCGCTCTCGTAGCTTCCGACGAACGGGGGCGTGGCGCTGGCCTGCACAAACCGCCAGTAGACTCTGGACACGTGACTTCAGCGCCCGCCAAGCCCCGCATCCCGAACGTCCTCGCCGGACGCTACGCCTCCGCCGAGCTCGCCACGCTCTGGTCGCCCGAGCAGAAGGTGAAACTGGAGCGGCAGCTCTGGCTCGCCGTGCTGCGGGCCCAGAAGGACCTCGGCATCGAGGTGCCGGACGAGGCGATCGCCGACTACGAGCGTGTCCTCGACACCGTCGACCTGGCCTCGATCGCCGAGCGCGAGAAGGTCACCCGGCACGATGTGAAGGCGCGGATCGAGGAGTTCAACGCCCTCGCCGGGCACGAGCATGTGCACAAGGGCATGACCTCCCGTGACCTCACGGAGAACGTCGAGCAGCTCCAGATCCGGCTCTCCCTTGAGCTGATGCGCGACCGCAGCGTGTCCGTCCTCGCCCGCCTGGGCAAGCTGGCCGGCGAGTACGCCGAGCTGGTCATGGCCGGCCGCTCGCACAACGTGGCCGCGCAGGCCACCACCCTCGGCAAGCGCTTCGCGACCGCCGCCGACGAGCTGCTCGTGGCCTACGGCCGCGTCGAGGAGCTGCTCGCCCGCTACCCGCTGCGCGGCATCAAGGGCCCAGTGGGCACCGCGCAGGACATGCTGGACCTGCTGGGCGGCGACGCGGCCAAGCTCGCCGAGCTGGAGCAGCGGATCGCCGTCCACCTGGGCTTCTCCCAGGCGTTCACCTCGGTCGGCCAGGTCTACCCGCGCTCGCTGGACTACGAGGCCGTCACCGCGCTGGTGCAGCTGGCGGCGGCGCCGTCCTCGCTGGCCAAGACGATCCGGCTGATGGCCGGCAACGAGCTGGTCACCGAGGGCTTCAAACCGGGCCAGGTCGGCTCCTCGGCGATGCCGCACAAGATGAACACCCGCTCCTGCGAGCGCGTCAACGGCCTGATGGTGATCCTGCGCGGCTACGCCTCGATGACCGGCGAGCTGGCGGGCGACCAGTGGAACGAGGGCGACGTGTCCTGCTCCGTGGTGCGCCGCGTCGCGCTCCCGGACGCGTTCTTCGCGCTGGACGGCCTGCTGGAGACCTTCCTGACCGTGCTCGACGAGTTCGGCGCGTTCCCGGCGGTCATCGCCCGTGAGCTGGACCGCTACCTGCCGTTCCTCGCCACCACCAAGGTGCTGATGGGCGCGGTGCGCGCCGGGGTCGGCCGCGAGGTCGCGCACGAGGCGATCAAGGAGAACGCCGTCGCCACCGCCCTCGCCATGCGCGAGCAGGGCGCCGAGCGCAACGATCTGCTGGACAAGCTCGCCGCCGATGAGCGGCTGCCGCTGGACCGTGACCAGCTGGCCGCGCTGATGGCCGACAAGCTGTCCTTCACGGGCGCCGCGGCCGACCAGGTCGGCGTGGTCGTCGGCCGGATCGAGGAGATCGTCAAGCAGCGCCCGGAGGCCGCCGGCTACACCCCCGGAGCGATCCTCTGACTCCGCGTCTTTCGAAGGCGGACCTGGAGGCCGCCCGCGACCGTCTCGTCCCGGACGTGGTCGCGGGCGGCCTCCGGGTGCTCTTCTGCGGCATCAACCCGGGCCTGATGACGGCGGCCACCGGCCACCACTTCGCCCGGCCCGGGAACCGGTTCTGGCCGGTGCTGCACCTGTCCGGCTTCACCCCGCGACGGCTGGAACCGGCCGAGCAGCAGGACCTGTTGTCGTACGGCCTCGGCATCACCAATGTCGTGGCCCGCGCCACCGCCCGGGCGGACGAGCTGACCGCCGAGGAGTACACCGAGGGCGGCCGGCTGCTGACCGAGAAGGTACGGCAGCTTGCGCCGCGCTGGCTCGCCGTGGTCGGTGTGACCGCCTACCGCGCCGCCTTCGCCGACCGCACCGCCCGGATCGGCCCCCAGCAGCGCACCATCGGCGGCACCCGGATCTGGGTTCTCCCCAACCCCAGTGGTCTCAACGCCCATTGGACGGCGGCGACGATGGCGGAGGAGTACGGGCGGCTGCGGCTGGCGGCCGCGGACTGACTCAGGCGTCCCTGCGGCTCACCGACCACATCCCCGCCAGCAGCGCCGCCGCCGTCCACAGGGCGCACACCGCGAGCCCTGTCCAGGGGCCGAGGGGGCCGTCCCAGGTGCTGTGCAGGGCGACCTGGCCCGCGCGGTCGGGGAGGAAGTCGGCGACGCCCGAGGACATGTCGCCGATCACGAAGGACACGATCAGCAGGAACGGGATCAGGATCGAGAGGGTCGCGACACCGCTGCGCAGTACGGCGGTGAGGCCCGCGGCGAACAGGGCCATCAGGGTGAGCTGGAGGGCGCAGCCGACGGCGCCGCGCAGCCCCTCGGCCCAGGTCGGGCCGTCGGCCCCGAGGACGGCCTTGCCGACCAGGAGGGTCACCGCTCCCGTGAGCAGTCCGACGGCGAGCGCGGGCAGGGCGATCGCGGCGGCCTTGGCAGCGAACCAGCGGGGCCGGTCCGGGGTGGCCGCCAGGGTCAGCCGCAGCGCCCCGCCCCGGAACTCCGCCGCCACGGCCGTCGTACCGAAGGCGAGCGCGGCGATCTGCCCGAAGCTGATGCCGAAGAACGCCGAGAACAGCGGGTCGGGGTCGTTCTCGTCGGGGGAGGCCGAGGCGAGCGCGGAGAAGGCGGCCGTGACGAGGACGACCGCGGCCAGCGAGCCGATGAGCGAGCGCAGGGTGCGGATCTTGATCAGCTCGGCGTGGAGAACCGGGACGAACGGCATGGTCAGGCCTCCTGGGGCTGGGCGGTGAACTCGGCTTCGATGGCGGTCAGATCGAGGTACGCCTGCTCCAAGGTGCCCTCACGGGCGGCAAGTTCGAGTACGGGCATGCCTTCCTGGGCGAGCAGGTGGCCGAGTTCCTCGGCGCGGGTGTGCCGTACCGTCCAGGCGCCGTCCGGGTGCCGTACGGCGTCGTGGCCGTGCCGGGTGAGCAGTTCGCCGAGCGCGGCCGCGTCGGAGCTGCGGACCCTGACCTCGGGCTGGACGCGGGCGTCGATGAACTCCCGCACGGGGGTGTCGGCGAGGAGGCGGCCGCGGCCGAGGATCACCAGGTGGTCGGCGAAGGAGGCGGTCTCGTTCATCAGATGGCTGGAGACCAGGACGGTACGGCCGTCGGCGGCGAGGTCGCGCAGCAGGGTGCGGATCCAGACGATGCCCTCGGGGTCGAGGCCGTTGGCGGGCTCGTCCAGCAGGATCACCTCGGGGTCGCCGAGCAGGGCCGCGGCGATGCCGAGCCGCTGGCGCATGCCGAGCGAGTAGGTGCCCACCCGGCGCCGGGCCACCTCGGCGAGACCGGTCTGTTCGAGGACCGCGTCGACGCGGGTGCCGGGGATGCGGTTGCTCGCCGCGAGGGCCCGCAGCTGGTCGCGGGCACTGCGGGAGCGGTGCGCGGCCCCGGCGTCCAGCAGGGCGCCCACCCGGCGCAGCGGCTCGCGCAGCGCGGCGTACGGCCGGCCGCCGATGGTGGCGGTGCCCGCGGTGGGGCGGTCGAGGCCGAGGACGAGGCGCATGGTGGTGGACTTGCCCGCGCCGTTGGGGCCGAGGAAGCCGGTGACACGGCCGGGGCGGACGCTGAAGCCCAGACCGTCCACGGCCCGTCTGGTGCCGTACTCCTTGGTGAGGTCGTGTACGTCGATGCTGGTCATGGCTTCAGCCTGGCGGGGCACGGGAGTTGACGCCTCCCCCGCCGGTGGGGATCGTCTCCCCCGCGCGGGGGAGGTCCGTTGTCAGTGGGGGGTGCGACGATGTGCCCATGGTCCGCTTCCTGCGCCCGTTGCTGCGCGGGACGACGTACACACGGCTGCTGCATCTGTGGGTGCCGATGCTGATGGAGAGTCTGTGGCTCTTCATCGACCCCGAGCGTCCCTGGGTGCCCGCCCTGGTGCTCGTCCCGCTCGGGCTGCTGCCCGCCGTCCGCCGGGGCGAGGGGGTGCAGGCGCGGTTGATGCTGACACCCGACGTGCCGGAGTCCGGCATATCCGAGGCCCCGGCGGCGAGTCGGCGGGACCGGCTGCGCACGGTGGCCTGGCTGGAGCTGCGCTGGGTGCTCGGCTGGGTGACCTGCTTCGCCACGGTGTTCTCGCTCGTCACCGCGGTAGAGCTGGCGGGCTGCGCGTGGGGGCACGCGCCGTCCGGGATGCCGCTGCTGGACCGGCTGTCACCGGCGCCCGTCTGGGCCCTGCTGTCACCGCTCCCGCTGCTCGCCCTGTACGGCGCGGTGGTCGGTCT
Source organism: Streptomyces murinus (assembly GCF_002154555.1). GTDB lineage: Bacteria > Actinomycetota > Actinomycetes > Streptomycetales > Streptomycetaceae > Streptomyces > Streptomyces murinus. Next base: position 8,201 of record NZ_MUNF01000676.1, read on the forward strand.
GGGCGCGCTGGTCACGGCGTGCGCGCGCCGGCTGCTCGGGCCGTCGGCCGCCGAGCGGCTGGCCGCGCTGGAGGAGCGCACCGAGCGGCTGCTCGAACGGACCCGGATCGCACGGGAGTTGCACGACTCCATCGGGCACGCGCTGACGGTGGCCGTGGTGCAGGCGGGTGCGGCGCGCGCGGCGGGCGATCCGGAGTTCACCGACCGGGCGCTCGGCGCGATCGAGGAGACCGGTCGGGCCGCGCTCGCCGATCTGGAGCGGGTGCTGGGGGTGCTGCGCGAGGCCGAGCGGCCCGCGAGCGCCCGGCCCACGCTGGCCGACGCGGACCGGCTGCTGGAGTCGGCGCGGGCCTCGGGGGCGACGGTGGACGCCGATGTGTCGGGGCCGGTCGCGGCGGTGCCGGGGCCGGTGTCCCGCGAGGGCTACCGCATCCTCCAGGAGTCGCTGACGAATGTGCTGCGGCACGCGGGCGCCGTACCCGTGCGGGTCCGGGTCGCGGTCACCGACGACCGGCTGCTGCTCCGGGTGCGCAACGCGCTGCCGGAGCCGATACCCGGCCCCGGCCGGGGCAGCGGGCTGCGCGGGATACGGGAGCGCGCCGCCCTGCTCGGCGGCACCGCGCACACCGGCCCGGAGCGGGACGAATGGCTGGTCCGGGTCGAACTGCCGCTGGGCTGAGGGCCCTCGGTAGGCTGGCCGGATGCCGGTCACCGTACTCCTCGTCGACGACGAACCACTGGTCCGCGCGGGGCTGCGGGCCGTGCTCGGGGCGCAGCCCGACATCGAGGTGGTGGGCGAGGCGGCGGACGGCGCGGCGGTGATCCCGCTGGTACGGCGGCTGCGGCCCGATGTCGTGGCCATGGATGTGCGGATGCCGCTGCTGGACGGCATCGAGGCCACCCGCGCGGTGCTGCGCACGGTCGCCGACCCGCCGAAGATCCTTGTGGTGACCACCTTCGAGGACGACGAGTACGTGTACGAGGCGCTGCGCGCGGGCGCCGACGGGTTCCTGCTGAAGCGGGCCCGGCCCGCCGAGATCGTGCACGCGGTACGGCTGGTCGCGGCGGGCGAGTCACTGCTGTTTCCGGCCTCGGTACGACGGCTCGCCGAGCGGTACGGCGACGGCGGAGGGCGGCCCGCGCGGTCCGTCCTTCAGCGGGCGCGGCTGACCGAGCGGGAGGCGGAGGTGCTGCGGCTGATGGCGCGCGGGCTGTCCAACGCGGAGATCGCCGCCGGTCTCGTGGTGGGCGCGGAGACGGTCAAGTCGCATGTGAGCGCCGTACTGGCCAAGCTCGGGGCGCGCGACCGCACGCAGGCGGTGATCGCGGCGTACGAGTCGGGGTTCGTGGAGCCGCGCTGAGCCGGCCGCCGCGCTCCGGTCGAACCCGGCGCTCGCCGGGGCGGTGCGGGACGAGTACGATCCGGCCAACACGCCCGCGAGCTGGGAGGACCGACGGTGGGCCAGCTGACCGGCGGCGATCCCTCGCTGCTGCGAAGGATCAATTCCGCGGTGGTGCTGCATGCGCTGCGGGCCACGGACTGTGCGACGCTCACCGAGATCGCGCGGGTCACCGGGCTGTCCCGGCCCACGGTCGAGGGCGTGGTGGAGGGCCTGATCGAGGCGGGGCTCGTGGTGGAGCGGGCCGCCGACGAGGGGATCGCGCGCCGCCAGGGGCGGCCGGCCCGCCGGTTCCGGTTCCGGGCCGAGGCGGGGCATCTGCTGGGCCTGGAGATCGGCCCGCACCGGGTCGCGGCGCTGCTGTCCGACCTGGACGGGCGGGTGCTGGGCCGGCAGGCCAAGGAGGTCACCGAGACCGCGTCGGCGGACGAGCGCCTGGACCGGCTGCGGGGCACGGTGGCCGAGTTGCTGCGGCGCTGCGGGGTCCCGCGGGACTCGCTGCGCGCGGTGGGCGTGGGCACGCCCGGCATCGTGGCGGCGGACGGCACGGTCCGGCTCAGCACGGCGCTGCCGCAGTGGACGGGCCTGAACCTCGGTGAGCGGCTGAGCCGTTCCTTCAAGTGTCCGGTGCTGGTGGAGAACGACGCCAACGCGGCGGCGGTCGCCGAGCACTGGAAGGGCGCGGCGGACGAGACCGACGATGTGGTGTTCGTGCTGGCCGGGCTGAGCCCCGGGGCGGGCTCGCTGATCGGCGGCCGGCTGCACCGCGGCTTCGGCGGGGCGGCGGGCGAGATCGGGGCGCTGCATCTGCTGGGCCGGGAGGCCACCCCGGAGACGCTGCTGTCCACCACCGACGAGCCGTTGCACCCGCTGGACGAGCAGGCGGTGGCCCAGGTGTTCGCGCTGGCGCGGGAGGGCGATCTGCGGGCGCGGGCGGCCGTGGAGCGGTTCATCCAGCGGCTGGTGCACGATGTGGCCGCGCTGGTGCTGGCACTCGACCCGGAATTGGTCGTGGTCGGCGGCTGGGCGGCCGGCCTGGACGGCGTCCTGGAACCGCTGCGCCGCGAACTGGCCCGCTACTGCCTGCGGCCGCCCCGGGTGGCGCTGTCCGCGCTGGGCGGGGCGGCCGTGGCCACGGGGGCGCTGCGGCTGGCCCTGGACCATGTGGAGGAGCAGCTGTTCGCGGTGGACGGCACGGTGACGGCGCGCCGCTGACGGCACTCGGAGCAGGACGCGTGCGCCGCGCGGGACTTCGCCCGCTACGGTGCCGGGACGCCCGCCTCGGCCAGCAGTTGGTCCGCCACGAGCCGGGCGCCGGCGTCGCCGACGAGGATCGTGTAGTGGTTGGTGCCGGGGACGCGGCGGGTGCGGACCCGCTCGGGGTCGAGCTTCGCGGCGGCGAGCCGGTCGTCGTCGTACAGGCCCTGCGGCTCGTCCATCAGGCCGCGTTCCGCCCAGAGCAGCCGGGCGGGCAGCGGCAGCCGGTGGATCGCTTCGGCCACCTCGCCGCCGAGCTGGTCGATGCCGTCGACGCGGACCGCCTCCAGCGCGCAGGAGGAGCGCAACTCGGGTTCCTCGCCGATGAGATCGCGCTGGATGTAGGCGTCCACCCAGGGCGACCAGGCGGCGGCGAAGCCCGGGTGCCGCTGCCAGAACGCACGGTAGGCGGCCCGGTCCTCGAAGGTCATGGACAGCCGGGCCATGGCCGGGCCGAGTACGGCGGCGATCAGCTCGTCGGGCTCCAGTTCGGCCGGCACCGGGAAGGTCACGCCGCCGTCGACGAGCAGCAGCGCGGAGGGCAGGCCGGGGTGGCGTACGGCGGTCAGCGCGGCGGTGAAGGCGCCCATGGAGTGGCCGGTGAGCACCACGGGGCCGGGCGCCAGCCGTGCGGCCACGGCGGCCATGTCGTCGGCGTGCGCGGCGATGCCGTACGGGCCGGGCAGGTCGCCGCTGCGGGCCCGGCCGCGCAGGTCGGGGGCGAGCAGGGTGACGCGGCCGGCGAGGTGGTGGGCGACCCGGGCCCAGGACAGGCCGTTGGCGGTGATGCCGTGCAGGGCCAGCACCACGGGGGCGCCGGGGTCGGCGGCGGGCCAGCGCAGTACGGCCAGATCGCCGCCGTGCACGGGGACGCGCAGCTCCTCGTGCGCCGGTACCTCTGCCGCGGGCTGGATACGGCTCATGGCGGAACGGCCTCCTCGCGGTGCGTGGTCGCCGGGATCAGCGGGGCGTGGTCGCCGGAATCATAGGAGCGTCGCACGGCCGGCCGACATGGTGCCGACCACGGCTGCCCCGCACCGGCGCATGGTGCCGACCGCCACTCCCCCGCACCGGACCAACCGGCGTACGCCCCGGTGGAGTTCCGGGGCGCATGGAGGCCGATCGAGGGGTGGGCGAGCCAGGCGGGCCGCGGCGTGGTTCAGGAGGCGCGCTGGGCGGGGTCGTGGTGGATCTCCACGCCCGCGCTGTCGCCGAAGGTCAGCCGGCAGGTGTCGGCGCGGTAGGTCGCCACGGAGAGGGCGGCGGTGCGGCCCTGGGCGGTGAAGCGGGTGGTGACGACCAGGACGGGCGAGCCGGGCAGCCGGTCCAGCTCCCGGGCGTCGTCGGCGCGGGCCGAGCCCAGTTCGACGGCGCGGTCCTGGCCCTCCAGGTCCAGATGGTGCAGCTCCCGCAGCACCGCACGCGCGCGGGCCGCGCCGGAGGGCGCGTCGATCGCGGTGAGGCCGGGCACCGAGGCGGCCGGGATGTGCAGGAGTTCGGTGGCGACCAGCTGTCCGCCGGACATCCGGGAGCGGCGCACGGTGTGCACGGGCTCGTCCGCGCCGGTCTCCAGGGCGGCGGCGACGGCCGCGGCCGGAATCTCCTGGACGCAGTCGACGGCCTGCCAGGCGTCCCCGGCGGCGCCGGGCCAGGCGTGCTGCTCGCCGCCGACGGCCACACCCACGCGCGGCGGCGCGACGGTGGTGCCGACGCCACGGCGGCGCTGCAACCGGCCCTCCAGCTCCAGCTGTTCGAGGGCCTGACGGAGCGTCGCGCGGGCCACGCCGAAGCGGGCGGCCAGATCGCGCTCATTGGGCAGGATCTCGCCGACCGAGAACTCGGAGTCGAGCGCCTCGCTGAGCACGGTCCTGAGATGCCAGTACTTCGGTTCCTGCACCGAATCCAGCTGCGTGGTCCCCACCCTGTCCTCCGCAAGAGCCGTGGTGCGGCGGTTTTTAGCGCCCTTGTTTATTAAAGGTTGTTGCACTTCTCTGCCGACCATAGGGCGGCCGACACCCTTGGTCAAGACCAATCCTCGTTCCCTGGGCGAACACGGAGGAGGGCCGCAGCGGAGCGTTCACGAGGCGTTCGTACGCGGTGATCCCGGTGACATCACGGCAAAGCCCCCGCCGCGGGACGGGGGCTCGGTTCCGCATGCGGTTCAGTGCTCGGCCAGGTGGCGCAGCTTGTCGGGGTTGCGCTGGATGTAGACCGAGGTCACCCGGCCTTCCCCGGCGTCCAGTTGGAAGAGGCTGTCGGGTTTGCCGCCGGACAGGACCAGGACGGCCGGGCCGCCGTTGACCTCCAGCATCCGCAGCGTGGCCTCGGATCCCACGGTGGGCGCCACGGCGGCCAGGAAACGGGCCACCTTGTCGGCGCTGTGCATGATCCGCAGGGCCGCCTTGACCTGGCCGCCGCCGTCGGAGACCAGCCGTACGTCCGGGGCGAGCACCGACATCAGCCCGTCCAGATCGCCCCCGGACGCGGCGACGAGGAAACGCTCCGTCAGCTCGCGCCGCCGGCCGGGATCGACGTCGTAGCGCGGCCGCCGCTCCTCCACATGCCGGCGGGCCCGTCCGGCGAGTTGCCGTACCGCGGGTTCGCCTCGGTCGAGCAGGGCGGCGATCTCGGCGAACGGGAAGCCGAACGCCTCGCGCAGCACGAACACGGCGCGTTCCAGGGGCGACAGCGTCTCCAGGACGACGAGGACGGCCAGGGAGACGGTGTCGGCGAGCACGGCCCGGTCGGCGGCGTCGGGGGCGGCCTCGCCGTACTCGGTGACGTACGGCTCCGGCAGCCACGGTCCGACGTACGACTCGGCGCGCGACTGCGCCTGGCGCAGCCGGTCGATGGCCAGTCGGGTGGTGATCCGCACCAGATAGGCGCGGGGTTCGCGGACCTCCGTGCGCTCGGCGCGGGACCAGCGCAGCCAGGCGTCCTGGACCACGTCCTCGGCGTCGGCGACCCGGCCCAGCATGCGGTAGGCGACGCCGGTGAGCAGGGTCCGGTGCTCCTCGAAGACGTCGGTCGCGGGGTCGGCGGTCATGTCCTCATCCCATCCGACACGCCCCGGCGCTGTCCACTCGGAATCTGGCCGCTCGCGAACGTGCCGGATCACAATGACCGCGCGGACCGCCGGGGGCCGGCGGCCGGTGAGCCGGAGGTGTGCGATGCGGTACGGGGTGCTGGGCACGGGCGAGGTGGGGCGGACGCTGGCGGGGCGGTTGGTGGAGCTGGGGCACGAGGTGACCCTTGGGTCGCGCACCGCGGACAACCCGGTGGCGCGGGAGTGGGCGACGGCGGTGGCCGGGCGGGCGCACGCGGGGACGTTCGCGCAGGCCGCGGCGGCGGGCGAGGCGGTGATCAACGCGGTGAGCGGGCGGGTGGCGCTGGACGCGCTGCGGGCGGTAGGCGCCGCGCACCTGGACGGCAAGATCCTGGTCGACGTCTGCAACCCGCTGTCCTTCGAGGGCGGGCTGCCCCGGCTCGACCCGGTGGAGTCGGACAGCATGGGCGAGCGGATCCAGCGGGCGTTTCCCGGGGCTCGGGTGGTCAAGGCGCTGAACACCGTCAACGTCAGGGTGATGGTGGATCCGGGGCGGGTGCCGGGCGGGCATCATCTGTTCGTGTGCGGGCAGGACACACGCGCGAAGGAACGGGTGACGGCGTGGCTGGGCGACTTCGGGTGGCCGGCCGCGCGGGTGCTGGATCTCGGGGGTATCGCGGCGGCGCGGGCCATGGAGATGTATCTGCCGCTGTGGTTGCAGATGTCGCGGGTGTTCGGGCACGCGGACTTCAACATCGAGGTGCGGCAGGCGGGTTGACGTCGGTACGGGTCCGGGTCCACGCCCCGGCCCACCGTGTCGGTCATGGCCCGCACCCCGGGGCTACCCGTCGGTAGTAATTGCTGACAAGCTGTCTACGGCGTCCGTCAGCAGTCGAGCCGAGGAGCACCCATGTCCGCCACCGCCTCCTTCACCGTCCCGACCCCGCGCGGCCCCGAGGACGTGGCCGTGTCCTACGCGCGCATGGGGCGCGGCGAGCCGCTGGTCCTGCTGCACGGCATCGGGCACCACCGGCAGGCCTGGGACCCGGTGGTGGACATCCTCGCCACCGAGCGCGAGGTATTCGCGGTCGACCTGCCCGGATTCGGCGCCTCCCCCGCACTGCCGCCCGCCCTCGCCTACGACCTGCCCACGACCAACGCCGTACTGGGCGCCCTGTTCGAGACGCTGGAGCTGGACCGCCCGCACATCGCGGGCAACTCGCTGGGCGGCCTGCTCGCGCTGGAGCTGGGGCGCGAGAAGCTCGTACGGTCCGTCACCGCCCTGTCCCCCGCCGGGTTCTGGACCGAGGCCGAGCGGCGGTACGCCTTCGCGACGCTGCTGGCGATGCGGGGGATCGCGCAGCGGCTGCCGGTGCCCGTGGTGGAGCGGCTCAGCCGCAGTACGGCGGGCCGCACCGCGCTGATGAGCACCATCTACGCCCGCCCCGCCCGTCGGGACCCCGCGGCCGTGGTGGCCGAGACCCGGGCGCTGGTGGAGGCGACGGGCTTCACGGCGACCCTGCGGTCCGGCAACGCCGTCCGCTTCACCGATCCGCTGCCCGGACTGCCGGTCACGGTCGCCTGGGGCAGCAGGGACCGCCTCCTCCTGCGCCGCCAGGGCGTCCGCGCCAAGCAGACCATCCCGCACGCCCGCCTGATCCGCCTGCCCGGCTGCGGACACTGCCCGATGAACGACGATCCGGCGCTGGTGGCACGGGTGATCCTGGACGGGAGCCGGGAGGACTCCCCGAGGGAGGGCTAGGGCCTGTCTGACAATTCCCGTCGTCGCCCGGAGGGCGGCCGCGCGGCGTCAGGTGCGTGCTCTCGGGGTGCCGGGCGTAGGCCCTCGTACTGGACGTACTTGGGTCTGCGCCCGGTGCCGCGAGAGTGCGTGCATGGCGTCGCGCGGCAGACGGGAATTGTCAGACAGGCCCTAGGTGTATTGGCC
>NZ_MUNF01000677.1 GCF_002154555.1 Streptomyces murinus
ATCCGGAGCAACGGATGGTCCAGGTCCATCGGTTGGGGTCGTCGCAGCGGCCGGGACCGGGCCGTCGGGCGAACCCGGAACGTCGCCCCAGGGCCGGGCATCGACCGGCGACACGGCGTCGGACGGTCTTCTGACGCCGGTGGAAGTCGCACCACCGGACGGCTCCGGAGCGTCGGACGCATGGCCCGGGGCATCACCCCAGGACGAACCGTCCACCGGAGCCACGACATCGGACGGCCGCCGAACGCCGGACGAGGCCGCACCATCGGACGGAGCCGGAACACCGGGCCCGCCCGGGGCGTCGGGCCGGGACGGGGAATCCGCCGGGGCCGCGAGATCGGACGGTCGCCGGACGTCGGACGGATCCGGATCGTCGGTCAGGACCGGAACATCACACGAACTCGAAGTGCCGGTCCTGGGCGGGACATCCGACTCCGAGGCCGAGTCATCAAACGGCCGCCGGGCATCGGACAGGACCGGATCGCCGGACACGGCCGGGGCACCACACGACCCCGAAGTACCGACCCGAGGCGGGACATCCGGCTCCGAGACCAAGCCACCAAACGGCCGCCGGACATCCGACGAAGCCTCGTCATCGGCCGGAAACGAAACGTCACGCGCGCCGGGAACATCGGCCCGGGACGGGGCGTCCGGCAGGGTCACCCCAGCAGGCGCTTCCCGGAGCCCGGTTGAGGCCGTCTCCTCGGACGGAACCGGGGCGTCGGCCCGGGACGGGACCGCGTCCGTGGCCGAATCGTCGGGCGGCGGTGCCTGGGCGGCGCTCTGGCCCGGTCTCTCCCGGACCGTGTTCCGGGCCGAGGTGAAGCGGTCGTCCAGGGAGTCGGGCGCGGTCGTCGGGCCCGTGTCCCCGGTGGCGTCGTCGTACAGCTGACCCCACCAGTCGTCCTCGGGACGGGCGGTGGGCCTTCCCCCCTGCTGGCTCATGCCCTGATTGTCACCACGCGGGCGCGCGGAAAACGGGGCATCGGGAAATTCCGGCCGCGAAAAGGTGAACGGCCGCCGGACGGTCCCACCCCCCACGGGGGGACCGCCCGACGGCGTGCTCGGTCCTCGCGGACCGGACTGTGTCGGCCACCCGCCGGGTGGCCGGATCACGGCGCACCGATGGCCGCCGTACCGAGCCCCACCTTGGCAGACGCACCTGTGATACGACGATGATGGCGGTGGCGGGTTTGCGCCGTGGCCGGTTCCCGCCAGCCACGGCCCGCCGTGACGGCCTGTTCTCGGACGGCCGCGCCACGGGACGCCGCGCATTCAGGTGGCTTGTACGCGCTCGGGGCGTACTCAGGGGAGGGACGGCGGGCGATGCTGACGGCGATAGGCCTGGACGACCGGCACGAGGCGGCGTACCGGGCGCTGGTGGCGGTGGGCGCGGCCGATGTGGCCGATCTGGCGCGGCGGTTGACGCTGGGGGTGCAGGACACCGAGCGCGCGTTGCAGGGGCTGGAGCGGCAGGGGCTCGCGGCCCGTTCCTCGGCACGGCCCGGCCGTTGGGTGGCGGCGCCGCCCGCGGTGGCGCTGGGCGCGCTGCTCACCCGGCAGCGGCACGAGCTGGAGCGGGCGGAGCTGGCCGCGGCGCTGCTCGCGCGGGAGTACCGGGCGGCGGCGGCCGAGCCCGCGGTGCACGACCTGGTGGAGGTGGTGACCGGCGCCTCGGCGGTCGCGCAGCGCTTCCTCCAGTTGCAGTTGGGCGCCGCCGAGGAGGTGTGCGCGCTGGTGACCGGGGCCCCGGTGGCGGTGACCGCGCCGGAGAACGAGGCGGAGGAGCAGGCGGCCGGGCGCGGGGTGCGCTACCGGGTGGTGGTGGAGCGCGCGGTGCTCGATCTGCCGCAGGCGCTCGGCGGGTTGACGGAGGCGCTCGGCCGGGGCGAGCGGGTGCGGATGGCGGACCGGGTGCCGACGAAGCTGGTGGTGGCCGACCGCTCGCTCGCGATGGTGCCGTTGACCTCGCACAGCGCGGAGCCGGCCGCGCTCGTGGTGCACGCCAGCGGTCTGCTGGAGCTGCTGGCCGGGCTGTTCGAGTCGGTGTGGCGGGAGGCGCTGCCGCTGCGGCTGAACACGGACGGCGCGGCCGAGGAGGTGCCGGACGGCCCGGACGGCACCGATCTGGAGGTGCTGTCGCTGCTGCTGGCCGGGCTGACCGACGCGAGCGTGGCCAAGCAGCTGGATCTGGGCCTGCGTACCGTGCAGCGCCGGGTGAAGCGGCTGATGGAGCTGGCCGGGGTGACCACCCGGCTGCAACTGGGCTGGCACGCCTATGAGCGCGGCTGGGTCACCCGTGGCCGGCCGGACTGATCCCGCCGAGCGCCTTGCGCACCGTCTCCGCAACCGCCGCCATCCCCGCGTCGGTGAAGTGCAGATGGTCGCCGGGGTCGTAGGCGGGGCGGATCCGGGTCGGCGCGGCCGGGTCGCGGACGACCGCGTCGGCGTCGGCGACCACGTCGAAGGCGCCGCCGGTGCGGATGAAGGCGTTGACCCGCTGCCGTACGTCCTCGCGGCCGTCCGTGTAGGCGGCGTAGCCGCGGAACGGGGTGAGGGTGACGCCGACGACCCGGATGCCGCGGGCGTGGGCGCGGGAGACGAGGGTGCGGTAGGCGTCGGCGTAGGCGGCGGGGTCGTTCGCCGGGGGCAGGCCCTTGATGTCGTTGATGCCCTCGAAGACGACGAGGATCCGCGCCCCGGCCCGGTCGAGCGCGTCGGCGTCGAGGCGGGTCAGGGCGCTGGGTCCGGTGCCTTCGTGCAGCAGCCGGTTGCCGCTGATCCCGGCGTTGAGGACGCCGAGCCCGTGCGCGCGCAGCCGGGCGGCGAGCCGGTCGGGCCAGCGGCGGTCGGTGTCGGGGGTGGATCCGGTGCCGTCGGTGAGGGAGTCACCGAAGGCCACGACGCTGCCGGTGGCACGGCCGAGCACGTCGACGCCGGTCACGTAGTACCAGGACTTGATGATCGTCTTGTACGACGACCCGCTCGTGTCATCGGCATGGCCCGCGCCCTTGGGGGCCACGTAGCTCGTCTGGAGGGCGCTTGCGTGGTAGGTGGCGCGGCCGTCGTCCTCGGGCGTGTACACGGTGACGAGGAGGTCGGCGGCGTCCGGCACGGTCAGCGGCACCCGGTCGCTGACGATGTCTCGGCCCGCCGGAACCGTGGTGGTGCGTGCGCCCTTGAAGGTGACGGCGTGCAGGGTACCGGGTGCGGCGTCCGGCCCCTGGGCCCGGCGCAGTGCCACGGTGACCGCTCCGAGCCGCAGCGGCGCGGTGCCGAGCCGGTTGCTGAGCCGGACCCGTACGGCGGTGCCGCCGACGCTGAGCCGGACGACATTGCGGATGGCCGCGCCGGGCCTCGCGGCGCTGGTCCCAGAGGGCGCGGTCTCCCAACTGCCGCTCCAGCGCGGTGCGGTGTGGACGGCACCGGGTGCGGCGGCGACGCCGACGGTGGCCCGGGTGCCCGGCAGGGCCAGCGCCAGCAGCAGGACCGTGAGGACCCGTTTCACCTTGCCCATTGCGCGCCCGCCCTTCCCCGTGTTCCGCCGGAGGTGACCGTGCCACAGCGGCGACCCGCATCGCCGTAAGTCGGCCGCGATTCCACCCGGTCGGCCCAATGGGCGACGGGCGGGAGGTGCCGACACGGGGGTGCAGGGCGCGGGGCCTACGAC
>NZ_MUNF01000678.1 GCF_002154555.1 Streptomyces murinus
CCCCCACTCCCCCCGTACCCTCACGTTCCCCTTCTCTCAGGCTCAACTCGCTATGCCGCTCGTGACGCATGAGGTGCCGGGCCGGGCGGGCTGGAGACTGCCCGGCGGGCGGAGCAGCTGGAAGTGCGGGATCACATGGGCGGGGGTGACCCCGGCGTTCCAGATGAGCTCGGACATCACCGGGGACAGCGCGGAGGGCTGCATCTCCGTCAACTGCCCCGATTCCAGCTGGGGTGCGACCGCGATGGCCGGCACCACGCCCACACCCATGCCACCCAGCACGGAGGACTTCACGCCGTCCACGCTGCCCACCTGCTGGACCCGGACGCGCCCGAGCCGGGGCAGCACCTCCTTCTCGGCGATGTCCCGGTAGACACAGCCCGGCGCGGTGACCAGGAGCCGCTCGGGACGCGCCACCGACTCGGGCGTGCCCACCAGGACGGCCCGGTCGGTCCACAGATGCCGGCGGTCGTCGCCCTCGGCCGCGCGCACCGACGTCGGCAGGGGCGCCGAGTTGATGAGGGCTGCGGCGAGTTCGCCCCGGCCGACCTGGTCGCGCAGCTGGGCGACCGAGCCGACGAAGATCTGGGTCTCCAGGTTCGGCATGAGCCGGCGGAGCGTGCGCAGGAAGCTCGGCAGCCGGTAGGTGCACAGGGACGCCGTCGCGCCGATGCTCAGGGTGCTGGGCCGGTCCTCCGCGGCGGCGGCCACCGCTGCCTGCGCCTGGGCCAGTTTGTCCAGGATATCCGTCGCGTACTCCAGGAATCGGGTACCGGCCCTCGTGAGCCGGTTCACCGACGCCCCGCGCTCCAACAGCGAAGCCCCCAGGGCGCGTTCGAGCGCCTGGAGGTGACTGGTGACCGTCGAACGCGCGTAACCGAGCCGTTCCGCGGCCTCGGCGAGGGTGTTGCTCTGCGCTACGGCCACGAATGTCTCGAGCCTCTGAACATCCACCTTGCAGTCTCCTTCCGGCCCGGCTCTCGCAGGGCGTGCTGCCTGCCATCCGACTCGGCACGAGGACGACCTTGAGTCAACTTTGAACCACGATACATCTCTGCCCCTGAGTTCATCTACGAACAACTCGCGAATCCGGGGTTCCCCATACTTCGACTGTGAACTATCCATGTACTGTGGTATAAGAACGAGCGGGGGCGGGACGCCCGAGCGGACGGCGCACTCAGCTGCGGCGCATGTCTCTGTCCTGGTACCGGCATCGCGCGTACAGGAGGAAGAGATGAACACGTCCCCGACCGAGAGCGAGGCCCAGCCCCTGGGGCGCCGCGGGCGAAACAAGATCAAGATAAAAGAGCGCCTGTACACGGCGGCGCTGGAACTCTTCGCCGAGCAGGGCTACGACCAGACGTCCGTCGACGAGATCGCCGAACGCGCCGACGTGGCCCGCGGCACCTTCTTCAACCACTTCCCGCGCAAGGAAGACCTGATCGGCACCTGGGGCGAACGCCGCCGGGAACGCCTGGTCAGCATCATGGCGGACGCCTTCCCCGACCGGACGGGCGCCGCGGACCGGCTGCGCCGCTGCATGACCGTCCTGGGCCACATCAACGAGGAAGAACACGACCGTACGGCCGCGATGCTGGTCGCCTGGGTCAAGGCCGGCCGCCCCCTGAGGGAGGAGCCCTACGTCGCCGAACTCTTCGCCGAGATCGTCGAGGACGGCCGCAGAACCGGCGAACTGCGCGAGGACGTCATCCCCCAACAGGTGGGCAACGTCCTGCGGGACATATACCTGGGCACCCTGTACCGCTGGTTCCGCGAGGCCGAGAACGAGCCCGAGGGCCGCCTGGAACAGGAACTGGTGCAGGCGTCAGAACTCCTGCTGAACGGCATCGTGACCCGCGCCTGACTCCCACCCCTCCCCCGGCGACCGAACCCGACGTCCACCCGATCCCCGATCCGGTACCCTGTGGGTCGAGCCCCGCCTTCGTAGCTCAGGGGATAGAGCACCGCTCTCCTAAAGCGGGTGTCGCAGGTTCGAATCCTGCCGGGGGCACCAGTTCAGAGGCCTCGGACCGATCTCGGTCCGAGGCTTCTGGCGTCTGTTTCTGGCATCCCCGCGAGAGCCCGATCCATCTGGCGCACGGCTCTCGCTGCCTCGCTGCTACGGTCGCGGGTATGACGCTCTCGGCCTCCATGAGTCAGGCTGTTGACCTACGCGTAAAGCCAGTTGATGAGGTTCTGGACCGCGTCGCGCGCTCTCTTCACGTGCGATTCCTCTTGGACACGGTGGTGCGCAAGCGCCGGTCCGTGGGCGCCCGGACGGACCGCGAGACCTGGGTCCGCATCGAACGACGCCTGCTCGACAAGATCACCGATCAAGGATGGAACGGCGCGGAGTGCGCCGCCCGCCTCTATGGCGTCGCCCAGCCTGCATGGCAGGGATGCGTGGTCTGGCGGGACACGGACGAACCGGTGATGTGGCGGGCCGACGAGACCGATCTCCTGCCGGCGCCTCCCGTCGGAAACGCCATTCTGAGTGAGGCCCCGGAACTCCCGGACGAGTGGTGGGACGGGTTGAACGCCTCACTGGACGCGCTGACCGCGCACCGGACGAGGCGGCTCGCCACACCCGACACCGAGACCATCACCCAGGCGTCGGTCACCGAGTCCATCCGAGCCGTCTTCTCTGGCGACTTCGACACGACCGTCCAGCGTTGGGTGCCGGCCCATGCCGACCTGAACTGGGCCAACATCACGGCCCCGGTGTTCAGCCTCTTCGACTGGGAGGACTGGGGGAACGCCCCGCAAGGACTGGACTCCGCCTCGCTGTGGGGGAGTTCGCTTGCCGTCCCGTCTTTGGCCGATCGCGTACAGCACGAGCGTCAGCGGGACTTCGAGAGCCGGGACGGCAAGCTGATGACGCTGTTCGTCTGCTCGAAGATGCTCGGGCCGTACGCGCACCCGGCGGATCCTCGGCTGGAGCCCGCGCGGCGCATGGCCGAGCAGGTCATCGAGGAGCTTCAGGCGGACTGATCACGCGAGCGGTCACGGAGGAGCCCGCGGTACTCCTGGACGGTCCGCTCCTCCACCTGGCCTGCCAGGGCTCCGACGAGTTCCTCCAGGTGGGTCGGTTCGTCGGTGCCCACGGCGATGGAGTCGACCCGCGGGAGGTGGAAGGCGGTTCTGAACGCTGCCTGGACGCGGGAGAGCCGACCGCAGTCGTGAAGGAATAGGCGCGGGTCGATCCTGTCCCACACCGAGGCCCGGGTGCTGCCTCCGAAGGGGCTCATCCCCCAGGCCTCGCCATCGCCCAGACCCCACGCATCGATGAAGGTGTCCGCCGCGCCCAGCGTTCTGGCGCCGACCAGCAAGCCGGCGCGGACAGGGTGACGGTGATCGGCCCCGCCCCGTGGACCACCGCGTTGGTGATGAGCTCCGAGGCGACGAGCCGGACGGCGTCGGCAGTCTCCTCGTCCAGCGGCACACCCCATGCACGCACCTTGTCGACGATCTCGTGCCGAGCCAGGGGCACCTCGGATTCGATACCCGCGAGCATGAACCGGTGGACTTGCGTGGGCATGGCGGACGCCTCCGAAGAGCTGGAGAGCGGCTCCATCACCGACGGGGCCGCGGGAATGGAGCTGCCGATCTGAGGAACCGATCCGCGAGCACTCCAATCGAGTTCGCTCGTCGGCGGCTGATACTCAGTCAACGGCGCTGCCCCGCCCACCGGAACGTTTCCATGGGGTTTCTCCTGGCGACGCTCTCCCCCCACGCTCGGACACGGGAAGTAGCCTTCCCACTACGCCTTGAGGGGACGACAGGAGCGATGACGTGCCTACCGAGCCGTTAGCAGTCCACCCGCTGGCCTTCCTGCTCCAGACACATGGATGGGGCAAGGCCCAATTCGCCCGGCTCATGCAGGAACACGGGAGGAAACTCGGGATCCCGCTCGCGACCAACCGGACGACTGTCTGGAAGTGGGCACAGGGCCAGGAGCCGGACGCGGACGCCCAGCGCGTCCTCGCCGACCTGCTGGGCGTCCCGTACGAGCAGGCGCGTGCGGAGGGGTGGCCACGTTGGCTCCCCGTCTGGGAGGTGACCGGCCTCACCGCTCCGTGGACAGAGGCCGGTACGGTCGAGGCGTTGTCCGATCTGGTGGGGAGTGGGCGGATGGATCGCAGAGGCTTCCTCACCATCACGGAAGCCGCCTTGACCGGTCTCGCGGCGTGCTGGGTGGACGCGCCCTCCGCCATGGCCTCGGCGCTCAAAGGTGACCGGGTCACGGACACTATGGTCTCGACGATCGAGCAGCGCATCAGCACCCTCCGCACGCTCGACGACCAGTTGGGAGGCGCTCGACTGCTGGAACAGGCGCGAGGCGACCTGGCTCTGGTCACCGGCCTCCTCGGCGGTGGCCGTTACACGGACAAAGTCAGACTCCGGCTGTACGCGCTGGCGGCTCGCGTGTCGCACCTGACCGGATGGATGGCCTACGACGCCGGCCTACGATCCGCAGGCCAGCGCTATTACGTCGGCGCCCTGCGCAGCGCCCGCACCACCGGCGACGACGCCTTCGGCGCCTTCGTCCTCGCGGAGATGGGCGTGCACGTCTCCGAAGCGGGGCGTACCGCTGAGCGTGTCGACCTCATCTCGACCGCCATCGACAACGCGCCACGCTCTCTGTCGCCCCGCACCCAGTCGTTCCTCTACTTGCACAAGGCAGAGGCCCTCTCACGCGACGGCGACCACCGCGAGGCCGGCGCGGCCCTCAACCATGCCACCCTCCTGTGGGAACGCCAGATGACGGACGACAACCCTGACTGGCTCGACTGGTTCGGTGAGGCACAACTGCGGTCGACCGAGGGAAAGGTCCTGTTGCGCTCGGGTCAGGTGGAACGCGCGACCAGTTCCCTGGAGGCCTCCGTGACGAGAGCCGCCCCCCGGGACAAGGCGGTACGGTCAAGCCGTCTCGCTGAGGCACGGCTCGCCGGCGGCGACCTGGAGGGTGCGTTGGACGCCGCGAACTACGGCGCCGAACTCTTGGAGGACAACGTCAGCTCCATCCGGGCCCTGAACCGCCTCAAGGAGTTCTCCACACGGCTTGAGCCGCACAGGTCCGTTCCCTCCGTCCTCGACTTCCGCGAACGTCTGCAGGAACTGACCGTCGCCGTTTGATGTCGACCGCCTGAGCACCGGGGACGAGCCCGTCCCGGTGAAGAGGGCCGCACGACTGCCAGGATGTCCGACATGACGACGATCTACGGTCAGGTGGCACCCGGGTACGAGTCGGTGCGCGCGGCGTTCATGGAGAACTTCACCCGGCACGGAGACCTCGGTGCGGCGGTGTGCGTGTACCGGAACGGCCGACCGGTGGTGGACCTGTGGGGTGGCGTGGCCGACGCCGAGACCGGTCGTCCCTGGACGCGGGACACGCTGCAACTGGTCTACTCGGCCACCAAGGGCGCGACCTCCACCGCGGCGCACATGCTGGCCGAGCGCGGAGAGCTCGACCTGGACGCTCCTGTCGCGAAGTACTGGCCGGAGTTCGCCGCGAACGGCAAGGCGGACATCCCGGTGCGCTGGCTCCTGTCCCACCAGGCCGGCCTGGTCGCGCTGGATCGGCCGGTGCCGTTGAAGGATGCGCTGGCGTGGCACCCGATGGTGACAGCGTTGGCCGCTCAACGCCCCCTCTGGACTCCGGGCACAGCGCACGGATATCACGGCCGGACCTGGGGCTGGCTGGTCGGCGAAGTGATCCGACGGGTGTCCGGCCGCTCGCCGGGCCGCTTCTTCGCCGACGAGATCGCTGTGCCTCTCGGCCTGGACTTCTTCATCGGCTTGCCCGCCGACGAACGCGGCCGAGTCAGCCGCCTGGTGTATCAGCGGCCGGACGTCGACCTCACCGCCCTGCCCACCGAGTCGGTCCCCGAGAAACTCCGCGAACAGGTCGCCGCCTGGCGGGACTCGAACTCATTCAGCAACCGGGCCTACGCGGTCACCGACCCAGCCGAGATCGACTTCGACTCACCGGAAGTACAGGCTGCCGAGCTCCCCGCCTCCAACGGCATCGGCACCGCACACGCTCTTGCGCGCATGTACGCTGCGCTGATCGGCGAGGTGGACGGCGTGCGCCTGCTCACCCCCGCCACCCTGGCATCGGCGACCAAGGAGCAGGCCAGCGGCAAGGACCAGGTCATGCTCATCCCGAGCCGCTTCAGCGCCGGGTACATGCTGGCCACAGAGAGCAACCCGATGATCGGGCCACGCTCTTTCGGTCACACTGGCCGAGGCGGGTCGCTCGCCTTCGCTGATCCGGAGCATGGTGTTGCCTTCGGATACGCGATGAACAAGATCATCGCTGGTGATGAGGATGCGCGTGCTGCCGCACTGGTCGACGCGGTGCGGAGATCACTGTCATAGTCGGCCGTGAGCAGATCGCTTGGTGACTCCGCTCGGCCGGATCGGCACCTGCCTATCCACGAACAACTCCAAACGCCGGGCCAGGCCGACGAGTTCTCTTGCGTGCCGAGCCGTACACGGTGTCAGTGAACCATGCCGATACATGAATCACTTGGACGCTCCGCCCGGTGCTCTACCTGCCACTCACACACCGCCAAGGAGTCGAACTCCCCCCTTGCGCATACGACTTCAGGCCCCGCGACAGTCCCCTATCAGTTGACGATCGGTGCCCGACCTCGCGCCTGAGGCCGGCCCTCAGGCATGCTCAACACATGAGCGCCTACAGCAGCGACCTGGACCTGAACGTCACAGACGCCACGGGCAACGGCGTCGAAGTGGACGTGGCAACGAACCTGCTGAACGGCACCGTGCGACTGTCCCTGCTCTGGACTCAGGAGATCTACCTCCACCCCGACGACGCCGAACGAGTAGCTCAGTCACTGCTACGAGCTGCCGCTCACGGCCGCCAGGTCGCGAAAGACCGCCGCTCGGGATTTGAGGGAACCTCCAGCCCAAGCCAGTAAGTTACAACTTTCTCCACTGGTTCAAGGCGGCTCGCTCCGCTCCCCGCACGCGGCCCGGCCCCCAGCCGGGCCTGTGCTCCTGCCTCCGTCCCGCTCCAGCCCGGCCGGCGGCCGTGCCGCGCTGTCGTAATCAGCCGCCTGACCTCAGAGAAGGGGTACGTCGTGGCTGGGGCGGTCGAGAACAGAAATGTGTCCACTACATCAAGTAAATGAACTTCCTGCCCGGGAACATGAACAGACACGCCATCAAGTGGGCGCCATCAGCGTACAGTGCGTCGCATGACCGTAGTACGCGCCAAGTTGGCCACCCACTTGCACCGATTTTCAACACCGTTTCTGTTCGTCGGCTCGGGTCTGTCTCGACGCTACATCGGCACAGAAGACTGGGAGGGCCTGCTGCGTCGGTTCGCAAGCCTCACCCCTCGTCCGTACGAGTTCTACAAAACCAGCGCTAACGGGCACCTGCCCACCGTTGCATCAAAGATTGCGGAAGTCTTTCACGAGATCTGGTGGGAAAAGGAAGAATTCTCCGCAAGCCGGAGGGACTGGTCTTCTTCTCTTCAAGGGGTCGAATCGGCCTTGAAGGTAGAAATCGCCAAGCACCTCTCGAAGATGCCATCACTTGACACGCTCACGGAACCACTTTCAACTGAAATTACGCTTCTCAAGCAAGCAGTAGTCGACGGCATCATTACCACCAATTACGACCCTCTACTCGAAACGACCTTCCCCGACTTCCACACTTTCGCCGGGCAAGACGAGCTGCTGTTCTCCACATCTCAAGGGATCGGGGAGATCTACAAAATCCACGGCAGCTACTCCGCCCCCGACAGCCTAGTCCTGACCGCTAAGGACTATGCCAATTTCGAGGAGAGGAACGCATACCTTGCAGCCAAGTTGATGACAATCTTCGTTGAGCACCCAGTAATTTTTCTGGCGTACTCACTTGGAGACCAAAACGTGAAGATGATCTTGCAGTCCATTGCAAGGTGCTTGACTCAAGATAATATCGAGAACCTGAGAGACCGCCTCATTTTCGTTCAGTGGGAACCGAGCGCCGAGCCTTCGGTAGATCCGTACACGATCATGATTAATGATTATCCTCTCTCAGTTCTCAGGGTGACGGTTAATGATTTCGTAGACGTCTTCGCGATCCTCTCAGAACTGAAGAGGTCATTTCCGGCTAAGCTTTTGCGTCGACTTAAGGAGCAAGTCTACGGCCTTGTCCTTGCAGACGATCCACACAACCGCCTGGTCGTTGCCGATATCGACGACAAGGCGCGAAGCGAGGACATTGAGGTGGTTTTCGGTGTCGGAGTCCATGCCAAAATTGGGAAGCAAGGGTACATCGGACTCACGAGATGGGACATTATCGAAGATGTAGTGGACGGAAAGTCCGAATTCGAGGCAGGCTCAATAGTCACTCAGGTGCTCCCAGGCCTGCTTAAGGGATCGGGGAATCTTCCTGTTTACAAGTACCTAGCAGAGTACAATGCTCTAGACGAGTCCGGAAACGTGAAAACGGATCTCGTCATCGATCCCAGAATTACGAGTATGGCCGAGAAGAGCAAGGATGGAATCTCCACCGGAGAAGCATACAAAAAGAACTCATCGCGTTTCCTTGATGGGGTTCTTGGCATCGCTGACCTTCTGGAGAAGAAAGGCGTATATGGTGTCATTAACTATGGGGTCTACCTTAACCCTGAGATTGTTTCGATCGATGAGCTGCGCAGCTTCCTGGAGACGCACAAGCATCTGAAAGATGAGACGTGGGGAGCCACACAGTACGTCAAACTCACATGCTTTCTCGATTGGCTCTCCTATGGGCGTCGGAACCAGAAGCAACCTGATTAAGAACATTCGTGCCCGTCGTCACGGGACCGGCCGTCGCGGGTTGCTCTGGTCGACGGCGCAAACCAGTAGCGTGGCTAAGGCCGGTGGGGGTGCAGCGAGGCATACGCGTACACGGTCGGTCGACGCACCCGCCGTCGTGGCTGGCTGTCGTCGGCTCAGGTTCGTGCCACTGCCGTGCCAGATGCAGCGGTCAGTCACGGTCAACGAAGGTTTCCAGCGGTCGAGTTGCTGGGTATCTCACCAGTCATCGAAGCCCCAGGTCACCAGCACGACACCCCAGCCTCTCTCCTAAAGCGGGTGTCGCAGGTTCGAATCCTGCCGGGGGCACCAGTTCAGAGGCCTCGGACCGATTTTGGTCCGGGGCCTTTGGTGTCTACTTTTGACTTCGACGCAAGCGGTCGCTGACGACCGAGGCGCCCGCGCAGCAAGCGGTCTGCTTATGGAGCAGTCTCGATGGTGCCCGGGGGTCTATGGCCCTCGATGTCCTCGATGTGTGTCAGGAGGTAGCGGGGGCCGTCTGCGGTGTCTGCGACGACGGAGTTGCGCATGGAGACCCAGATGAACGAGCCGTCACGGCGCCCGAGGCGCAGCTCGGCGCGGCCTCCTTCGGCCGAGGCGCGTAGCAGGGTTCCGATGTCCTCGGGATGCACGAGATCGGAGAAGGAGTACCGGCGCATCGTGGACGCGGGCCGGCCGAGCAGCCGGCACAGCGCGTCGTTGGTCCGCAGGAAGCGACCGTGCTGCTCGCCCCCCATCTCGGAGATGGCCATACCGCTGGGCGCGTACTCGAACGCCTGCCGGAACGACTCCTCGCTGGCCCGCAGTGCCTGCTGCTCCCGCTCCAGGCGTACCAGGGCCCGCTGCATGTTCCCGCGCAGCTGGGCGTTGCTTATCGCGACTGCCGCGTGGGCGGCGTAGACCTGAAGCGCCTCCTGGCCCCACGCCCCGGGGTGCCGTCCGTTGCGTGGCCGGTCGACCGAGATGACGCCGAGGAGTTCCCCCTCACGCTCCCGCGGCAGATACATCGGTGCGAACAGCCGGTCGGCGGGGTGCCATGCGTCGTCACACTGGAGTACGGGCCCATCGGTGAACAACTGCGGGACGTCGTCGTTGTCGAGAACCCAGCCTTCGGTGTACGGGATGAAGCGGAGCGAGCCCCATCTCTCCCCCATGGTGAGGCGTCGTTCCCAGGAGGCACGCGAGCCCACTCGGCCGGTGATCAGGGCACCGGTGGCAGGGCTGCCTGAGGTGGCGGCGACGACCAGGTCACCGTCCGGACGCACCAGATTGACGGCGGCGAGTTCGTACCCGAGTCCGGCGACGACGCCGTCGGCAACGGACTGAAGGGTGTCGGCGAGGCTCTGCGCGGGCGACACCTGGGTGATGAGCTGGTCGAGCAGGCTCCGGAGGCTGGCGAGTCGGACATACGGTTCCGTCTCGGTGGCGGTCGATTCCGCGTCATACCCGTCGGACGTCTGCGTCGCACTCCAGTTGTCCCAGCCGCGCTGCGGATTCACGTCCACAGCCCGGAAAGCCGTGTTGCGAAGGAACGGTGCCTTGCCCAGGCTGTCGCGGCAGAGCCGGTGCGGCTCGGGTAGGGCCTTCAGGCCGAGTTCGACCCGTAATCGCTGGTAGATGGTGTCCAGATCGAGGAATTCGCCGCCTTCCAGGACACCGTCCTTGATCAGTCTGATCAGTTCGCCTGTGAACGCGGTGAACGGCTCGCCGGGCGGGGACAGGGCGACCGCGTTCTCGGCGGCCGCGGCGAGCAGGAAGGTGCCCTCGACCTCCAGTTCGGCTCCGGCGGACTGGATGCCGAAGGTACGCGCGCTGTAGCAGCAGTCCGCGACGAGGATCCGTCGGGCGGCGGTGCTGTGCTCGATCGACCGGCGGATCCATTCGTAGGGGACGGCCGTGTCATGCACGGACATCCGGTCGCTGTCCCCGACGGCCAAGTGCAGTTGGCCCGTCCTTGATTCGATCAGCCCGTGCCCCGCGTAGTACACCAGCAGGGTGTCCTTGGCGGCTTCCGCCGCGTCCGCCACGGCCTTGGAGAGCTGACGCGGTGTCCGCGGGTCGAGAACCACATGGCAGTTCTCTGGAGGAAGTCCCCAGATCTCCTGCTGGGCAAAGAGATCCGCGAGAGTCCTCACTCCCTTCTCGACAGCGGGCAGACCGGGCAGCATGTCGAATGCGCCGACTCCTATGAGTACCGCGCGCGAGGTCGCGGGGTCAGGCGGATTCGCCACGTCCGTCCCTCTGCCTTTCGGTCCGGTCGTCTTGTTC
>NZ_MUNF01000679.1 GCF_002154555.1 Streptomyces murinus
ACCACCACCCTCGCCACCCGCCTCGCACAGGGCGGCGACGCGGGTGGCGAGGGTGGTGGTCATGACTGCCGCTCCAGACCGCGGGTGATGATGCCGCGAAGGATCTCGTTGGTGCCGCCGCGCAAGGTGTAGCCGGGACTGTGCAGCAGCGCGTAGGCGAGGTGGTGAGGGTAGGAGCCGGGCGTGGCCCCGGTATCGGCGGTGCGGGGCAGGATGCGCCGTACCTCATGCACGAGTTCGCCCTCCAGCCGCGTCCCCAGGTCCTTGACCAGCGCGGCCCGCACATCGGCGGGGCGACCCGCGTCCAGCGCGTCGGCGACGCCGAGCGAGAGCTGCCGTATCGCGAAGATCCGGGCGAGCAGGGCGCCGAGCCGGGCCTGCTGATCGGGGGTGGCCGCGCCCCGGCGCAGTTCGCGGGTCAGCGAGACCAGCAGCGGGAAGGTGGAGAGGTAACGTTCGGGTCCGCTGCGTTCGAAGGCCAGCTCGCCGGTGACCTGCTTCCAGCCGTCACCCTCCTGCCCGAGCAGCATGCCGTCGGGGACCTCGACGCCGTCGAGGTGGAACCAGTTGAAGGTGTGCTCACCGGTGAGCAGGTGGATCGGCTCGGTGCGTACGCCGGGGGCGCGCAGGTCCACGATGAACTGGCTGAGCCCCTGGTGCCGGTCCTCGTGCTCGCTGGTACGGGCCAGCACGATCGCGTAGTCGTTGACATGCGCGCCGCCGGTCCACTTCTTCGTACCGGTCAGCCGCCAGCCGCCGGGCACCCGCTCGGCGCGGGTGCGTACATTGGCCAGGTCGGAGCCGGCCTCCTGCTCGCTCATGCCGATGGAGAAGAAGCAGCGCCCGGCCGCGATGGCGGGCAGGAACCGCTGTTTCTGCTCCTCGGTGCCATGGGCCAGGATCGAAGGCCCGGCCTGGCGGTCGGCGACCCAGTGCGCGGAGACGGGCGCCCCGGCGGCGAGCAACTCCTCGATCGCGACGACGCGGGCGGCGAATCCGCGCCCGCCGCCCCCGTATCGGGGCGGCAGCGCCATGCCGACCCAGCCGCGCGCGGCGAGCCGGCGGCTGAAGTCCGGGTCCCAGCCGGTCAGCCAGGAGTCGGGGCGGCCGAGCACGGTGCCGCGGGCGCGCTCCTCGGCGAGGAAGTCCCGTACCTCCCCGCGCAGTTTCCGGGTGTCGGTGGTCTCGGTCATGGAACTACTCCTCTTTGAGCAGGGCAGGGTCGAAACCGGCCTCGCGGAGCACCTCGTCGGTGTGCTGGCCGAGGGCGGGGCAGGGGCGCACGGTCGGTACGGGGTCGGCGGAGTAGCGCACCGGGCGGGCGATGGAGCGGTAGCCGCCCTCGGTGGGGTGCTCGGCCTCGGCCAGCAGGCCGCCCTCGCGGGCGTAGGCGGTGGCGACGGCCGACTCCAGACTGTGCACCGGCGAGGCCGGGATGCCGACGCCGTCGCAGAACTCCTGCCATTCGGCACGGGTGTGCGTCACCGTCATCTCGTCCAGCACGGAGTACATCTCGTCGGCGTTGCGGGCCCGCAGCGCGCGGTCAGCGAACCGCGGGTCGGCGGCGAGTTCCGGGCGGCCGGCGAAGGCGCAGAAGTCCCGCCAGTTGCGGTCGCTGTGGGGCAGGACGCACATCCAGCCGTCCGCCGTGCGCTGCGCCCGCCGGGTACGGCTGAGCGACCGCGGCGCGCCGAACTCGCCCTCCATGACCGCCCCGGCCAGATGCTCGACCAGGTTGAAGGCGAGCATGGTGTCGGCCATCGGCACCTCGATGTGCTGACCGCCGCCGCCGTGCTCGCGGTGCAGCAGGGCGGCGAGTACGGACTGGCTGATGTGCAGTCCGCAGACCTTGTCGGCGATCAGGCTGGGCACGAACCGCGGTTCGCCGCTCGCCCGCTCGTTGAGCCACACCAGCCCGGAGACGGCCTGGATGATGTCGTCGTACGCGGCGCGGGTGCCGAGCGCGGAGTCCGAGCGGAAGCCCTGCGCGTTGACGTACACCAGGCCGGGGTTGACGGCCCGCAGCTCCTCGTACCCGAGCCGGAGCCGGTCCAGGGCCTGCGGGCGGACGTTGGTGAGGAACACGTCCGCGGTACGGACCAGGGCCAGCAGCGCGTCGCGGCCGTTCGGCGCCTTGAGGCCGATGCGCACACTGCGCTTGTTGCGGTTGAGATTGAGACCGGCGCCGCCCATCCCCGGGTGACGGGCGGGTGGGTAGTGGCGGGTCATGTCCCCGCCCGGGGGCTCGACCTTGATGATGTCGGCGCCGAGGTCACCGAGCTGCTGGGCGGCGTACGGGACCATGATCACGCTGCCCAACTCGACGACGCGAACCCCGGAAAGCATTCCTTTCACTGCGTTCCCTTCATTCGTTGCGACGCCTTCAAGGGAATCCCGCACCACAAAAAGTGTCCAATACCGGCTGCCCGGGCGGCCGATAGCGAAGCGGATATAGTCGCAGGTCAGATGGGATGTATAGGGGATCGCATATCGCTGTCCGCTGCCCTTGGTATTGGACGTACGCCAATTCCCGCCGCTGTCATGGAAAGATGAACCCGGCCACTACGGAAGGACGAGCGCCATGACCACGAGCGCGACCGAGCCCACGACCGCGTACGACGCGCTGCAAGACCTCTACCGCCAGCTCGGCATCACCGGTGAGGAGACCGGCGGGAAGGTGACCGTCACCGGCGCCGATCCGCTGACCCCCTCCGTGCACCGCATCGGCGAAGCCTGCGCCGCCGCCCTCGCGGCGCTCGGTACCGAGGCAGCCGCGCTGTGGCGGGAGCGGGGCGGGGACCGGCAGGACGTCACGGTCTCCGTCGAGTCCGCGATCCACCAGCTGATGGCGGTCTTCCTCACCCGGGCGAGCGGGGTGCCGGTGAGCGAGCTGATCGAGGACCCCAACCTGCTGGGCAACAGCGACTTCTACCGCGCCGGCGACGGCCGCTCCATCTATGTGCTGGTCTCCTACCCGGAGTTGCGCGACATCGCCTGCGAGGTGCTGAACTGCCCGCCCGGCCGGCAGCGCATGGCGGACGCGATCGCGCACTGGGACGCCTTCGAGCTGGAGGAGGCGATCTGCTCGCGCGGCGGCACCGCGGTCGCCGTACGCACCCGGCAGGAGTGGCGGGCCCACCCGCAGGGCCGGCTGCTGGACGGCCGGCCGCTGATCCACCTGGAGAAGATGGGCGAGAGCGCGCCCGAGCCCTACCCGGCCATCGGGGAACTGTCGTCGGCCCTGCCGCTGACCGGACTGCGGATGCTGGACAACTCCCATGTCATCGCGGGCCCGATCGCCGCACGGATCTCCGCCGAGCTGGGCGCCGACGTGCTGCACGTCTCCTCGCCCACGCATCCCGACCCCAACGGGATGATCATCGAGACCGGCATCGGCAAACGCGCCGCCTTCTGCGACCTCCTCGACCCCGCGCAGGCCGCGGCCTTCCGGCGGGTGCTCGCCGGAGCGGACGTATATGTCAGCAACTACCTCAACCTGGACACCAAGGGCTTTGGACCCGAGGCCCTGGTCGAACAGCGGCCCGGTCTGGTGGTGCTGGACTACCATGGCTGGGGCACGACCGGCCCCTGGTCCCGGCGTGGCGGTTTCGACCAGCTCGCCTGCACGGCCACCGGGTTCGCCGCCGAGGAAGGCTCCTTCGACGGCCCGAGGCTGCCGCCGACCTACCTGCTCAACGACTACCTCGCGGCGATCCTCGGTACGGCCGGAGCGATCGAGGCGCTGCGCCGCCGGGCCCGTGAGGGGGGCAGCTGGCGGGTGCACATCGACCTGGCGAAGGTGTGCATGTGGGTGCAGGACCTGGGACTGTTCCCGCGCGCCGACGTCGCCGCGCTCCCCGCCCCCGACCCCACCCGCGCCGCGGGCGAACTGGCCACCGTGCACGGCCCGTTCGGCGAGGTCAGGTACCTGCCCACCCGCATCGCGTACTCGACCCTGCGCCCGCGCCTCGACCGTTCCGCCGAACCGCTCGGCGCCTCCCCCCTGGCCTGGTGACTCGCCAACTCACCGCCCCGTGCGGGGCGTTCGCGTCGCCAGGACTTCGGCTCGGTCGTGGTCGTGGTCGTGCCGCTTCGGGTCGGCGTCAGTTCGCGCCGCTCTCCAGGTCCCGCTTGAGATTGCGCAGCGTCGCGCGGATGTTGCGGGCCTGGAAGGCGGCGAAGGTGTGTCCCGCGGTGGCGATCCGGTCGAAGGTGCCGGCCACGAAGGCGGGCCAGGCGCGCCGGTCGTCCGTCCAGGTCTCGGTGACCCGCGTGCCGCCGTCGGCGGGTTCGAAACGGTACTCCCAGCTGGCGATCGGGCCACGCAGGCGCGGTTTTCCGATGCCGATGGCGTGCACACGGAAGGCGAAGCGGCGGCCGGGCTCGGCCGCCGTGACCGTGCACCGGGTCACCCAGCGGAACCGGCCGCGCTTGTTCCGCCCGATGAACGTGGTTCCCAGCTCTGCCGGTGCGTGCCCCGTCCCCTCCGTGGTGCCGAGGTTCTCCGGACTCCAGCGGCCCATCTCACCGGGGCGGCATATGGCCTGGTAGGCCACCTCGGGCGGTACGTCGATATGAATGCTGTCGCTCACCGTGAACACGCGGGCCATGGGACACCTTTCCTCGACACGTCGGCACCTGGGAGTTACCGGCCGGTAAGGATTGTGGCATGCCGACCTCGCCGTGCGACCGGATCGGTGCGTGCAAGGGCGCCTTCAGCGGGCGGCGGCCGCGTCACCGGTGTAGGTGGGCGCCGTGGGGACCGCCGACGAGTCGGCCGGGCCCCGCGAGGCGAGGCGCGTGAAGGTACGGCGGTAGGCGGTGGGGGTGGTGTCCAGCGTGCGCCGGAAATGCAGCCGGAGATTGGCCGCCGTGCCCAGTCCGCAGTCCCGCGCCACCTGGTCCACCGACCGGTCCGTGGATTCCAGCAGTTCCCGTGCCCTGCCGAGCCGGGCGCCGAGCAGCCACTGCAACGGGGTCGTGCCCGTCTCCTCGGTGAACCGGCGCATGAAGGTGCGCTGCGAGAGGCCCGCGTGCCGGGCGAGCACGCGCAGTGTGAGCGGCTCGCCGAGCCGGTGCAAAGCCCAGCCGCGGGTGGCGGAGAGCGATGCCTCACCCGCCACCGCGACGGGAGCCGGCACGTACTGGGCCTGCCCGCCGTCCCGGTGCGGGGCGGCGACCAGACCGCGGGCGATCTGGTTGGCCACTTCCGCGCCTAGGTCGCGGCGGACGATGTGCAGGCACAGGTCGATGCCGCAGCACACCCCGGCCGAGGTGAGCACATCGCCCTCGTCGACGTAGAGCACATCACGGTCGACCAGGACGGCCGGGAAGTCCCGCTCGAAGTCGTCGATGTGCTTCCAGTGGGTCGTGGCGTGCAGCCCGTCCAGTACGCCCGCCGCGGCCAGCGCGAAGGCGCCCGTGCAGATCGACACCACGCGCCTGCCCCGGTCGCGGGCCTCGGCCAGCGTGTCGAGCACGGCGTCCGGCAGCGAGGCGATCGGTTCGAATCCCGGCACGATCACGGTGTCGGCGGTGCGCACCCGCTCAAGGCCCCCGTCGGCGACGAGGGCGAAACCCGCGGTGGTCCGCACCTTCTCGTCCAGCGCGCACAGGGTCATCTCGTAGGTGGTCTCCGGCCGGGCGGTGAAGATCTGCGTCGGGATCGCCAGGTCGAGCGGGGTGACCCCGTCCAGCGCCAGAACCGCTATGTGATGCACTGTCATGGCAAGATTCTAACGAAGCATGGAAATTTTGCCGCTCGCCAGGTCACAGCCGTCGCGGCCAGGCTGAAGGCATGACCGGACCTACCTACGAGGCGACCGCCGACCCGATCGCGTTGCCCGGCACGCCACTTGCCGACGCCGTCATCGGTCTCATCCGATCGGTGGAGACGCCGTCCGTCTTCCACCACAGCATCCGCAGCTACCTGTTCGCCCGGCTGCTCGCCGGCCGGCGCGGCCTGGCAGCCGACCGCGACTACGACGACGACCTGTTGTTCGCCGCGTGCACGATGCACGACCTCGGCGTGGCGTCGGACGGGCCGCACACCCAGCGGTTCGAGGTGGAAGGCGCCGACCGGGCCGCCGCGTTCCTTATCGACCACGCGGTCCCCGAGGCCGACGCCGACCAGGTCTGGGAGGCCATCGCCCTGCACACCTCCCCGGGCATCGCGGAACGCCGCGGCACGCTCTGCGTGCTCGTTCGCGAGGGCGTGGCCCTCGACTTCGACGACCCGGTGGACGCCGGCCACCTCGGCGTCGTCACCGACGAGCAGGCCGAAGCCGTGCATACCGCCTATCCACGGCTGGACATGGTCCGTTCCCTCACCGACGCGATCGTCGCGCAGGCGGCCAAGTCCCCGAAGAACGCGCCCCGTCACACGGTCCCCGGCGAATTGCTCCGTGAACGCGAGACCTACGGCCGGACCCGCCTGGAGCACGCCTACCGCTCGTCCCGCTGGGGCAGTTGACCCCACCCGCTCCACGAACCATCGGCAACGACAAGACGAAGACAGAGAGAAGGACACACCGCAATGCCCGTCCGCACCATCGAGGTCCCCGAGGACAACCCGGTCTTCGGGGAGACCACCAGCGCCTTCGCGGGCTTCGGCTATTCCGCCGCGGTCCGCGCACACGGCCTCTTGTTCATCGCCGGAACGATCGGTCGCCGCGCCGACGGAACCATCCCGGACACCATCGAGGAGCAGACCGAGATCGCCCTGCGGAAGATCGAGGAGATCCTCCGGCTGGAGAACCTCGACATGTCCGCCCTCGTCGACGTCACCAGCTACCACGTCGACATCCGTGACCATCTGCCCGGCTTCGTCGAGGCCAAGCGGCGGCTCGTCGAAGAGCCGTACCCGACCTGGACGATCATCGGGGTGAGCGGCCTCGCCAGCCCGGGACTCCTCGTCGAGATCCGCGCGACCGCCGCCTACCCCGACGCACCTCGCCGGACCGCGCACTAACCGACCCGCCGGCCGGGACCGGCTGTCGGTCCCGGCCGGCGCACGCTCCAGGCGGCCCCTACAGCCGCTGGGAGAAACCGCACCACCTGGCCACATAGGCGAGCTTGCCGTTCTTGTCGGCCACGCGCACCCATTCGTTGCTGCGCAACCCGCTGCTTCCGTCGGCGTATTTGCAGGTGTAGGTACCGCCCTTCACCGACGCGCCGCAGTCCGACTTCTGGTACCAGCACCAGGCGCCCTTGCTGCAGCTGGACAGGTGGCCGACGATCTTGCCGCCGGCGCTCGCGGAGTTGCGGATGTTGAGAGAGCAGTTGTTGCCGGGGTTGGGCGTCATGTACCAGTGGGTCGCGGCCTGGCGCGTGGGACGGGACTCGCTCGCCGCGGCCGTACCGACAAGTCCGAGTCCCATGAGTGCGGCGGCGGATGCCACACAGACAACTCGCCGGACACGACTTTTCCGAACCATGTTTCCCCCATGTGCATGGAAGGTGATTCCGGTGCGTTTACCAGGATTTCCGCGACCTGACGCACAGTCAACGACTTTCTCTTGGTCTGCGAATCCTGTCCGGTTCGCGTTCGCTCACAAGAGGGATGCGGACCGCCGGGCCGGTGCCTCCGCGGGGAAACACTGACATTCGCCGCTGCCCCTGGCCGCCGCCGTCAGCGGACGGTGGCCTCGGCCCTCGTCTCCGGCTCGGCGGAGAGGATCATGCGGTCCGGTACGTGTCCGGTGTCCCGGCGGGCCACGAGCCAGTAGAGGACGGCCGGGACCAGCAGGCCCACGATCCAGGAGATGTCCGTACCGCCGAGCGGAGCGACCAGCGGGCCGGTGTAGAAACTGGTGGCCAGGAAGGGGAGTTGGGCCAGCAGCCCGATGCCGTAGACGACGAGGGCGCCGATGCGCCAGGCGCCGTAGCGGCCGTGCGGGTCGCTCAGCGCGGGCAGGTCGTAACGCTCCTTGGCGATCAGGTAGTAGTCCACCAGGTTGATCGCGGACCAGGGGGTGAACGCCGTGAGCAGGAAGAGCAGGAAGTCCTTGAACGAGGTCAGGAAGCTGTCCTTGCCGACCAGGGCGATCGCGGTTCCCGCGACCATGATTCCGGCGATGTAGAGGGCGCGGACGCGCGGGGAGACGGTGCGCTGCTCGCGGAAGCCGCCGATGCCGGTCACCAACGACATGAAACCGCCGTAGGTGTTGAGCACGTTGACCGTCAACTTGCCGAGGGCGATGACGAAGTACAGGAACGAGGCGATCAGGCCGGCACCGCCCAGACCGACGACGTAACCGACCTGGTTGTCGAGGAAGGCGCCGCCGGCCGTGGCCGCCACGAGGACGCCGAAGGTCATGGACCACTGGGATCCCAGGGCCGAGCCGCCGAGGGTCCACCAGAAGGTGGCGCGGGGAGAGGTGTCACGGGGCAGATAGCGCGAGTAGTCGGCGACGTACGGACCGAAGGCCAGCTGCCAGGACGCCGAGAGGGAGACGGCGAGGAGGAACAGCGGCAGGCGGAAGGAGTGGTCGGCCAGGAGGGTGGTCAGGTCGGCGCGCTCCAGCAGGCGGATCCCGAGGTAGACGAAGGCGAGCGCGCACACGATGCTGGCCAGTCGGCCCAGGGTATGGATGAGCCGGTAGCCGACAACCGTGGTGACCGCTGTGACCAGGGCGAAGATCACGATGCCGGTGGTGTCGCCGAGGTGCGTGAGCTCACCGACGGCCTCGCCGGCCAGCACGCTGCCGCTGGCGAAGAAGCCGACGTACATGACGATGACCAGAACCAGGGGGACGACGGCGCCCCGGACGCCGAACTGGGCCCTGCTGGAGATCATCTGCGGAAGCCCGAGCCGGGGCCCCTGGGCGGAGTGCAGGGCCATGACCGCGCCGCCGAGCAGATTGCCGAGCAGCAGGCCGATGAGCGACCAGAGGACGCCCCCGCCGAAGACGACGGCGAGCGCCCCGGTCACGACCGCGGTGATCTGGAGGTTGGCCCCCAGCCAGAGCGTGAACTGGCTGAACGCGCTGCCGTGCCGTTCGGCGTCGGGAACCACGTCGATCGAGCGTTGTTCGACCATGCCTGCCATAAGGATGCCCTCTTCCGTGGATACACCACCGGCTGAATGCGTCCATGCAGGATGTGTTCGAATGAATGAAAGGTCAATACTCTGGCCGAAATTAAGTGTGCGGGCCATCGAAATCGGGATGGGCGAGGCGGCGGTCGGGACCCTCCGGGGCGCCGGAGCGCGGTGACGCGCGGCCCACCCCACACCCCCCAGGCGTTTCCTGGTTCACTGGTGCGTCCCGGCAGCGACACGGAAGGCCCAGCTCCCGCCATGGTGTATCGGCGTACGGAACGCACGAAGCGGCACGCCCGGACGAAGGAAGAGGCCTTCGTGCGTGCCGCTCACGAGTTGGTGGCCCGGGAGGGCTTCGCCGGGGCGAAGGTGGCCGCGGTGGCCGGCGCGTGCGGGGTGAGCGCGGGCTCGCTCTACTCGTACTTCGGCAGCAGGGACGAGCTGCTGGCACAGGTCTTCCGGCGGGCCGCGGGACGCGAACTGGCCGCCGTACGCGCCGCGGTGGACACCGCGCCCGCGCACCCCGAGGCCCGGCTCAAGGCGTTCGCCGACACATTCACGGGGCGTGCCCTGCGTGGCCGGCGGCTGGCGTGGTCCCTGCTGTTCGAGCCGGTCTCGCCGGTGGTGGAACGCGAACGCCTGGTGTACCGGCGGGAGTACGCCCAGCTGTGCGAGGGCGTCATCCGGGAGGGCGTCGCGGCCGGCCTGTTCGCCCCCCAGAACGCGGCGGTCTCGGCCGGCGCCGTCATCGGCGCCATCTCCGAGGCGCTGGTGGGCAGGCTCTCGCCGGAGGTCTCGCAGAAGGCTGAGGTGCCGGACGAGCAACTGGTCGCCGACATCCGCGACTTCTGCCTCCGCGCCCTCGGTCGCGCACCGTCCTGACGGTCCCGTGTTCCGGAGGGCGGGAGTCCCATTGCCTCGCCTCCGTACCTTTCGTAACATCAATTGAACGAGCATTCAGAGCTTGAACTGCGACGGGGACCCCATGCGGCACAGTGAACAAGTGGCGATGATCGAGCGTCTTCTCGCGCTGCGCGAGACGCGCCGCGACGAGAAGATGCTCGACGAGGTCGTCACGATTCCGGTCAGCAAGTACACCGACGAGGCGCTCCTGGAGCGGGAGATCGCCTCGGCCTTCTCCCGCTACCCGCTGATCGCCGGGCACGCCTCGGCACTCGGCGAACCCGGGGCCTATCTCACCAGCGACTGGGACCAGTTCCCCTATGTCGTCGTCAGGGGCGAGGACGGCCGGGTCCGCGCCTTCTACAACCAGTGCCGCCACCGCGGGGCTCGCCTCGCCGACCAGCCGACGGGAGTGGTGCAGAACTTCATCTGCCCCTTCCACGGCTGGGTCTACGGGCTCGACGGCGCCCTGAAGGGCATCACCCGGGCCCATGACTTCCCCGGCGTCAAGACCTGCGACTACGGCCTGGTGGAACTGCCGGCCGCGGAGTCGGGCGGCCTGATCTGGGTCGGCCGTACGCCGGGGGAGACGCTCGACATCCCCGGCTTCCTCGGGACGTTCCACGATGACCTGGTGAACTTCGACGTGGCCTCGCTGGTGCGGTACAAGAAGACCAAGGTGGTCAAGGAGGCCAACTGGAAGCTGCTGATCAAGACGTATCTGGAGGGCTACCACGTCCCGTATCTGCACCGGGACACCCTCGCCTTCGCCTTCAAGAAGGGGGTGATCGCACACGATGAGGACGGTCCGCACATCCGGCTGTCCGCGGCGCGCACCAACATCGTCGAGACGGCCCTGAAGCCGCAGGAGGAGTGGCGGATCCTGGACTACGCCTCGGTGTACTACACGCTCTTCCCCAACACCTTCTTCATCCTGCATCCCGACTACGTGTCCATCAACACCTTCTGGCCGCTGGCGGCGAACCGCACGATATGGACCCACGAGATGCTCTACCGCGACGGTGACTTCGCCGGGTCCGCGGGACAGAGCGCGCTGGCCAAGCGCTTCGAGTTCACCAATGACACGGTCTTCGACCAGGAGGACTTCGCCATCGCCGAGGACGTGCAGCGGCATCTGCCCCACGGAGGCAGCGACCACCACGTCCTGGGCCTCGCGGAGGGCCTGCTCGCCATGTTCCAGCAGAACATCGACGAGCGGCTCACCGACCCCGACACGGACACCCCCACCACACCCCGAGTATCAGGACGGCACTCATGACCATGGACCACGCCGGTTTCGCACAGAGCATCTTCAAG
Organism: Streptomyces murinus; assembly: GCF_002154555.1. Taxonomy (GTDB): domain Bacteria; phylum Actinomycetota; class Actinomycetes; order Streptomycetales; family Streptomycetaceae; genus Streptomyces; species Streptomyces murinus. Next base: position 11,261 of record NZ_MUNF01000679.1, read on the forward strand.
GCCCAGCCGTTCAGCATGTTCCTGGGCGCCGAACTCACCGCCGCCGGGCCCGACTCGGCCGAGATCCGCGTGACCAACCGGCCCGAGATCCAGCAGCAGCACGGCTTCGTGCACGGGGGAGTGCTCAGCTACCTGGCCGACAATGCGCTGACCTTCGCGGGCGGACTCGCCCTCGGCGGTGACGCGCTCACCGCCGAATACAAGATCAACTACGTGCGGCCGGCCGTGGGCGAGTACGTCGTCGCACGCGCCGAGGCGACCGTCACCACCCGGCGTCAGGCCGTGTGCCAGTGCTCGGTCTACGTCGTCTCGGAGCAGGGGGAGGAGCGCCTGGTCGCCGTGGCGCAGGGGACGATCGTACGGGCGGGCAAGCAAGAGGACTGAGACACCGCGGGGCCGGTCGACGACCGGCGGCCGACCGGCCCTTGGCGCCAGAATTGTCAGGGGCCGGTCCGCACCTGCTCGCGCAGTACGTGCTTCTGCACCTTGCCGGAGGGCGTGCGCGGCAGCGACGGGACCACCACCAGATCGCGGGGGATCTTGTACTTGGCCAGCCTGGTGGAGAGGAAGCCGCGCAACTGCTCCAGCGTCACCGCCGAGTCGGCCTCGACCACGGCGACGACGGTCTCGCCCCAGTCCGGATGCGTGCGCCCGATGATGGCGGCGTCCCGGATCGCCGGATGCTGGAGGATCGCCTCCTCCACCTCGGGCGCGTAGACGTTCTCCCCGCCGGTGATGACGACGTCCTTGATCCGGCCGACGACGAACAGGTAACCGTCCTCGTCCACCCGCGCGAGATCCCCGGACCGGTACCAGTCGCCCGCGAAGGCGCGCTCGGTCGCCTCCGGGTCGTCGAGATAGCCCAGCATGCGGGTCCCCGAGCGCAGCCACAGCTCCCCGGTCTCGCCGGCCCCGGCGTCCACGCCGTCGTCCCTGACCACGCGGATGTCCACGCCCGGCATACCGCCCGCCCCGATCGACCCCGCCTTGGCGAGCTGCTCATGTGGGCGGAGCACGGAGCCCACCGGCCCCATCTCGCTCATGCCGTACACCTGGCAGAAGCGGTCCGGGCCGTACGCCGCCTCCAGCGTCCGCACCGTCTCGGCGCCCAGCGACGCCCCGCCGTAGGCCCACAGCCGCACGCTCGACAGATCGAAGCCGGACAGGTCGACCCCGGCCGCGGGCAGGGCCTTCAGCGGGGCGAGGTAGGCGATGGGGGCACCGAAGAAGGCGGTGACTTGGTGCTTTCGCACGGCCTCCAGGAAGGCGAGCGGCTGGTACTCCTTCAGCAGCACGACGGTGCCGCCCAGGTAGATCATCGACAGGAACCAGTTGTTCAGGGGAGAGGCGTGCCAGATGGGCATGGCCAGCAGGAACCGGTCCTCGCGGCGCAGCCCCGCGGCGGCCGTGGTGTACGCGGGCACGGCGGACAGCCCGCGGTGCGAGTGCAGGCAGCCCTTGGGCGCGCCGGTCGTCCCGGAGGTGTACAGCACCTGCGCGACGGCCTCGGGACCGACCTCCACTCCCTCCCATTCCGGTGCTCCGGCGACCAGCCTGTCGAACTCTCCGCCGCCGGTGTCGTCCGTGCTGAGAACATCGACCTCGGGGGCGCCCTCGCACATCCGCCCGGACAGTTCCTCCGCGACGACGGCGACGCGCAGCTTCGAATGCCGTGCGACATACGCCAGTTCGGGTGCGGTCAACTTGTGATTGACCGGTACCAGCGCCGCCCCGGCCCGCCAGATCCCGAACGCCGCGACGGCGAAGGCGGGGGTGTTGTACGTCATCACCCCCACGCGATCGCCCGGCCGCACCCCGCGCTCCCGCAGCACGGCGGCGGCCCGCTTCGAGGCCGCGAGCAACTCGGTGTACGTCATCGACCCCAGATCGGAGACGAGGGCCGGCTTCTCGCCGCAGCTGCGGGCCGACGCCTCCAGCATCCATGTCAGGTTCACCGCAGGGTCCTCCGTGTTCCGGTGGGACTGCCGTGCCGGGGGATCCCGTCGGCACGGCAAGAATTGAATCATCGTTCAATACCCCCGCGGAAGCTTCAACTCCCTTTACCCGGAGGGATTCCCGCGTCAGGGCGCGACGCCGAGTGGGGTGGCGGGTCCAGTCACCGGGACACCGACGACGGGGTCAGCGCTCCTCGCGCAGCCCCCACGGAGTCCCGTACTCGATCAGCAGGTCGAGGAAGGGCCGGGCCGGGAACGCCTCGGGGCCGAGAACGCCGCTGCCCCGCCAGGCACCGCTCGCGATCAGTTCGAGGGCGATCACCGGGTTGACGGCCGTCTGCCAGACCACGGCCTGGGAGCCGTACTCGCGCATCGACCACTCGTTGTCGACCACGTGGTACAGGTACACCTCGCGCGCGGCGCCGTCCTTCGTGCCCCTGACCCAGGTGCCCGCGCAGGTCTTGCCCGTCATCCGCTCACCCAGCGTGGCCGGGTCGGGCAGACAGGCGGCGACCACATCGCGCGGGGAGACCTCGACCGGTCCGTCCGCGCCGGGGACGGTGACCTTCGCCGTGGAGTCGAGCCCCAGCGCGTGGAGGGTCTTGAGCTTGGCGATGAAGTCGTCGCCCAGACCGTACTTGAACGTCACCCGGCGCGCGTCCACCCAGCGGGGCATCAGCAGCACCTCCTCGTGCTCGACGTTCACGCACTCCACGGGGCCGATGCCCTCGGGGAAGTCGAAGACCTCCGGCTCGCTGAACGGCGGCGTGGTGAACCAGCCCCGGTCCTTCTCGTAGACCACGGGCGGGTTGAGGCACTCCTCGATGGTCGTCCAGATGCTGAAGGAAGGTGCGAAGTCATAGCCCTCGACGGTGAGATTCGCGCCGTCGCGGACCCCTAGCTCCTCGATCTCGTCGAAGAGCTCGTCGGCGGCGTAGCGGGCGAAGACGTCCGACAGACCCGGCTCCACTCCCATCCCGACCAGGGCGAGACGGTCGGCGTCCGCCCATTCCCCGGCGCGGGCGAACTGCTCGTCGCCGAGTTTCACCCCGCACCGCTCGTACGGGGCCCTCGGGTGCGGCACGGACAGCGACATCGCCATGTCCAGGTAGTGCGCGCCCGCGGCGAGCGCGGCGTCGAACAGCGGCATCACGAAGCGCGGGTCCGTCGCGTTGAGCAGTAGATCGCAGCGTTCCGTGACGAGGAGACTCCGTACCGCTTCCACGTCGGAGGCGTCCAGACGGTACGGGCTGAAGCGGCCGTCGGGATCGTCGAGCGCGGCGACGGCCGCCTCGGCACGGGCGAGGTCGTAGTCGGCGACGATCATGTGGGTCAGGAAGCCGCGACGGGCCGCGATACGGGTGACGGCGGTTCCGACACCGCCCGCACCGACGAGAAGTACGCGCATGTCACACACCCTTCGTTGAGAGGGCCCCCCGGGCGGGGCCCCGGGAGGTGACCCGATGAAACACGAGGCGGCTTGTTAAGGTCTACGGCGTTGGCATAAGGAGCGCGAGGCGGTGACGCGGGTGCCCAAGAAGGTGGTTCCGGAGGCGGAACGGCGCAGGCGGCGGCCGACCCGGCAGGGCACCGTCCTGTCGGAGCGGCTGATCGTGCGGACGGCCCTGCGGATGCTGCACGAGCACGGCGCCGCCGGGCTGACCGCCCGCCGCCTGGGCGCCGCTCTGGGTGCCGACCCGAGCACGCTGTACCGCTACTTCGCCGGCCTGGACGGACTGACCCGGGCGATCGGCGAGGAGCTGATGGGCCGGGCCCTGGACAGCTGGACACCGACCGGGACGTGGCGCGCCGACCTACGGGCCCTCGGCCTGGCCATCCACGCCTCGTACCTCGCCCATCCCCACGCCGCGCTGCTCACCGCCAGCCGCGTCACCGGCCGGCCCCGCG
>NZ_MUNF01000068.1 GCF_002154555.1 Streptomyces murinus
TGTACGGCGTCCGCCGCGGGCTGCGGTCGAGGAGCACCGCGGAGCCGCAGCCCGCGGCGGACGCCGTACAGCGGATCGTGTTCACGGAGTACGGCTCTGTCACCGGTACCCGTTAGCCTTCATGGTCACAACAGTGGTTCCCGGCAGGCGGTAGGCAGATGGACTTCCCGGCGGACATTCCCGCGGACTTCCCGGCACAGGCGCACCCCCACCCGCACGGCGGGTGGCCCGGCAATGAGCTGGAGGAGGTGCTCTCGGCCTCCCTCGGCATACCCGCGGCGGGCGGCCGGATCATCGAGGTCCTCGGCCGCAGCTTCGTCCTTGTGCCGCTGCCGGCCGGCGGCGGCCCCGGCAGCGGCCCGCTGGACCTGCCCACCCTGGACATCGACGGCCAGGTGTTCGTCCCGGTGTTCAGCTCCGAGGAGCAGTTCCGCCAGGCCGTCGGCTCCCCCATGGCGTACACCGTCGCCCCGGCCGTGGAGTTCGCCCGCGGTCTGCCCCCGCAGGCGGGCATCGCGGTGAACCCCGGCGGCACCGTCGGCATCCCGCTCCCGCCGGAGGCCGTCGCCGAGCTGTGCCGTGCCGGACACACCCCGCTGGACGGCCCCGCCACCGGCGGCCGGGTCCGGCTGTTCGAGCCCGACTGGCAGGACGACCCGGTCGACTTCCTCTCCGCCGCCTCCGCCGAGTTCGCCGCGACCGGCGTGGTCGTCACCGCCCGCCGCTGCCTGGCCGCGATCGAGAACGCCGACCCGGTCATGTTCGTCGGCGTGGAACTCTCCCAGTGGGAGGGCGACTTCCGCGCCCTGCCCCTGGAGGCCCTGGGCCGCGCCCTCGGCCGGGTCCCGACCGCCTGGCCGGTCAACCTGATCCTGCTGGACGTGACGGACGACCCGGTGGCCGAATGGCTGAAGTCAAGCGTCCGACCCTTCTACATCCGCTAGGGGCCTGGGCGAACGGACAACGGGCCCCGTGCCCATCGGCGCATAAGCTGTCTTCATACGCGGGGCACGAGGGAGAAGAAGGGCATGACAAGGTGAGCGCCACCCACAGCGGAAGCGTCGAACACACGCTCCGCCACGTCACGCCCGGACGCTACGACGCCTACGAGGCCCTGCTCCGCGCCCTCGCCACCCCCTCCGCCGGCCAGATCTGGATGCTGCTGTGGCACGGCCAGGCCGGCTCCCCGGACGCCCAGTACGGGGACATGGAGGTCGACGGCTGCCATTACGCGCCGTGCGTCACCTCCGCCCAGGAGCTGTCCGCCAGCGGCTGGAACCGCTCGTACGAAGTGGTCGACGGCCTGGACGTCGCCCGCACCCTCTACCCCGACCACTACGGTCTCTGGCTCAATCCGCACGCCCCCGGCGGCGGTGTCGGCATCCCCTGGCTGGACCTGCGCCGCATCGCCACCGGCCTGGACCGGCAGCCCGCGGGCCCGCTGCGGCTGACCGAACCCGGCATCGAGATCCCGCAGTTCTACGCCCTGATCGCGCAGCACGCCCACCGCACCCCCGCCCTGCGCTCGCTGCGCCGCGCCTGGGTGCAGCCCGCGCTCGGGGCGCCGTACCTCGCCATCGGTCTCGACCTGTACGAGACCTCGCCCGCCGCGGTCGACTCGGTGCGCGCGATGATGCAGCGCTCCGTCGGCGCCGTCCCCGAGGGCCTGCCCGTCTCCACAGTCGCGCTGACCGACGACCACGACCCGGTCGTGATGTGGATGCGCGCCCATGCCCGGCCGTTCTACGACCGCGAGGCCCACGTCGCCGCCCCCGCCGGCCGCCCGGCACCCCAACTCCAGGCCCCCGCGCCGGGTTACGGCTATCCGCCGGTGCACGGCGGTTACTGAGGTTCCGCCGCTTCCGGCGCTGTTCCGGCCCTACCTCCCGAACCGCGGCATTACGGCGTTGTGTCCCAACTGGCCCGTGTCCGGGAGCCGTTACCCACTGTCCGGATAACGGAATCCTCCGCAGTGCATCACGGTTGCGCATACTTTCACCGTCAGCTCTGGCGAGTGATCGCAAGGACGCTGAAGACTCCCCACTCAGACCACGAGGCGTAAGAACTCGTGTTCGCTTGCAAGTCGACAAAGCCGCAAACCGCGGCAGCGCAGGCCGGTCACCACCGGCGAGAGGGGTCGCACATCGTGACCGCACCGATCGAGACCACCGGGGCGGCAGCCGAGGCGCAGCCTGAGGCTGTGCTCGCGGGAGCCGACAAGGGGCAGATCGAGGGTCGTTCCCTGGGCCAGATCGCCTGGACCCGCTTCAAGCGGGACAGAGTCGCCGTGGCCGGCGGCGTCATCGTGATCCTGCTGATCCTGCTGGCCATCCTCTCGCGCCCCCTTCAGGCCGCCTTCGGCCTCGACCCCAACGCCTTCCACCAGGACCTGATCGTCCCCGACACCTCGCTGCCCAAGGGCGGCATGGGCGGCATGAGCCTGGACCACCCGCTCGGTGTGGACCCCAAGTTCGGCCGGGACATCGCCACCCGCATCCTGGAGGGCTCCTGGGTCTCGCTGGTCGTCGCCTTCGGTGCCACGATCCTGTCCAATGTGATCGGCGCGATCATGGGCGTGATCGCGGGTTACTACGGCGGCCGCGTCGACTCGATCATCAGCCGGCTGATGGACACGTTCCTCGCCTTCCCGTTGCTGCTGTTCGCCATCGCGATCTCCGCAACGCTCCAGGGCGGCGCCTTCGGACTGAACGGTCTGCCGCTCCACCTCAGCGTGCTCATCTTCGTGATCGGCTTCTTCAACTGGCCCTATCTGGGCCGGATCGTGCGCGGCCAGACCCTGGCCCTGCGTGAGCGCGAGTTCGTCGACGCGGCCCGCGGTATGGGTGCCAAGGCCCCGTACATCCTCTTCCGCGAGCTGATGCCGAACCTGGTCGGCCCGATCATCGTCTACTCGACGCTGCTCATCCCGACCAACATCCTCTTCGAGGCCTCCCTGAGCTTCCTCGGTGTGGGCATCCAGCCCCCGCAGGCCTCCTGGGGCGGCATGCTCCGCGAAGCGGTCACCTACTACCAGGTCGATCCCCAGTACATGATCGTGCCCGGCCTCGCCATCTTCATCACCGTCCTCGCGTTCAACCTGCTCGGCGACGGTCTCCGCGACGCTCTCGACCCGCGCAGCCGCTAGGCAGCCAGAGAGCTCACCCAAGTTTTCCGATCAATGGAGGGGAAGCAGACCATCATGCGAAGGTCAGCGCTGGCCGCGGTCGCGGCCATCGGCTCCGCAAGCCTGTTGCTCGCAGGCTGCAGCAAGGCCGATGACAACAAGGACACTCCGAAGGCGGCCGGCGCCAACGTGGCGACCAAGAGCGTCGTCAACGCGTCCGACAAAAAGGGTGGCACCGTCACCTATGAGATGTCGGACGTGCCGGACTCGTTCGACCCGGGCAACACGTACTACGCGTACATGTACAACTTCAGCCGTCTGTACGCGCGTCCGCTGATGACGTTCGAGCCCGCCCCCGGTTCCAAGGGCAACACCCTGGTCCCGGACCTCGCGGCGAGCAAGGGCGTCTCCAGCGACGGCGGCAAGACCTGGACGTACAAGCTGCGCTCGGGCCTGAAGTACCAGGACGGCACCCCGATCACCTCGAAGGACGTCAAGTACGCCGTCGAGCGGTCGAACTTCGCGCGTGACGTGCTCTCGCTGGGCCCGAACTACTTCCAGCAGTACATGAAGGACGGCGACAAGTACAAGGGTCCCTACAAGGACAAGAGCGCCAAGGGCCTGTCCTCGATCGAGACCCCGGACGCCACCACGATCGTCTTCCATCTGAACCGTGCCTTCCAGGAGTTCGACTACCTGGTCGCCACGCCGGAGACGGCCCCGGTGCCGCAGTCCAAGGACGACGGCGTCGACTACGTCAAGCACATCGTGTCCTCCGGCTCGTACCAGTTCCAGAGCTACCAGGACGGCAAGCAGGCCGTGCTGGTCCCGAACAAGAACTGGGACCCGAAGACCGACCCGCTGCGCAAGCAGCTGGCCAGCAAGATCGTGGTCAACCTGAAGGTCAACCCCGACACGATCGACAAGGACCTCCAGTCCGGCGACGCCACCGTCGACCTCGGCGGCACCGGTGTCCAGGCCTCCACCCAGGCGGACCTGCTCAACTCCGCGGACGGCAAGGCCAGCACCGACAACGCCTACGGCGGCCGTCTCGTCTACGCGGCGATCAACACCAAGCTGAAGCCGTTCGACAACGTCGCCTGCCGCAAGGCCGTCGAGTACGCCATCGACAAGGTCTCCGTGCAGACCGCCATGGGCGGCCCGATCCGCGGTGACATCGCCTCCACCGTCCTGCCGCCGGACATCACCGGCTACCAGAAGGCGGACGCCTACGCGACCCCGGGCAACAAGGGCGACGTCGCCAAGGCCAAGGACCAGCTGAAGGCCTGCGGCCAGAAGACGATCAACACCAACATCACGGCCCGCTCCGACCGTCCGGGCGAGGTGGACGCGGCCACCGCGATCATCAACTCGCTGAAGAAGGTCGGCATCAACGCCACGCTGAAGCAGTACCCGGCGGGCAAGTACTTCACCGACTACGCGGGCGTGCCGAAGTTCACCGAGAAGCAGAACATCGGCCTGATGATGATGCAGTGGGGTGCCGACTGGCCCTCCGGCTACGGCTTCCTCCAGCAGATCCTGAACAGCAAGGCGATCAGCCAGTCCGGCAACACCGCCCTGTCGCAGTACACCAACAAGAAGGTCGACGACCTGCTCGCGCAGGCGATCGCCGAGCCGGACACGGCCAAGCGCAACGCCCTGTACGCGCAGATCGACAAGCAGGCGATGGACGACGCCGTCCTGGTCCCGCTGACCTACTTCAAGGTTCTGCTGTACCGCTCGCCGTACGCCACCAACGTGGTCTCCACGGCCGCCTTCAGCGGTCAGTACGACTACCTCAACCTCGGCACCACGAAGAAGTAGCAGCCCCGGAAGGCAGGTGAAGGCATTGGTGCCCGCGGGTTTCGCCGCCCGCGGGCACCAGCGCCGGTCCCCGTGATCTCGTACATCCTCCGCCGGACGTTCGCGGCAGTGATCCTGCTGCTGGTCGTCACCGCGGTCACCTTCGCCATCTTCTTCCTGCTGCCACGGCTCGTGGGCCAGTCAGCGGATCAACTGGCGCAGCAGTACATCGGAAAGAGCCCGTCGAAGGCGGACATCGCCGCGGTCAAGCACAACCTCGGTCTGGACCAGCCCCTCTACGTCCAGTACTGGCACTTCATCAAGGGCATCGTGGTCGGCACCGACTACAACCTCGGTCCCAAGACGGTGCACTGCGACGTCCCCTGCTTCGGCTACTCCTTCAAGGATCACGTCGCGGTCTGGTCGCAGCTCACCTCGCGTATCCCGATCACCCTCTCTCTTGCCGTGGGTGCCGCCGTGCTCTGGCTGCTCTCCGGTGTGGCCGTCGGTGTCATCTCCGCGCTCAAGCCGCGCTCGCTGTTCGACCGGACCTTCATGGGCGTGGCCCTCGCCGGCGTCTCGCTGCCCATGTTCTTCACGGGCAATCTGGCGATCCTGCTCTTCACCTACACCTGGCCGATCTTCGGCCGCACCTACGTCCCGTTCACCGAGAACCCCGCGCAATGGGCCAACACCCTGTTCCCCGCGTGGTGTTCGCTGGCACTGCTGTACTCCGCGATCTACGCCCGGCTCACCCGCTCGGGCATGCTGGAGACGATGAACGAGGACTTCATCCGCACGGCCCGCTCCAAGGGCCTGCCCGAACGCACGGTCGTCGTACGGCACGGTCTGCGGGCCGCCCTCACCCCGATCATCACCGTCTTCGGCATGGACGTCGGTCTGCTGCTCGGCGGCGCGGTGATCACCGAGTACGTGTTCTCGCTGCCCGGCGTCGGCCAGTACGCGGTGCAGGGCATCACCGACAACGACCTGCCGAAGATCCTCGGTGTGACCCTGCTCGCCGCCATCTTCGTCGTCATCGCAAATCTCCTGGTGGACGTGCTCTACGCCGCCGCCGACCCGCGGGTGAGGCTCTCGTGACCGAACTCTCCAAGACCGAAACGGGCGAGGGAACCACCGCCATGGCGCCCTCGGCCTTCCTGGAGGTCCGCGACCTCAAGGTGCACTTCCCGACCGACGACGGCATCGTCAAGTCCGTCGACGGGCTCTCCTTCTCGGTGGACAAGGGCAAGACCCTCGCCATCGTCGGCGAGTCCGGCTCGGGCAAGTCCGTCACCTCGCTCGCCGTCATGGGCCTGCACCGGCTCGGCCCGCGCGGCAAGAACGTGCGGATGTCCGGCGAGATCTGGCTGAACGGCAAGGAGCTGGTCGGCGCCTCCCCGGACGAGGTGCGCAGGCTCCGCGGCCGCGACATGGCGATGATCTTCCAGGACCCGCTGTCCGCGATGCACCCCTACTACAAGGTCGGCGACCAGATCGTCGAGGCGTACCGGGTGCACCACAAGGTCAGCAAGAAGGAAGCGCGCACCCGCGCCATCGAGATGCTCGACCGCGTCGGCATCCCCGAGCCGGCCAAGCGCGTCGACGGCTACCCGCACGAGTTCTCCGGCGGTATGCGCCAGCGCGCCATGATCGCCATGGCGCTGGTGAACAACCCCGAACTGCTCATCGCGGACGAGCCGACCACCGCCCTCGACGTGACCGTCCAGGCGCAGATCCTCGACCTGATCCGCGACCTCCAGAAGGAGTTCGGCTCCGCGGTCATCATGATCACGCACGACCTCGGCGTGGTCGCCGAGATCGCCGACGACGTCCTGGTGATGTACGGCGGCCGGTGCGTGGAGCGCGGCGCCGCCGCCGAGGTCTTCGAGAAGCCGCAGCACCCCTACACCTGGGGCCTGCTCGGCTCGATGCCCCGCATCGACCGCGAGACCTCCGAACGGCTCATCCCGGTCAAGGGCCAGCCGCCGAGCCTCATCAACGTCCCCTCGGGCTGTGCCTTCCACCCGCGCTGCCCGTACGCGGACGTCCCCGCGGAGAACGTCAGCCGCACGGTGCGCCCCGAGCTCCAGCTGGTCGGCGCCGGACACTGGTCCGCCTGCCACCTGCCGGCCGAGGACCGTGAGCGGATCTGGACCGAAGAGATTGCGCCGAAGCTGTGAGTGAGACGAAGAAGACGGACACCGCCGCGAAGGCCGCGGTACCCGAGCAGGCGTCGGCTCCGGACGAGCGCGAGGTGCTGCTCAAGGTCGAGAACCTGACCAAGCACTTCCCGATCAAGAAGGGCATCCTGCGCCGCCAGGTCGGCGCGGTGAAGGCCGTCGACGGCATCGACTTCGAGGTGCGCAAGGGCGAGACCCTGGGCGTCGTCGGCGAGTCGGGCTGCGGCAAGTCGACCATGGGCCGGGTCATCACCCGCCTCCAGGACCCGACCGGCGGCTCGATCTCCTTCGAGGGCCAGGACATCACCCGGCTGTCCACCGGCGAGATGCGTCCGCTGCGCCGCGACATCCAGATGATCTTCCAGGACCCGTACGGCTCCCTGAACCCCCGGCACACCATCGGCTCGATCGTCTCGGCGCCGTTCCGGCTCCAGGGCGTCGAGCCCGAGGGCGGGGTGAAGAAGGAGGTCCAGCGGCTGCTCGAACTGGTCGGTCTGAGCCCCGAGCACTACAACCGCTACCCGCACGAGTTCTCCGGCGGCCAGCGCCAGCGCATCGGCATCGCCCGCGCGCTCGCCCTGAAGCCGAAGCTGGTCGTGGCCGACGAGCCGGTGTCCGCGCTGGACGTCTCGATCCAGGCCCAGGTCGTCAACCTCATGGACGACCTCCAGCAGGAGCTGGGCCTGACCTACGTCATCATCGCGCACGACCTCTCCGTCGTTCGGCACGTCTCGGACCGGATCGCGGTGATGTACCTCGGCAAGATCGTCGAACTGGCCGACCGCAACGCCCTGTACGAGGCGCCGATGCACCCGTACACCAAGGCGCTGATGTCGGCGGTGCCGGTGCCGGACACCAAGCGCCGGGGCCAGAAGAGCGAGCGCATCCTGCTGCGCGGCGATGTGCCCTCGCCGATCGCCCCGCCGTCGGGCTGCCGCTTCCACACCCGGTGCTGGAAGGCGACGGAGATCTGCCGGACGACCGAACCCCAGCTGGTCGAGCTGAAGTTGGGCCAGCGGGTCGCCTGCCACCACCCGGAGAACTTCGCCGACCAGGCCCCGCAGGACACGGTCCTGCTGTCGGCGGCGAAGGAGGCGTCGGAGCTGGTGCCGGACGCGGTGCTGACGGGCGAGCCGGAGGCCGCGGCCAAGTCCGAGGCCGTCACGGAGACTTCGCCGGAGCCCGCGACCGACGCGAAGCCGGAGCCCGCCGCCGCGGAGACCGAGGCCGAGCCTGAGGCCAAGTCCGAGGCTGCGAAGGAGACTTCGTCGGAGCCGGAGCCGGAGCCGGAGCCGGAGCCGGAGCCGGAGTCGGAGTCGGAGTCGAAGCCGGAGTCGAAGCCGGAGGCCGCCGCGGAGTCCGAGCCCGAGCCCGCCGCCGAGCCCGAGCCCGCCGCCGAGCCCGAGCCCGGCACTGAGGCCGACGACGCCCCCAAGTCCCCGAAGCCG
>NZ_MUNF01000680.1 GCF_002154555.1 Streptomyces murinus
CCGCCGGTGCCTACGCCACGAGTTACACCACCGGCGGAGAGGATCCACACCGGGTCGCCGGAGGCGAGGGATCGGGGGATGCGGACCGGGTGCAGGCCGGCGCCGTAGGCGTCGTCGCTGTCGCAGGTCGGTCCCGCGACGACCGCCGGTACCGTCTCCCCCGTGTCCGGCTGTCCGGGGAAGACCATGTGGTGGGTCAACTGGTCCATCTCGTACAGGCCGTTGAACTTGCCGCAGCTGAGGTAGAGCCAGTGGGCGTCCGCGCCGTCCGGCCCGCGGCGGTGGGTGAGGCGGGCGACATGGGCGCGGACGGCGCCGTGGTCGGCGACCAGGTGGCGGCCCGGTTCCATGACGAAGGTGACGGGGGCGAGGGCGCGCAGCCGGTCCATGCCCTCGCGGAGCACGGCGAAGATCTTGTCCAGGGGCGGGTCGAGGGGGTTGCCGTGGCGGTCCCGGTAGCCGAGCGCGGGCAGTCCGCCGCCGAGGTTGATGTGATCCGGTACGATCCCCCGCCCGGCCAGCGCCGTCAGGGTCTCGGTGAGCAGGTCGAGAGCGGCCTGCCAGCCCTCGGCGGTCATCTGCTGGGAGCCGACGTGCACGGACAGACCGGCGGGGGTGAGGCCGGCCGAACGGGCCGTGTCCAGGATGCGTACGGCGTCCTCGGGGGCGCAGCCGAACTTGCGGTTCAGGCCCCACAGGGCGCCCTCGCCGCTGGTGGCGAGGCGGCAGAACACACGGGCGCCGGGGGCGTGCCGGGCGATGGCGGTGACGTCCTCGACGCTGTCGGTGGCGAAGGTGCGGATGCCCTGGCGGTGGGCCTCGGCGATGTCGTGGTCGGACTTGATGGTGTTGCCGTAGTGGACGCGGTCGGGGTCCACGCCGGTGCGGAGGGCTTGCTCGATTTCGGCGGGGCTCGCGGCGTCGAAGCCGGCGCCGCGGGCCGCCAGGCAGTGGAGGACGTCGTCGACCGGGCAGGCCTTGAGGGCGAAGCGGATGTCGGTGGCGGGGAGTTCGGCGCACAGGGCGTCGTACTGGTGCTCTATGCCGGTGAGGTTGTAGATGATGCGGTCGGTGGTGGCGGCGGCGAGTTCCGCCATGGGGACGCCGGGCAGCGTTGTCGGGCGGGTGCGGGTTCGGTGGGGCTGGGCGCGCGGTTCCCCGCGCTCCTTCGGGGCGGCGTTCATGTGCGGGTCGCTTCGATCAGTGCGGGCCAGGCGTCGATCAGGTCCGCGTAGGCCGTGATGTCCGAGGCGGCCTCGGTCAGCAACTGGGCACGTTCGTCGCACAGTTGCTCGGCGAACTCCGCGTATCTGCCGCCCAGTTTGCGATACGAGGTGTCCAGGCGGTCCAGGCGCCAGATGTTCTCGGCCGGGTCCAGGGTGGTGCTCTCGCGGAGGAACGCGGTGATCCGGTCGGGGCGGACCCGGTCGTGGTCGTCCAGGAGGGCGGCGCCGGTGGCGGTCATGTGGTCGTAGACATGCTGGAAGTAGTGCATCGACAGCAGGAACTTCACGAAGCGGCGCTGGTAGGCGGGGAAGCCGGTGGGGGTGCGGCGTTCGGGGGTGTGGAAGTTCTCGATGTGCCGGTTGTGGAGGATGCCGGGCAGCGTGGCGTCGTGGACCAGGTGGAGCAGGAAGTAGTCGCTGCCGATGGTGTCCGTGGCGGGCGGCAGCGGGACGCGTTCGTAGACGGCCCGGTCGAAGGCGACGTTGCACATGTCGACGCGCATCGGGTCGACCAGGGTGAGGGTCGAGCGGTCGCCGGTGAACGGAGCGGTGCCCGCGCCCGTGAAGGACTCGGCGACCAGGTCCCGTTTGCGCTCCTCCGGCCAGTCGGTGGGCGCCCAGAGGCTGACCACGTCGTGGTAGACGGCCGGGTCGAGGCGGCGTATCTCGGCTATGTCCACGGAGAGTTCGCCGATGAAGGAGGCGCCGGCCAGGGAGACCGGGCGCCGGGCGTGGGCCGGGACGAGGTCGGTGTGCAGTCCGGCGGCCGTCGCCTCGGCGGCGGGGCGGCCCAGCCAGGGCAGCTCGTGGTGGATGGGGAACACCGGTTGCCCGGCGTGGAGTTGGTAGGTGCTGTCCGAGTCCCTGCGGTGCACGGAACGGCAGCCGAGCGCGGCGGCGAACAGGAACACGCGGTTGGTGCAGGCGCCGTAGGAGACGGCGGGCGGGAGGAGCAGGTCGAGGAGGCCGGAGGACAGGCCCGCGGAGTCGATCAACTCGCAAAGGCGACTGCGCTGTTGGTCCTCGTCCAGGTGGTGGACGGTCACCTGGGGGACGTCGGGGAGCGCGGCGAGCACCCGGAGGTGGTCGGCGCGGGTGTCGGCGTCGGCGGAGTCCAGGATCAGAAGGTGGACGTCCACGTCGAAGTGGCGGACCGCGTAGGCGGCCTCCTGGTGCAGGGCGGTGATCGTCGCGGGGCAGGCGCGGTTGGTGGGCAGGCAGAGGCAGACGCGGTGCTTCACTTGGCGTCGCCTCCGCCGGTCCAGGAGTCCAGACCCAGCAACTTGCGGCCCAGCGGGTTGAGTTCGGCCGGGCCGTAGCGCTCCGCCTCGGGGCGGCGGGCGTCGCCGAGGAGGGTGCCGTTCCAGTCGGGGGTGGCCAGGGTGCGCCAGGAGTGCACACGGGAGTCGCGCAGGACGGTGTGCTCCTCCAGGGCGGGCATCATCGACAGGTACTGGACGGCCCGGACCCCGCGCTCCGAGCGGTTGGGGGCGACGCCGTGCGCGAGCAGCCCGTTGAAGATGAGCAGGTCACCGGCCTGGAGGTCGGGGCGGACCACGGGGAACTCGGTGCGGTCGGCGTTCGGGCGGATCGGGTCGCGGCCGGGTGGCTGGGCGAGGCGCCATTCCTCGAAGCGGCGGAAGAGTTCGGGGGCGCACTGGAAGCCGCCGAGTTCGGGGCGGGTGTCGTTCAGCGCGATGATGCCCTGCACGCGCTGGGGCAGCACGGCGAGGGTGGTGTCCACGTCCCAGTGCAGATCGATGTCGAAGCCCTCGGTGGTGGGTTCGATCAGCGAGCGCGAACGGGTGCCGGTGTTGGGCGGGTTCAGGTTGAGGCGGTCGAGGGTGACCCACAGCTCTTCGCAGTCCCAGACGTCCACGAAGGCGTCGTGGACCCGCTGGTTCTGCCGGCTGTCCCACAGGAGCTGGTGGTGGTACGACTCGACGAAGCCGTAGATGAACAGGTGCTGGTCGAGTTCGGAGCGGAACTCCGGCTGCTTGTACCAGGTTTCCGGGCGGTCGGGGTCCAGGCCCTGGAACTCCCAGGCGAAGTCGAGGAGTTGCTTTGCCTCGCCGGGGGTGATGGCCTCACGGACGACGACATAGCCGTACGTCTGCCAGAACGCGAAGTCCTCGGCCGAAAGCACCCTCAGCGGGCGGGACTTCTCGATGTCGCGCAAGGGGGTGGGGGCGAGGTAGGTCTCGCCGTCGGCACTGAAGTAGGGGCGGCCGGATGCCGCGCGGTGGAGGTAGGGGGCTGGTGTCTGCATGCGAGCACTCCGGGGTGACGGATGTGGGTGGCGGTGAGACATGTGCCGGTGGCATGCGCCAGGGCGTGAAGGGTCCAGGGCGCGAAGGGGCGTGGGGGTCTTTGAGTGGGTGGGTGTTCGGTGCGCGGATGGGTGCGGGAGGAGGGTCGGCGCGCGGCTGGGTGCGGGTGCGTCATGGCTGGTCGCGCCCCGCGGCGGAGCCGCA
>NZ_MUNF01000681.1 GCF_002154555.1 Streptomyces murinus
GCCCATAGGCCCGCCCCCAGGCCCGCCCATACGTCCGTCCATCGATCCGTCCGACGATCCATCCATCGGACACCGTATGAGCCCCACCCCGCCGACCACATAGGGTTGGCGTCCATGACCACCAGCAACACGGGTACGGGTGACGTGGACCCCGCGGTCCGCCAGGAACTGGAGCGGCTGCGCGACAGCATCGACAACATCGACGCGGCCGTCGTCCATATGCTCGCGGAACGCTTCAAGGCCACCCAGCAGGTCGGCCGGCTCAAGGCCGTGCACCAGCTGCCGCCTGCCGACCCGGCCCGTGAGGCCCGCCAGATCGACCGGCTGCGCCGGCTCGCCGAGAACGCCAAGCTCGATCCCGCGTTCGCCGAGAAGTTCCTGAACTTCATCATCGCCGAGGTGATCAGGCACCACGAACGCATCGCCGAGGACACCAACGGGAGCTGAATCCGGAACCCGGATACCCGGCACCGATTTCCGAACAAGGGGAAGGAAAGGGGCGGGTCGGATAATAACCGTGTAACGCTCCTCCTCTGTGCGCTGTCAGTCCCATCAGGCAGCATGGCGTGTATGTCCGTACTCACGCGCGATGAAGCGCAGCTCCGAGCTCAGCTCCTCGACGTCCACCGCTACACGGTCGAACTGGACCTCACCACCGGGGACGAGACCTTCGACTCCCGTACCGTGATCCGGTTCACCACGCGGTCCGACGGGGACACGTTCCTCGAGGTGAAGCCCGCCGAGCTGCGCTCCGTCACCCTCGACGGACAGCCCTTGGACCCGGATTCGCTGCACGAGGACCGGCTGCCGCTGAAGAACCTCACCGCGGGCGAGCACGAGCTGCGCGCCGAGGCGGCCATGCGCTACTCGCGCACCGGCGAGGGCATGCACCGCTTCACCGACCCGGTCGACGGCGAGACCTACCTGTACACGCAGCTGGCCATGGACGACGTCCAGCGCGTCTTCCCCGCGTTCGACCAGCCCGACCTGAAGGCCGTCTTCGAGGTTTCGGTCAAGGCGCCCGACGAATGGACCGTGCTCGCCAACGGCGTCACCGAACGCGGCGCCGACGGCATCTGGCGGGCCGCGCCCACCCCGCCGATCTCCACCTACCTGGTCGCCGTCGCCGCCGGCCCCTGGCACTCGGTGCGCACCGAGCACCGCGGGCTGCCCTTCGGCATCCACTGCCGCCGCTCGCTCGCGCCCTACCTCGATGTCGACACCGAGGAGATCTTCGAGGTCACGCGCGCGTGCTACGACCGCTACCACGAGAAGTTCGAGGAGCCGTACCCCTTCGACTCCTACGACCAGGCGTTCGTGCCCGAGTTCAACGCGGGCGCCATGGAGAACCCGGGCCTGGTCACCTTCCGCGACGAGTTCGTCTACCGCTCCGCCGTCACCGACACCGAGCGCCAGCTGCGCGCCATGGTCATCTCGCACGAGATGGCCCACATGTGGTTCGGCGACCTGGTCACCCTCAAGTGGTGGGACGACATCTGGCTGAACGAGTCCTTCGCCGAGTACATGGGCTACCAGACCACCGCCGAGGCCACCCGCTTCAGCGACCCCTGGACCGAGTTCGGCGTCACCCGCAAGGCGTGGGGCTACGAGGCGGACCAGCGCCCCACCACCCACCCGGTCGCCCCCGAGGGCGTGGACGACGCCGCCACCGCCCTGCTCAACTTCGACGGCATCTCGTACGCCAAGGGCGCCTCCGCGCTGCGCCAACTCGCCGCCTGGCTGGGCGAGAAGGACTTCCTGGCGGGCATCAACACCCACTTCGCCCGGCACAGGTTCGGCAACGCGACCCTCGCCGACTTCCTCGACTCCCTCGCCTCCGTCACCGAACGCGATGTGCGCGCCTGGGCCGACAGCTGGCTGCGCACCACCGGCGTCGACACCCTCACACCCGTGATCGAGACCGCCGACGGCGCCTGCACGCTGACCGTCGACCACAAGGGCAGCCGCCCGCACCGCATCGTCGCCGGTCTGTACGACCACGGCGTCGCCGACGAGGGCCGGCTGATCCTGCGCGAGCGCCTCGAACTCGACGTCCCGCAGGACGCCCCGCGCCCCATCGGCAAGCGCCCCGCGCTGCTCCTGCTGAACGACGGCGATCTCACCTACGCCAAGGTCCGCTTCGACGCCGAGTCCTTCGCGTCGGTCCGCAGCAGCCTGTCCGGACTGCCCGACCCGCTCACCCGCGCGATCGTCTGGAACTCCCTGCGGGACGCGGTGCGCGACGGCGAACTCGCGCCCGCCGCCTACCTGGAGATCGCCCGCGCCCATCTGCCGCGCGAGACCGACCTCGCCATCGTGCAGGGCGTGCTCGTCTTCGCGAGCGGCCAGATCGCCGACCAGTACCTGCCCGCCGGGGAGCGCCCGGCCGCGCTCGCCACCCTCACCGCCCTCTGCCGCGACCTGCTGCGCCGCACCGAGGACGGCGACCACCCCGGTCTGCGGCTGATCGCCGTCCGCCACCTGATCAACGTGGCCGCCCACCCCGACACCATCGCCGCCTGGCTCGCCGACGGCACCGTGCCCGGCGGACCCGAGCTCGACCCCGACCTGCGCTGGCGCATCCTGGCCCGGCTCGCCGTGCTCGGCGCCACCGACGAGGCCGCCATCGCCGCCGAACTGGCCCGCGACCCGAGCGCCACCGGCCAGGAGGGCGCCGCCCGCTGCCGCGCCGCCCTGCCCGACGCGGCGGCCAAGCGCGCCGCCTGGGCCGCGATGTTCGAGGGCGACGACCTGTCCAACTACCTGTTCACGGCCACCGCCCACGGCTTCTGGCAGCCCGAACAGGCCGACCTGGTACGGGAGTACGTGCCGCGCTTCTACGAGGAGTCGGTGCCCCTTGCCGCCCGCCGCGGCCCCGCCATCGCCGCCTCCGTCGGCCGCTGGTGCTTCCCGGCCCACGCCGTCGACGCCGAGCATGTGCGCCTGGGCGAGGCATGCCTGGACCGCGACGACCTCACCCCGTCCCTGCGCCGTGCCCTGGCCGACCGCCTGGACGACCTGGGCCGCGCCCTGCGGGCCCGCGAGGGGGAGGCGCGGCAGTAGGTCAGACAGGCCCTAGGCGCCGCTGGTCCTTAATGCCGATGCGGCGCCCGGACCGCCCTCCTAGGCTCGGGGGATCGACATGATCGACCGAGCCGGGAGGCAACCAAAGTGATCGCAGTGACCGGCGCGACCGGAAACGTGGGCCGCGCCCTGGTGGACCGACTTCTCGCCGCGGGCCGCCCGGTACGCGCGCTGACCCGCGACCCGAAGCGGGCCGCGCTGCCCGAGCGGGCCGAGGTGGTGGAGTTCAGGCCCGAGGAGCCCGCCGCCCTGTTCGACGGGGTGAGGGGGGTCTTCCTCTACGCGCAGGCCGTCACCGAGCCCCTGCTGGCGGCGGCCCGCGCGGCCGGGGTCCGCCACGCCGTCCTGCTCTCCAGCGGCATCGTCCAGGAGGGCGCCGACGAGACCCACCCCATCCATGTCCTGCACGCCAACGCCGAGCGGCTGATCCGCGACAGCGGCCTGGAGTGGACGTTCCTGCGGCCCAACGGGTTCGCCACCAACGCCCTCCAGTGGGCGTCCCAGATCCGCGCCGGGAACACTGTCCGGGGCGTCTACGCGGACGCGGTCGCCGCGCCGATCCACGAGGACGACATCGCCGCCGTCGCCGAGCGCGCGTTCCTGGACGACGGCCATGAGGGCGCCGTACACCGCCTGACAGGACCGGCGGCGGCCACCAACGCCGACCAGGTCGCGGCGATCGGCGCGGCCGTCGGCAGGGAGCTGACCTTCGTCGAGATCGACCCCGCCGCGGCCGGACCCGAGCTGTTCCCCTACCTGGACGCGCACATGCTCGACCGCCTTCTCAAGACCTTCGAGGCCACCATCGGCGTAACCCCGGAGATCACCGACACGGTCGAGCGGATCACGGGCACCCCGGCCCGCACCTTCGCCCGCTGGGCGCGGGACCACGCGGCGGACTTCGGCGCCGATTCCGCGGCCTAGAAGGCGCATCGCGCGCCTGGCGCTGAGC
>NZ_MUNF01000682.1 GCF_002154555.1 Streptomyces murinus
ATCAGGGAGTCCAGGCCCAGCGACACGAACTCGCTGTTCAGGTCCAGTTCGTCGCCCTCCTCCAGGTGCAGGACGGCGCCGACCTTCTCGCTCACCACCGCGGTGACGGCGGCGAGCCGTTCGGCGGCGGGGAGCGCGGTGAGGGCGGTGAGGTCGAGACCGGTGCCCTCCTCGCCGCCCTGGCGGGCGAGCCGGTCGAAGAAGAGGTCGCCGTTGACGCTGCCGGAGACGTAGCGGTCCCAGTCGAACTCGCCGACGATCCGCTGGGTGCGGGGCCGGCCCCAGAGCCGGGCCAGGGTGTCCAGGGCGCGGGTCGGGGAGAAGAAGCGGACGCCGCTGCGTTCGATCTCCTGGCTGAGGTGCTCCTCCAGGCGGGCGGACATGCCGACCCGGGCCCAGGCGCCCCAGTTGACCGACAGGCCCGGCACCCCGCGCCGGCCGCGCCATTCGGCNNGCTGGGCGTCGATGGACTCCCAGGTCAGCTCGGAGATCAGCTTCTTGTCGTAGGAACCGGCTGCGTGCACGATCCCGCCGAGCGGGCGCGAGCCCGACCGGAGGTGCCGGACCAGCCGCTCGACGTCCCCGGGCCGGGAGATGTCGGCGCGTACGACGTCGATCTCGGTGTCGGCCGCGAGGTCGGCGAGGACCGGT
>NZ_MUNF01000683.1 GCF_002154555.1 Streptomyces murinus
AGGACGGGGAGACGCTGATGCTGTGCACGGACGGGCTGATCGAGACCGGCGGACACGATCTGGACAGCGGCTGGCTGCGGCTGCGCTCGATCCTGGAGCGCCACGAGGGCGATCTGGAGGCGCTCCAGGATCGAGCGCAGCCGCAGCCAGCCGCTGTCCAGATCGTGTCCGCCGGTCTCGATCAGCCCGTCCGTGCACAGCATCAGCGTCTCCCCGGGCTGGAGCGCGAACCGGGTCGTNNCCGTGCCGTCGGCCATCCGGATCACCGGGTCCGGATGGCCCGCGCGGGCGATCTCCAGCCGCCCGCTCACCGGATCGACCGCCACGTACAGGCAGGTCGCGAACCGCGGGTCGGACATCTCCTCGTCGTGTGTCATCCCGTGCAGGAAGCGGGAGGCGCGCGAGAGCACGGCGTCCGGGCGGTGCCCCTCCGAGGCGTAGGCACGCAGCGCGATCCGCAGCTGGCCCATCAGCCCGGCCGCCCGCACATCGTGGCCCTGCACATCCCCGATGACCAGCGCGAACCGGCCGGCGGGCAGCGGGATCATGTCGTACCAGTCGCCGCCCACCTGGAGTCCGCCGCCGGTCGGGATGTAGCGGGCGGCGATCCGCGCCCCCGGGACCTCCGGGCCCAGCGAGGGCAGCATGGAGCGCTGGAGACCCTCCGTCAGCTCCCGCTCCGACTCGGCGGTCTCCGCCCGGGAAAGGGCGCCCGCCAGCATCCGGGCCACCGTCGTCAGCACCGCCCGCTCGTCCGGGGTGAAGCGCACCGGATGGGCGAAGCCCGCCATCCAGGCGCCCATCGTGCGCCCGCCCACGGTCAGCGGCAGGAACGCCCAGGAGCTGCGCCCGAAGGGCCGGGCCAGCGGCCAGGTCACCGGATAGCGGTCCCGGTACTCCTCCGGCGAGGAGAGGTACACAGCCCGCCCGGTGCGCACCACCTCGGCGGCCGGGTACTCCAGCCCCAGCGGCATGCTGGTGAACGGGCCCATCTCGTCGGACTGGTGACCGTGGTGGCCGATCATCGTCAGCCGGTCGCCCTCCACCCCGAACACCACCAGGCCGTTCGGCGAGAATCCCGGCATCGACAGGCCCGCCGCGACCCGCAGCACCTCCGCCGTGGACCGCGCCTCGGCCAGCGCCCGGCCCGCGTCCAGCAGGAACGCCTCCCGCGAGCGCCGCCAGGGCCCGGTGACCGTGGTGCGGCCGCCCGCCGGGTCCGGGCCCGGCTCGGCGACCTCCTGGAGGGTGCCGGTCAGTACATAGGCGCGCCGCTCGGCGTCGTACGACGGCTTCGAACGGCTGCGTACGACGCGCAGGACCGTGCCCTCCTCGTCCATGATCCGCACCCGCACCTCGGCGAGCGTGCCCTCGGCGACCGCGAGCTGCACCACCGCGGTGATCTCGTTCCAGTCGGCCGGATGCAGCCGGGCCCGAGTCTGGGCCTCGGTGAGGGTGGCCGGCGCCGCGGGCAGCCCGAGCAGCCGCGCCGCCTCCGCGTCCACGATGACCAGCTTGTCCGCGGTGTCCCAGTGCCACAGCCCGGTCGCGAGGGCGGCGAGGACGTCCCCGACGGCCGGGAGCGGCTCACCTGTACGCATTGCCCCAATTTAAGGAGATGCGCTCGATGCGTGCCACCGTAGGACCGCGGGCGGTAAATCGCGGGGAGCCGATCTTGGGGTGGCCGGTACCCTTGGATCAGCCAGGGCGGCAACCCGGGCGATCACCAACTCGAAGCTCGCACCCACGAAGGACGATGAACGACGATGCATCGGTACAGGTCCCACACCTGCGGCCAGCTCCGCGCCTCTGACGTCGGCACCGACGTCCGGCTCAGTGGCTGGCTGCACAATCGGCGCGACCTGGGCGGCATCCTCTTCATCGATCTGCGTGACCACTACGGCATCACGCAGCTGGTCGCCCGCCCCGGCACCCCCGCCTACGAGGCCCTGGACAAGCTCTCCAAGGAGTCCACGGTCCGCGTCGACGGCTCCGTTGTTTCACGTGGAACCGAGAACGTGAACCCGGACCTGCCGACCGGCGAGATCGAGGTCGAGGTGACCGAGGTCGAGCTGCTCGGCGCGGCTCAGCCCCTCCCCTTCACCATCAACGCCGAGGACGGGGTCAACGAGGAGCGGCGCCTGGAGTACCGCTTCCTCGACCTGCGCCGCGAGCGCATGCACCGCAACATCATGCTGCGTACGGCGGTCATCTCGGCGATCCGCCACAAGATGACCGCGCTCGGCTTCAACGAGATGGCGACGCCGATCCTGTCCGCGACCTCCCCCGAGGGCGCCCGTGACTTCGTCGTCCCCTCCCGGCTGAACCCCGGCAAGTTCTACGCCCTGCCGCAGGCCCCGCAGCAGTTCAAGCAGCTGCTGATGATCTCCGGCTTCGACCGCTACTTCCAGATCGCGCCCTGCTTCCGCGACGAGGACGCCCGCGCCGACCGTTCGCCGGGCGAGTTCTACCAGCTCGACGTCGAGATGAGCTTCGTCGAGCAGGAAGACGTCTTCCAGCCGATCGAGAAGCTCATGACCGAGCTGTTCGAGGAGTTCGGCGGCGGCCGCCATGTCACCTCTCCCTTCCCGCGGATCCCGTTCCGCGAGGCGATGCTGAAGTACGGCTCCGACAAGCCGGACCTGCGCGCCAAGCTGGAGCTGGTGGACATCACCGATGTCTTCGAGGGCTCGGAGTTCAAGGCGTTCGCGGGCAAGCATGTGCGCGCGCTGCCGGTGCCGGCGGTCCAGGACCAGCCGCGCAAGTTCTTCGACCAGCTCGGTGACTTCGCGGTCACGCTGGGCGCCAAGGGCCTGGCCTGGGTCCGCGTCGGCGAGGACGGGACGCTCACCGGCCCGATCGCGAAGTTCCTCACCGAGGAGAACGTCGCCGAGCTGACCAAGCGCCTCTCGCTCGCCCCCGGCCACGCGATCTTCTTCGGCGCGGGCGAGTACGACGAGGTCTCCAAGATCATGGGCGCGGTCCGCGTCGAGGCCGCCAAGCGCGCCGGCCAGTTCGAGGAGAACGTCTTCCGGTTCTGCTGGATCGTCGACTTCCCGATGTACGAGAAGGACGAGGAGACCGGCTCGATCGACTTCTCGCACAACCCCTTCTCGATGCCGCAGGGCGGTCTTGAGGCCCTGGAGACCCAGGACCCGCTGGACATCCTGGGCTGGCAGTACGACATCGTCTGCAACGGCGTGGAGCTGTCCTCCGGCGCGATCCGGAACCACGAGCCGGACATCATGCTGAAGGCGTTCGA
This sequence comes from Streptomyces murinus, assembly GCF_002154555.1. Lineage (GTDB taxonomy): Bacteria > Actinomycetota > Actinomycetes > Streptomycetales > Streptomycetaceae > Streptomyces > Streptomyces murinus. Next base: position 3,263 of record NZ_MUNF01000683.1, read on the forward strand.
GATCGCGGGCTACGACCGGGAGACCGTCGAGGAGAAGTTCGCGGGCATGCTGCGCGCGTTCCGCTTCGGCGCTCCGCCGCACGGCGGTATCGCCCCCGGCGTGGACCGCATCGTGATGCTCCTCGCGGACGAGCCCAGCATCCGCGAGACGATCGCCTTCCCGCTCAACGGCAACGCCCAGGACCTGATGATGGGCGCGCCGACCGAGCTGGACGAGTCCCGCCTGCGCGAGCTGCACCTGAACATCAGGAAGCCGCAGCCGAAGTAGTCCGGCCGGCGGCTGTCGATGTCGCTGTCGTGAAGACGCCCGGGGCCCTTTGGGGTTCCGGGCGTCTTCGTGTCACCCGGCGTCCCCCGGCCCGTCTTCCCCCTCCC
>NZ_MUNF01000684.1 GCF_002154555.1 Streptomyces murinus
CCCGGCGCCGCCACCCCCGCGCGGCCCACTGGGAGGCGGGCCCCGCGGGGGTGGCGGCGCCGGGTTCGACCCCGTGCAGGGCGAAGTCGATGTCGATCTCGTCCGGCTCGCGCCGCAGCTCCCGCAGGGTGTACGAGCGCATCACGGCCCGTACGTCCTCCGGGAGTTCGCGGTACTCCTGCCACCACGCCTCTCCCAGGTCGCGCGGCACCACGGGCTCCTTCTGCCCGGGGTGCGGCAGGAACAGGGAGAGCGACTGATCGCGTCCGTCGGAGTGGAAGCCCTTCAGCTCGGCCCCGTCGAAGGTGACCCGCACCAGGGAGGGCCCGAGCCTTCTGGTGCGGGCGACCTGGAGGGAGAACAGCGTGAAGGGTTCGACGGCGGCCGTGGCCATGGGGGCTCCTGTCGGAAGGGTGGGGGCGGCTTCTAGCTGACCTTCTTCGCCTTCTCCAGAGCCTCGGCGAGGCTCGTCAGCAGCGGGACGCACTTGTCGTACGACAGGATCGGCTCGGGGGAGCGGGCGATGACCTGTCCCGCCTTGACCGCCGGCAGCTTCTTCCAGGTCGGCTTGGTGATGTCCGCGGGCTGGATCGCCGACGAGCGGTCGTCCATCATGATGATGTCGGCCTGGTACTTGTCGACGTTCTCCCAGCTCAGCGACTCGTACCAGCCGCCGCCCTGCTTCTTCGCGCTCTCCGGCGGCTCCACGAAGTTCACGCCGAGGGCCTTGAAGTACTCCAGGTCTATGGACAGGTGCGTCCCCGAGACGTAGAAGAGCTGGTCGCTCGCGCTGCCGGCCATCACCTTGAGGTGCGGCTTGGCCTTGGCGGCGGCGCGCAGCCGGGCGGCGGCCGCCTCGAACCGCTTCTTCGCGTCGGTGACCTTCGCGGCCTTCATGTCCGCGCCGAGCGACTCGGCGAGGTCCCACATCCGCTGGAGCGGCTGGGTGATCTGACGGTCGTACACGGAGATGCCGACGCTGGGGGCGAGTTCGGCGATCTGCTTGGTGGACTGCTCGGGGACGTACCAGAGGGTGCCGGCGTCGTCGAACATCGTGGTGATCAGCACGTCGGGGGCGAGGGCGGCGTACTTCTCGACGTTGAACTGGCCCCAGGCGTTGCCGAGGACGGTCACCTTGCTGACGTCCATGTCGCCGGCCTGGACGTCGGGCTTGCCGCCCGTGGTCGTGGTGGGACCGAAGACGCCCTTGACCTGGACGCCGTAGTCGTAGAGCGCGGCGCCGACGCCGGTGAAGGCGACGATGTTCGCCGGGATCTTGTCGAGCTTCACGGTCTTGCCGCGGTCGTCCTTGAACGTCCAGGGACCCGACTTCGCCGCGCTCGACCCGCTGCCGCCGTCCTTGGCTTTGCCCTTGTCGTCCCCGCAGGCCGCGAGCGCGACGCCGAGCCCTACGGCGCCGCCCGCGGCGAGCAGGCCGCGGCGAGAGAGGTGGATGGCACGGGCATGGGACATGGAGAGGACCGCTTTCGAACGGGGCGGGACGGCCGCCGGACAAGTGCGAGGCTTAGGTTAGCCTAACCTTGTCTGCTGTCCAGCGGGTCCTCCCGGCGGACCGCTCGGCCCGCGGAACAGGGCGGCGCCCCGTTCCGGCTGCGGGGAGCGGGGCGCCGGTCGGTGACCGCGGATCAGTTCAGCGGCTGGGTCCGATGGCCGGGTTCCGTGGCCGCGGACGAGCGGTTCACGAGGTCTTCCCGTAACCGCCGTGCCGCTCACAGCAGTTGTCGTCCTTGCCGCCGTTCACCTGGATGGTGGCCGTGGCCCGGTTGCTCGTGATCCGGTCGCCCTGCGGGTCGGTCGCCGTCGCGTGCGCGGTGTTGGTGATCTCGCAGCAGCCTGCGCCGCCCGGGCCCCCGCCGTACCCGGCGGACTTCGCGCACGGAGTGACGTCGGTCCCGGTGACGGTGTAAGTGCCGTGGCAGGTGGTGCTCGCACCGGCGGCGAGGGTGGTCGTGGCACAGGTGACAGGGGCGACGAGGTCGTCGGTGACCGCCACGTCGTGCAGGGCGGCGTCCCCGGTGTCGGTGACCGTGTAGGCGTACGCGACCCGGTCCCCGGCACGGAACGGGCCGGGCGTGACGACCCGCTTGGCCAGGGTCAGTTCGGCGGCCCGCTGTCGCCGGACGATGATGGTGGCCGTGGCCTGCTCGCCGGCGACCTCCTGGCCGGTCGGCTCGAACGCCGTGGCCTGGGCCAGGTTGGTGAGCAGGCAGCCGCCCACCGCCGGGCGGCATGGGGTGATGTCGGCCTCGGTGATCACATGGCTGCCGTGGCAGGCGGTGATCGCACCGGGGGCGAGGCCGGTCGCGTCGCAGGTGACACCGGCGGTCAGGTCGTCCGTGACCGTCACGCCGTGCAGCGCGGTGTTGCCGGTGTTGGTGACCGTGTAGACGTAGCCGACCCTGTCGCCCACCTCGAACGGGCCGGTGGACTCGGCCCGTTTGGTGAGGCCGAGGGACGGCCGCGGGGCCTCCTCCACGACCACCACGACCGTCTCGGAGACGGACGGCGGGCAACTGCCGTCGCCCTGGTAGCGGGCGGTGATCCGGTGCGCGCCCAGGGCGAGACCGGTGGTGGTGAGGACGGCGTCGCCGTCGGGGTCGAGGGTGACGGTGCCGACGGCGGTGGCGTCGTCGTCGAAGACGACATCACCGGTGGGGGTGCCCGTCGAACAGGTCACGTGCGCGGTCAGGGTGACCGGCTGCCCGGGAGCGGCCGTGGTCGGCTCCGCGGTCAGTGTGGTCGTGCTCTCCGCCGCCCGGGCCACCGCCAGGCTGTGGAAGTCTCCGGCGGCGAGGGCGGTGACGGTGGTGCCGGCGGGCAGATGCGATGCCACCGGCGTCGAACGCTCGGTGGTGGTGCCGTCGCCCAGTTGCCCGAAGTTGTTGTTTCCCCAGGCGAGTACGCGGCCGTCGGAGGCCAGCGCCAGGCTGAAGATGTCTCCTGCGGCGACGGCGGTGACGGTGGTGCCGGTCGGCAGGTGCACGTCCACCGGTGTGGAGCGGTTGGTCGTGGTGCCGTCGCCCAGCTGTCCGGAACCGTTGAAGCCCCAGGCGAGGGCGCGTCCGTCGGAGGCCAGGACCAGGCTGTGAATGTCACCTGCGGCGACGGCGGTGACGGTGGTGCCCGTGGGCAGGTGCACGTCCACCGGTGTGGAGTGGTTGATCGTGGTGCCGTCGCCGAGCTGCCCGAAGGCGTTGTAGCCCCAGGCGAAGGCGCGTCCGTCGGTGGTCACGGCCAGGCTGTGAAAGCCGCCGCCGGCAACGGAGGTGACGGAGGTTCCGGCGGGCAGGTGCACCTCGACCGGTGTGGAGCGGTTGGTGGTGGTGCCGTCGCCCAGCTGACCGAAGAGGTTGTAGCCCCAGGCCAGGGCGCCGCCGTCGGAGGTCACCGCCAGGCTGAAGTACGCCCCGGCGGACAGGGCGGTGACGGTGGTGCCGATGGGCAGGTCCGCCTCGACCGGGGTCAGCCGCTCGGTGGTGGTGCCGTCGCCCAGCTGTCCAAAGGCGTTGTAGCCCCAGGCGAGTACCCGGCCGTCGGAGGTCAGCGCCAGACTGTGGGAGAGACCGGCGGCGACCGCGGTGACGGTGGTGCCGGTCGGCAGGTGCACCTCGACCGGTGTGGTCCGGTCGGTGGTGGTGCCGTCGCCCAGTTGCCCGCTGCTGTTGTTTCCCCAGGCGAGAACGCGGCCGTCGGAGGTCACCGCGAGGCTGAAGTCGCCGCCCCCGGCGAGGGCGGTGACGGTGGTGCCGGCGGGCAGGTGCACGCCGACCGGGGTCAACCGCCCGGTGGTGGTGCCGTCGCCCAGCTGCCCCGAGCCGTTGTCGCCCCAGGC
>NZ_MUNF01000685.1:0-242 GCF_002154555.1 Streptomyces murinus
GTCGTCAGCCCGCTGAGCCCCCGCGCATGATCCACCCGTGGCTCCCGGGCCAGCCCCGAGTCCACCACCACCCGCACCCCGGGCACGGTCAGCGAGGACTCCGCGACCGACGTCGCCAGCACCACCCGCCGCCGTTCCCCGGCGGACAGCACCGCCTCCTGCACGGCCGCGGGCGCCCGCCCGTGCACCTGGAGCACCTCGACCCCGGCCGGCGCGCCCAACTGCGCGGCCACCCGCGCGAT
>NZ_MUNF01000685.1:281-7517 GCF_002154555.1 Streptomyces murinus
CATGCGCCAGCAGCACGGGATCCACCCGCATCCCGTGCGGCGGCCGCACCGGACGCACCGGCGGCGCCCACACCACCTCAACGGGATGCGCGGTCCCCGCCGCCTCGACCACCGGCGCCCCGCCCAGCAGCCGCGCCCACCCCTGCGCGTCCGTGGTCGCCGACGCGGCCACCAGCCGCAGCTCCGGCCGCAGCGCCTGCCGTACGTCCCACAGGAAGGCCGCCACCGTGTCGGCGTCCAGATGCCGCTCATGGCACTCGTCGAGCACGACGACATCCACCCCGGCCAGCTCCTGATCGCGCTGGAGCCGTTGGAGCAGCACACCCGTGGTCACGACCTCCACCCGCGTGCGCCGCCCCACGGCCCGCTCCCCGCGTACCGTGAAGCCCACGCTCTCGCCGGGCCGCTCGCCCAGCAGCCACGCCATCCGCCGCGCCGCCGCACGCGCCGCGATCCGCCGCGGCTCGGCCACCACGACCCGCCGCGCAGGACCGTCCCCGACCAGCCCCGCCAGCACCAGCGGCACCAGGGTCGTCTTGCCGGTACCGGGCGGCGCCACCAGGACGGCGGTGCCGTCGGCCGCGAGCGCGTCGGTCAGGGCAGGCAGGGCGGAGCGCACGGGCAGCGCGTCCAGGGCGTCGTAACGGATCACGCCCTAAGTGTCGTACGACGCCCGAACCCGCCCCCGCGTCCCCGATCGGGGAGGTTTCAGTCCCGCTCGCACACGAAGACGGCGGTACCCGGGATCAGACCGCCCCGCAGCGGGGACCAGCCGCCCCACTCCGAGCTGTTCCAGGCCGGCCACTCCGGCTCCACCAGGTCCACCAGGCGGAACCCGGTGGCCACGATGTCGCGGACCCGGTCGCCGAGCGTCCTGTGGTGCTCCACGTAGACCGCCCCGCCCCGCTCGTCCTGCTCCACATAGGGCGTGCGGTCGAAGTACGAGGCGGACACCGACAGGCCCTCGGGACCCGGCTCGTCCGGGAACGCCCAGCGGATCGGATGGGTCACCGAGAAGACGAACCGGCCGCCGGGCCGCAGCACCCGCCGCACCTCGCTCAGCACCAGGCGCGGATCCGCGACGAACGGCAGCGCGCCGTACGCCGAGCACGCCAGGTCGAAGGACCCGTCCGCGAAGGGCAGCGCGCCCGCGTCCGCGCACACCAGCGGAAACGATCCACCGATGCGCAGCGCGTGCTGGAGCTGGCGGTGCGAGAGATCCAGGGCCACCGGACGGGCACCCTGGGCGGCCAGCCAGCGCGCGCACTGCGCCGCGCCCGCGCCGATCTCCAGGACCTCCTTGCCCTTCAGGTCCTCCGGCGGGCCGAGCAGCTCGGCCTCCACCTCGTCCAGACCCTCCGGGCCCCACACGAAGCGGTCGTCGCCGAGGAACGTGCCGTGATCGACCTGGTACTCGTCCGCGTTGCGGTCCCACCAGCCCCGGTTGGCCCGGCTGCTCTCCGCGACATCGGCGGCACGGCGGGTGGCTTCGGGCTCGAACCCCTCGGGCTCGGGCCGTTCGGACTCTTGGATGATCGGCTCCCTCGTCGTAATCTTCCGTCCCGACCCACCGGACGGCGGTACGCCGTGGACGGGGTCGCACGGCCCTGCCGCGCGGTCTCGTGGGACTTTTTGTGCCGGGTATACGGCGATCCGCCCCGGGTGTGCGCCTTCGCGCATTGACCCTTTCCGGCTGCCCCCGTATGCTACAAGTTGCGCTGCGGGCCTGCGCGCCTCAGACGTAGCAGGCTGCGCTCGCATCTGTATGTATGTCCCCTCGGTTTTCGAGGCGCCACCGGGCACCCGGTGTCCTGAAAAGGTGGCGCTTCCTTGGCTGTCCGGCTTCTACAGGGCGAAACAGGCTCCCGGCGTAAGCAGTACCTACGACTTCAATGTCCGTACCGGAGCCCTTTCCCACATGACGAGCAGCACCGAGACCACCGCCACCACCCCGCAGGTAGCGGTCAACGACATCGGTAACGAGGAAGCCTTCCTCGCCGCGATCGACGAGACGATCAAGTACTTCAACGACGGCGACATCGTCGACGGCGTCATCGTGAAGGTCGACCGGGACGAGGTCCTGCTCGACATCGGTTACAAGACCGAAGGTGTCATCCCGAGCCGCGAGCTCTCGATCAAGCACGACGTCGACCCGAACGAGGTCGTGGCCGTCGGCGACGAGATCGAGGCCCTGGTCCTCCAGAAGGAGGACAAGGAAGGCCGCCTGATCCTCTCGAAGAAGCGCGCCCAGTACGAGCGTGCCTGGGGCACCATCGAGAAGATCAAGGAAGAGGACGGCATCGTCACCGGTACCGTCATCGAGGTCGTCAAGGGTGGTCTCATCCTCGACATCGGCCTCCGTGGCTTCCTGCCGGCTTCCCTCGTCGAGATGCGTCGTGTCCGCGACCTCCAGCCGTACGTCGGCAAGGAGCTCGAGGCCAAGATCATCGAGCTGGACAAGAACCGCAACAACGTGGTTCTGTCCCGCCGTGCCTGGCTGGAGCAGACCCAGTCCGAGGTCCGCCAGACGTTCCTCACGACCCTCCAGAAGGGTCAGGTCCGCTCCGGCGTGGTCTCCTCGATCGTCAACTTCGGTGCCTTCGTGGACCTGGGTGGCGTCGACGGTCTGGTCCACGTCTCCGAGCTGTCCTGGAAGCACATCGACCACCCGTCCGAGGTTGTCGAGGTCGGCCAGGAAGTCACCGTCGAGGTCCTCGACGTGGACATGGACCGCGAGCGCGTCTCCCTGTCGCTGAAGGCGACCCAGGAAGACCCGTGGCAGCAGTTCGCCCGCACCCACCAGATCGGCCAGGTCGTGCCCGGCAAGGTCACGAAGCTGGTTCCGTTCGGTGCGTTCGTCCGCGTGGACGAGGGCATCGAGGGTCTGGTCCACATCTCCGAGCTGGCCGAGCGCCACGTGGAGATCCCGGAGCAGGTCGTCCAGGTCAACGACGAGATCTTCGTCAAGGTCATCGACATCGACCTCGAGCGTCGTCGCATCAGCCTCTCGCTGAAGCAGGCCAACGAGTCCTTCGGCGCCGACCCGTCGGCCGTCGAGTTCGACCCGACCCTGTACGGCATGGCCGCGTCCTACGACGACCAGGGCAACTACATCTACCCCGAGGGCTTCGACCCCGAGACCAACGACTGGCTCGAGGGCTACGAGAAGCAGCGCGAGGAGTGGGAGCGCCAGTACGCCGAGGCGCAGTCCCGCTTCGAGCAGCACCAGCAGCAGGTCATCAAGTCCCGCGAGGCCGACGCCGCTGCCGCGGCCGAGGGCGGCGAGGCTGCGGCTCCGGCCGCGACCGGCGGTGGCTCGTACTCCTCCGAGGGTGCGGACACCTCTGGCGCCCTGGCGTCGGACGAGGCGCTGGCTGCGCTGCGCGAGAAGCTCGCGGGCGGCCAGAGCTGAACGCAGGCCGCTGAGGCTTAGCAGGTAGCTGCTGAGGGGCTCCACCTTTCGAGGTGGGGCCCCTCAGGGTTTTTCGGGGGTCCGGCGGTTGTCTTTCGAGTGCGGGTCCGTCGTGGCTGCTCGAGCGGTTCCCCGAGCCCCTAGGGGATCACCGCAGCCCTTGTCAGGAAGTCACCCCGATATTCGTCAGGCCCTTGCCGCCCGTCACCGTGTTCGAGGTGTAGACCGTCGTCTTGCAGTCAGTGCCGTAGTTGGTGACGTCGACGGCCAGCTGGGTGGGGCCCGTGGCGCCGGTCAGGGTGGAGTGGTTGTCCTTGAAGACCGTGCCGCAGCCCCAGCCGGGCTGCTGGGTGTGGGTCTGGTAGCCGTCGTTGCTGGTGCGGGTGCCGGTGTTGTTCTGGACCAGGACGTCGTCGCCCTTCACATCGACCCAGGAGTCGTCGTAGTTCGCGCCGGTCAGGCCGCTGCCGTCGAAGGTGTTGCCGATGATCCGCGTGCCGGTCGTGCCCTCCTTGACGTCGACGTTCTCGCCGCCCACGTCCGGGCCGATGGTGTTGTTGAGGATCTGCACGCGGTCGCTGTTGTCGGACAGCGTGTTGGCCGTGCCGACGTAGACGCCCTCGCCCTTGCCGCCGCCGTCGTTCCCGGTGTCGTAGATCCTTGAGTTCCTGATCACGCCGTCCGCGCTGGAGTCGCGGAAGTGCACGCCCTCCATGGCCAGGCCGTGCACCGTGACACCGTCCACGATCACGCCCTGGGACGCGTCGATCATGATGCCCTTCTGGCCCCCGGTCACGGTCAGCCCGCTGACCGTCCAGTAGGAGGCGCCGTTCAGATGGAGCCCGTAGCCGCCGCTCGCGGTGAGGACGGCCTCGGCGGAGCCGGTGAGGGTGATCCGGGCGGACGCCGTGGCCGGCGCGGTCGCGTTGAAGTTGCCCTTGTAGGTGCCGTCCGCGAGATGGATCGTGGCGCCGGGCCGGGCGTTCGCGAGCGCGGTCTTCAGCTGGGCCGCGGTCGTCACCTCGACCGTCGAGGCGGCCATGGCCGGAGCCGGGCCGGTGAGCAGCAGACCACCGGTGACGGTGACCGCGGCGAGCAGGGAGGTGAGCGGCATGGATATGCGCATGGGGGGTGCCTTCCTGTCCCAGGGCGAGCTCTTACGTGAAACCGGTCGATCTCATACGTGAATCGTGGCCGTCATGGTGAACAGTGCACCGTGAAGGTACGGACCAGGTGACGGAGCGTCAAGACGGTCCGCGGGAGATCGCTGATCAGCGGCGTGTCGTGGGAATGCCCCCGTTCCGGGGCGCGTTGTAGCGGAGGAACAGGAGGAGGAGCGGTCACAGTGCTTGATCCGCAGGGTTTGTACGCATGGGAGCCGAAGGGCCTCGCCGTGGTCGACATGGCGCTCGCCCAGGAATCGGCCGGCCTTGTCATGCTCTACCACTTCGACGGATACATCGACGCGGGCGAGACCGGTGACCTCATCGTCGACCGGATGCTCGACTCACTGCCCCACCAGGTCGTCGCCCGGTTCGACCACGACCGGCTCGTGGACTACCGGGCCCGCCGGCCTCTGCTCACCTTCAAGCGCCACCGCTGGACCGACTACGAGACCCCGGCCATCGAGGTCCACCTCGTCCAGGACACCACCGGCGCCCCCTTCCTGCTGCTGTCCGGGCCCGAGCCGGACGTGGAGTGGGAGCGCTTCTCGACGGCGGTACGACAGATCGCCGACCGGCTCGGCGTCCGCCTGGCCGTGAACTTCAGCGGCCTGCCCATGGGCGTCCCGCACACCCGCCCGGTGGGCCTCACCCCGCACGGCAACCGCACCGACCTGGTCCCCGGCCACACCAGCCCCTTCGAGGAGGCCCAGGTGCCCGGCAGTGTGGAGCAGCTGGTGGAGTACCGGCTGATGCAGGCCGGTCATGACGTCCTGGGCGTCGCCGCGCATGTCCCGCACTACGTCGCCCGCTCCCCGTACCCGGACGCCGCGCTGACCGTCCTGGAGGCCATCACCGCCGCCACCGGTCTGGTCCTGCCCGGTATCGCGCACTCCCTGCGCACGGACGCGCGGCACACCCAGACCGAGATCGACCGGCAGATCCAGGAGGGCGACGAAGAGCTGACCGCCCTCGTCCAGGGCCTGGAGCACCAGTACGACGCGGCGGCCGGCGCCGAGACCCGGGGCAACATGCTCGCCGAACCGATGGAGATCCCGTCCGCCGACGAGATCGGGCGCGAGTTCGAGCGATTCCTCGCGGAGCGTGAGGGGGAGGCCTGAGCCTCGGCTTCCGCCGCTGTCCGGCCTCCGGTCCTGCCACTGTCGGTGGCAGGGCCTAAGCTTCCGCTCATGCTGAAAGTTGGCCTGACCGGCGGGATCGGCGCCGGCAAGAGCGAGGTGTCCCGACTGCTCGTGGAGCACGGAGCCGTGCTGATCGACGCGGACCGCATCGCACGGGAGGTCGTGGCCCCCGGCACGCCCGGCCTCGCCGCCGTGGTCGAGGCGTTCGGCCCGGACATCCTTACCGAGGACGGCAGCCTGGACCGGCCCCGCCTCGGCTCGATCGTCTTCGCCGACCCGGACAGACTCGCGGTCCTCAACTCGATCGTGCACCCCCTGGTCGGCGCCCGCTCCCGCGAGCTGGAGGAGGCCGCGACCCCCGACGCCGTGGTGATCCACGACGTGCCCCTGCTCACCGAGAACGGCCTGGCGCCGTTCTATGACCTCGTGATCGTCGTGGACGCGAGCCCCGAGACCCAGCTCGACCGGCTGATACGGCTGCGCGGAATGACCGAGGAGGACGCCCGCGCCCGTATGGCCGCCCAGGCCACCCGCGAGCAGCGGCACGCGATCGCGGACATCGTGATCGACAACGACGTACCCCTGGACGCGCTGCGCAAGCGGGTCGACGCCGTCTGGGACGACCTGGTGCACCGGGCCCACGCCCGCTCCGCCGAGGACCGGCCCACGGAATAGCGGACCGGGCAGGGGCGTTGAACCTCGGGAACAAGGGAAGGACTCTGCCGTGCCCGAGACCAGCGGTTCCCCCGGACCCACTCCGGAGACGCATGTCATCGATTTCCGTGCCGCCGAGCAGCTGCTCCACGCGCGGGATCCGCGGGGTGCGGTGAAGCTGCTCGACGGAGTCATCGCCGCGCATCCCGAGAACACCGCGGCCCGGCTGCTGCGCGCGCGTGCCTTCTTCGCCGCCGCGCAACTGCGGCCCGCCGAGCTGGAGTTCACCATCGTCCTGGAGCGCGAGCCGGACAACGCGTTCGCGCACTTCGCGCTGGCCCGCACCTATGAGCGCCAGGGCCGCGCCGACCAGGCCAAGCGCCACTTCCGGCTCGCCGCGGCGCTGGATCCGAACCCGGAGTACCTGAAGGCGGCCCGTTTCGACGGCTGATGCCGTGCCCCTGACGGCGGACGTCCGTCAGGGATGCCGGTGGCGCGGCGGCCGGGGGCAGGAGGGGCCGCGCTGCGACAGCCGGGGGTAGCGGGGCCCGTCGTCGTCCGGTGGCCGGTACGGCGGCACGTCCCGGCCCGGCTGGTAGTGCGGGCCCTGGTGGAGATGCCGGACGATCATGGCGAGGTCGGCGGTGACGATCAGCAGCAGCACCCCGCAGGCGGCCGCCCAGCCGGGGCGTCCGACGAGCGCGAACACCGCCGTGCCGAAGACCGCCCAGATCAGCCCCCATATGCTCAGCCACAACCGCGCCCGCAGAGCACTGCGCGCGGTCGCCGGTTCACTGCCCGTACGCATCGGATCATCACTCCTCCTTGCAACGTACTCTCCGGGGCGGTGGGGCGCACGCAGCGG
>NZ_MUNF01000686.1 GCF_002154555.1 Streptomyces murinus
CCCTGGCCGACCTGCGCGAGGACTCCTTCGCCCTCGCCGGCGACGGGCCGCTCCGGCAACTGGCCCAGCGCGCGCTCCTGGCCTGCGACCGCGCGGGTTTCGTGCCCACCGTCCGCGCCCACGCCGACGACCTGCCCGGCCTGCTCAGCTATGTCGCCTCCGGCCTGTGCGTCACCCTCGCCCCCGAGCACACCGCCGCGCTCTCCTTCCCGGGCGTCCGTTTCCTTCCGCTCACCGACGAGGCTCCCGAACTCACCACCACCATCGCGGCCCTGCACCGGCCGCACGCCGACCCGGCCGTACGCTCGCTGCTGGCCCTCGCGGGCGCCTCGCTCGCCGGTTGACCGCCGAGCGCGTACGGGCTCAGGACGGCAGTGTCCAGGTCTGGTTGGCGGATCCGGTGCAGGACCAGATCTGCAACCGGGTGCCGTTGGCCGAGCTCTGGTCGGTGGCGTCGAGGCACTTGCCCGACTGGGGGTTCACCAGCGAGCCGTCGCCGCCCCCGCGCCAGACCTGGGAGCCGGTGCCGTTGCAGTCGTACAGCTGCACCTTGGTGCCGTTGGCCGTGCCGGCCGCCGTGACGTCCATGCACTTGCCCAGCGCCCGCAGCGTCCCGTCGGAGCCGGCGGTCCAGGTCTGGGCGCCGGTGCCGTTGCAGTCGTAGAGCTGGACGGCCGTGCCGTTCGCCGGGCTCGCGCCCGCGACGTCCACGCACTTGCCGCCGATGCCCTTGATCGCGCCCGAACCGCCGCCGGGCGGCGGGGTGACCGGACCGGACGCGCCGCCGAGCCAGCGCAGTCCTTGGAGCAGCAGCTTGTTCTGCTCGGCGCTGCCGAACGTCGACGACAGCGTCGTGTTCGTGGCGTAGTCCATCGCGTTGTGGCCGAAGTTGTTGTAGATCATCTTGTAGTTACGGTTCGACCATACGATCGGGTAGTAGCCGCTGTACCAGGACTGGTTGGGATCCGTGCCGACCGGGAAGGTCGACTGGTCCATCGATGCCAGGATGTCGATGTCCGGGTTCTGCCGCAGGTCGTGCTGCCAGCTGTACCACTCGCTGACCGACGAGGTGATCGTCGGGGGCAGGCCGGCCGTCGCCGGGTGGTTCGGGTCCTCGATCCTCAGCGTCTCGGAGGTCGGGCCCCAGGTGTTGGACCGGAACGTGCCGGTGCCGAGGAAGGTCTCGTGGTACCAGGACCAGTCGCTGGGCGTCTGGTCGTTGTACGCCGACACATGGAAGCCCATCCAGGCGCCGCCGTTGTTCATGTACGTCTGGAACGCGCTGCGCTGGGCCGCGGTCTGCGGGTAGTTGTCCAGAAACATGACGACCTGGTACTTCGCCAGGTTCGCCGTGTTCAGTTGGCTCCAGTCGTTGGTCGCGGTGTACGAGTAGCCGTTCGCCGCCGCCTGCTGCGGGAACCACGCGTTGGCCTCGTGGACGAAGCTGATGTGCGCGGCGTCGTAGGTGCCGTCGTAGAACGCCAGGATCTTGAACGGCGTGGCGCCCTGGGCCCGGTGGGCGGGGACCGCCAGGACGCCGAGCACGACGGCCAGCAGGGCGAGCAGACGGACCATGGTGCGGGGAAGCCGGATGCTGGTTCTGACCATGGGGGTCTTCCTTGCGTGGGGGGTCGGGACAGGGGGCGCCGGTGGACCGGCGGGTGTCAGCCCAGCGTCCAGCTCTGGTTCGCGGAGCCGGTGCAGGTCCAGATCTGGAGTTGGTTGCCGTCGGCCGTGCTCCAGTCGGTGTCGTCCAGGCACTTGCCCGAACCGGTGTTGACCAGGCTGCCGTTCGCACCGGACGTCCAGGCCTGGGCGCTGGTCCCGTTGCAGTCGTAGAGCTGGACCTTGGTGCCGTTGGCCGTGCCGGCCGCGGTCACGTCCAGGCACTTGCCCAGCGCGCTCAGGGTGTTGCCGCTGTGCGTCCACTGCTGTGCGTTCGTGCCGTTGCAGGTGTACAGGGTGACCGGGGTGCCGTCGGCCGAGTTGGCCCCGGCGACATCGACACACTTGCCGCCGTAGCCGTGGATGGGCGTGGTGCCACCGGTCGGGGGCGGCGTGGAGCCGCCGCCGGTGATGGCCTTGAAGATGGTGGTGAACTGGTGGTCGCTCTGCGCGGTGCCGCTGGAGCCCTGGTTGTCCCGGCTGAGCGCCCAGAAGGTCAGCTCCTGTATGCCGTTGGCCGCCGCGAAGGACTCCAGCTCCTGGGCGTCCTGGACGGTGAACACCTCGGCGCTGGTGTCGTTCACGCCGATCATCGGGCAGTTGCCCTCCATGGCCCACAGCTGGGCGGAGGTCTTGGTGTTCCAGATCTGCCCGAGCTGGCTGTGCAGGCCGTTGGCGGCGCTGATCGCGGCCTGCCCCATGTCCATCGCCGGCCCGTAGTCCATGGTCATGATGTTGACCAGGTTGACGTTCAGATTGTGGCTCTTGGCGTTCTGGAGCAGGGCGACGCCGTTGGACTCCAGGCCGTTCGGGCTGACGGGCAGCGTGTAGTCCACGTCCAGTTTCTTGCCCTGGGCGGCGTAATCCTGCTGGAGGTTGGCGAGCGCCTGGTTGCGCCGGTCGTTGGCGGCGGTGTTGTCCAGGGTGCCGCCCTCGATGTCCAGGTCGACGCGGGTCAGGTTGAACTGGTCGATGACCTTCTTGTACTGGGCCTGCATGGCCGCGACCGTGCCGCACGAGGCGAGTTCGGAGCCGCTCGCACCGCCGAAGGAGGCGATGACGTCGCCGCCGGCCGCGCGCAGGCTGTTGATGGCGTTGTTCCAGCCGGAGTCGGTGACGGGCGTGTCACCGTTGATGGTGGCGTTGCAGGTGCCCTGGCTGATGATGAAGGCGAGTGTGTAGTACTTGTTCCCGGTCGCGTTGTACGCGTTCATGAGCGTGGACGGGTCGTTCCACATCTCCGCGTACGGGGCGGAGTAGTGGGCCGGGAAGCCGGGGCCGGGGTTGGCGGCGGCCGATGCCGTCCCGGCGGTGGCGAGAAGGCCGCCGACGGCCAGCGGAAGTGCGCAGATCGAGGCGGCCAACCATCTTCTGAGGGTTCGTATCATCATGGGGGGGTCCTCCTGGCACGGCTGTGTGGGGGCGTCCCGCGCTCGGGGCGGCTACGGGTAGTTCGTCAGGTACGCCACGTTGCTGCTCGGTGTGACGGTCGCGCCGGTGCTGTTGACGATGTGGGTGATGGTGCCCGCGCCGCCGAGGACGACGGTCACCATGTCGTGGAACCTCACCCCGGAGGTCTGCGGCACCTCGAAGGAGTGGTCCTCCACGATCGAGGGGTTGACGTTGAAGTAGGCGTAGCTGCCCAGGCCCCACGCCTCGTGGCTGGTGACGGAGTCGGCGACCTTGTAGGCGGGGTAGCCGTTGGTGGAGCTGTTCTTGAAGGCGGCCTGGTCCGGCGGGTCGTAGGGCAGCTCGTTCTGGAAGAAGTACGTCCGGCCGCCGTTGCCGTTCCAGATGACCTCGGTCTTGCGCAGGTGCTCGACGAACAGCCCGTACGCGGTGACGTCGGCGCCGTTGACGACCAGGCCGGTGTCCGCGGTGTTGGTGGTCCAGCCGACCGTGCCGCCGTTGCCGTGGTCGGCGCGCCAGATCCAGGTGTGGTCGATGATCGTATTGCTGGTGTTGACGACCAGGGACTGGGTGGCCTTGCCGACGGTGGCGCCGCCGATCCGGAAGAACACGTCGCTCAGGGTCGTCGGGTCCGCCGCGTGGCCGGCCGACGTGCCGTTCGGGCCGATCCGCATCAGGGTCTGGGAGTTGGTGGTGCCCGCGTCGACGAGCAGGCCGGCGATCTTGATGCCGTCGACGTCGGCGGTGCTCAGCGCGGTGATCCCGTTGTCCGGGACCAGGGTGGCCAGGCCCAGGCCGAGCACCACGGTGTCGGGCCGGGTGACGTCGAGCGTCTGGTCGAGGTGGTAGACGCCGGGCGTGACCAGCAGGTTCTTTCCGGCGGCAAGGGCGGCGTTCATGTCGGCGGCGGTCGCGCCGGGCTTGGCGATGTAGAACTGGCTGAGCGGTATCGAGGTCCCGGCCTGGGTCTTGCCGCTCCAGGTGGTCGCGGAGGCGTTGGTCTGCGCGGCGGGCACGAAGACCTGCCAGGCACCGGAACTGTCGATGTAGAGGTACGGCTTCTCGCGGTCGACCGGTGCGGAGGGGACGTTGGTGTACGTCGGGAAGGACTGGCCGGGGGCGCCCTGGTCGCCGACGAACACCATGTTCCAGTTGGAGCCCGACCAGGAGCCCATCTTGCTGTTCTTGGTCAGGAACTGCTGCTGGCTGCCGGACTGGATCTGCCCGTCGATCTTGGAGTCGGAGATGAAGCCGCCGCTGGACCAGCCGCCGTCGTCCAGCTTGAGGTCGCCGCGCACATGCATGCGCCGGTACGGAGCGGCCTGGGAGACCGCCCAGCGGTCGCTGCCGCCGGTCGGGGTGACCGACATGTTCTCGGCGTCACGCCAGAAGTTGCAGGTGGCGTTGCCGCCCATCCAGTCGGCCTCGGCGTGCACGGCACCGTTGATGTTCACCGAGTCCGGAGTCGATCCGAGCCCCGCGACCTGGGTGTAGAAGCCGACGTTGACGTCCGCGTCGTACGAACCGGGCTTGAACAGCACGGCGTAGCGCTGGGAGCCGAACTGGTTGGACTGCTGCTGGCTGAAGATGCTGTTGAGCCTGGACTGGATGGAGGACGCGGACATCGAGGGGTCGAAGATCACCGTGTTCGGGCCGAGGTCGGGGTCCTTGCCCGAGGGAGAGGTGGGGGGCGGTGTGGT
>NZ_MUNF01000687.1 GCF_002154555.1 Streptomyces murinus
CTGCTGCTTTTAGGAATTCGCTCCGCGAATTCCTAAAAGCAGCAGCTACAGCAGCGGGCGACGCTCTCGGAGTGCGAAGCTGACGCTGCGTCAGCTTCTGTCATGAAACCCATTTCAGGGTTAGAGATTTATAATCCACGCAGTGCGCAACTTCTTTTCCAGGAAATGCATTTCACGCGTGGAGAGATTCAAAATGCCCTTGAGGAAGGGGAAAACGATTGCGATGTGAAAGGAATGCACCCTGCTTACCCGGCTTACGGAACCAGCCGAACGGCAGACCCCAACCGTAACCTCGCCTTCCTCCCCAGCTCCCCCAGTTGCTCGGCTCTCGCCCAGAAGTCTTTGGCTCCTCCTCCCCCACATCATCGCCCGAGGTTGGATCGGTAACTCCCAGGCGGATGCCGCGCGATTCGGCCACGCGGAGTACGTCGGACAGGCATTCGGACAGGCGGACTGCGATGAACTCCAGTACATGCAGGTTCAGTTGGTCTGGGCCCTCCATCAAGCGGCATGGGCGAGCAAGTACTTCGCGACCGTCCCGTACCTGCTCAGCTTCCATGAATCCGACGAGGGCAGAAATAGCACTGCCCTCACTCTCGGGTGACAACCAGCAGGCTTTGTCTTCGTTCGTCCACGGCAACAGCCTACGACCCCACGTTGCCGCCCGTGTCTTCGTACACCACTTTGTTGGCCATATTTCAACGCTACGTACCGCAAATTTCGTACGCCGATGGCACTTGATGGGATATCAGAAAGAGGTCGCCACGCACTGTCACGCCAAGAGTTGCATCAAGTTCGGCCAACTCCTGCATCTCAGGAGATACCGGATGGAGCGGGTGTCTACTCATCCGCAAACAAACTGATGATGAGTCAGAAAAGCGGCAACTGGCGCTGGTATCTGAACAGGAATCCTTCTCCGAGGCCACCGGCATCCCTCGGCGCACCCTCCGGCGCATCGAACGCGGCGATACGGGCCCGCGCTACAGCGACCTGCTCCGCATTGCCGCAGCCCTCAAGAAGGGCATGACGGCGCTGATGGAGACCAGCACCTCGTAGTCGAGCCTTGGCCCTACGGACCGTGCACACGTTCGAGTTGAATCACTTGTTTGAATTCTTGCGCCACGGAAGCACGTACGCTTCACGAGTGATTGAGACCATCGTGTTCGACGTCGGCGAGACGATCATCTGTGATGATCGGTACTGGGCGTCGTGGGCGGACTGGCTCGACGTCCCGAGACATACCCTATCTGCCCTCGTCGGAGCGGTTGTGGCCATGGGTCAGGACAACGCGGACGCGCTCCGGCTGCTGCGCCCAACGATCGACCTCGACGCGGAGTATCGCGCTCGTGAGGTCGCAGGCCGAGGCGAATACCTCGATGAGGGCGACCTCTACGACGACGTGCGGCCCGCTCTATCTGCTCTCCGCCAGGCGGGCGTCCGAGTCATCGTCGCCGGTAACCAAACCGCACACGCGGGCCAGCTGCTGCGCGCCCTGGACCTGCCCGCCGACCTGATCGTCACATCGGCGGAGTGGGGCGTGGCCAAGCCGCAGCCGGAGTTCTTCCGACGCGTCATCGAGGTGGCCGAGGCCCCGCCGACCCATACCGTCTACGTCGGAGATCACCCGGCGAACGATGTCCACCCCGCGAAGGCGGCCGGCCTGCGCACCGCGCATCTGCGGCGCGGTCCCTGGGGACATCTCTGGGCCGATGACCCGAAGACCGTGGCAGCAGCGGACTGGCGCATCGACGGCCTCATGGAACTGGTGAGCCTCGCGGGGTGACAACAAGGAGGCGGTCCCGCCGAGTTGGCGGGGCTACTTCGGGTACAGACACGGTATCCCGCGAGTACCGTTCGGAGTGGATGCCCGAACGGAGACAGTGTGCCCGCGAACACCGACGGAGGGGTAGGCCGACGGATCGCCTACTACCGAAGCGTCGTCCGGCCCAAGTTGACTCAGCAGGAACTGGCGAATGCCGCTTGCGTCGCTCTGGGGACGATCCGCAAAATCGAGCGCGGCGAGAGAGGGGTCAGCGGCGATACCCTCCAGGCCATCGCCGACGCACTGGGGGTAGACCCGGTACGGCTGTGCCGCGATCGCGGAACTGCCCACTCTCAGGCCCGGGACGGGCTACCAGCCCTGTCGGCGGCCATCGCGGCGTATGACTGCCCCGACGACGGCCCCGTCCGGCCGGTGTCCGAGCTGCGCGACGCAGTCGATACGGCGGTGAAGTGGCGGCTCGGCGCGCAGTACACACGGATCGTTCGCGACCTTCCAGACCTGCTGCCCGAGCTGGCGCGGGCTTACCACACGGCAGCCGACGGTGACCGAGCCGAACTGGCGCAGCTGCTGGTGAGCGCCTACCGCTGCGCCGATGCGGCCGCCTACAAGCTCGGCGCGCACGATCTCTCGGCACGCCTGATCGAACTGATGCGGTGGGTCACAGCGGCAGCCGAGGACCCCCTGCTGACCGCTTCCGTGGCGTATGTACGCACCGAGACCTTCTTCGCGGCGCGCGCCCACGCCGCGGGCCTGCGTGCGCTCCAACAGGCCATCGACATGGCACCCGTTCCGACGACTGCGGTGGAGCGCGCCGTGCGCGGCGCGCTCCACATGAGGGCTGCTGTCATCGCTGGCCGCGCCAGGGATGCGGACGCCGCAGTCGCGCATCTGAGCGACGCCGGGCGCCTCGCCGAGCAGGTGACGGAGAACGTGTATTACGGCACCGCCTTCGGGCCCGACTCTGTGCGGATTCACCAAGTGTCGGTCGCGGTCAGCCTGGGCGGCGACCACGTGAGCGCTGCCCTGGGCATCACGCACGAGTGGAAGCCGCCGACCAGCCTTGCTGCGGAGCGCCGATCGGGCTTCTACATCGAGTTGGCGCGCGCCCAGCTTTGGGCGGGCATGCCCGATAGCGCCTTCGAGTCGCTGAAGGTCGCCCGCAGGATCGCACCTCAGCACACCCGTGATCATCCCTGGGTGCGGGAGGACGCTTCGACGCTCCGGCGCCTTCGCCGCGCCGACTCGGAGACTCTGACGTCCTTCGCGGAGTGGTGCGCTGCAACCTGAGCACCGCTGATCCTCAAGTACCCCTCACCGGGGTACTTGTGACGTCCCCTTAGCCCCAACATGAGTGCCCCGCGCAGGCACCAGTGATGGGCACGGAAATGCAGGGAGCACGGCTCACCCCAGCGGTCGTTGACCGTCGTGTGAGCATCGTCCGCCTTCACAGCGAGGCGTGCTTCGACTGCGGAGCTGTGAACCGTCCTTTGCGCGCAGCGGGCGAAGTCGTCGTCTCCGGCGCAACCCGAGTCTGGCAGATCCGCTCGTGTGGCTGCCGGCCTCGGACGGCGCCGCGTCGGCCGCGCCCCGAAGGGGCCACGCAAGGCCCGGCGACCGTGCGAACGGTCCCGGGTGTGGCCAACGCTCATATCAGCGAGGGAGCGTCGACATGACGAACGGTACCGCTCTGTCTGGAGCCAGCGCACGGGCTGGGAGAATGACGATGCGGGTCTACACCGTGGACCACTACGGCACGATCACACAGGACCGGGGCACGGTCACCGTGGCCGTCGACGGCAAGCTGCCGCCGCTGCCGCTGGCCGACTCTTACCCGGCGTGCCAGTGCCCGGGTCACCGCCTCGGACGGCCGGTGACCCGGTGAGCGCCCTTGTGAGGCAGACCGTGGGTATCGCCACCATGCGCGAGACCGCTATCCGGGCGCTCGGGTCCGAAGGCGAGATCAGCGCGCCGCCCCTGGCGCCCGAGAACCTCGGCATCCTCATCGGCCAACTGCGCGGCCACCTGGAGCTGCTGATCCCCGAGGTGGAGAAGATGCTCGGCAGGCTGCCGAAGGAAGGCGCCGCCCGGTACTGCGCGAGCGCGTGCGTCGGCGAGGCCCGCGGCAAGCTCCAGGCATGGCCGGCGCACCGCGCCGACGGTGAGGTGGAGTACGTCAGGCGCCTGGCGCGCGTCCTGCGGGCGCTCCTCGACCACTTCGAGGGCAACGCGCCCCGTGACAATTCCTGCCCTCGTTCTGGTGCTCACGAGGGCCTCGCACTGACGCAGCCACAACTGCCGGAGGAGGACGTTGCCCGGCTGCTGTAGGTCGGCGTTTGCCTCGGCAGAGCTCGTGATCTTCCGTCCTGTCGGGACGGACGCCGCCTTTCCATCCGGATCGGCGGTAAGGAGTATGAACTTGAAGGGGACACGATGAAGGTAACCGCTTGGCAGGTGGCCGACGACAAGGACAAGGTCCCCGGTACGCCGTGGCCGGGGCCGATTGTCCCCCCGTCTCCCGACGGCGGCCCGAAGGTCTGGATCTTCAGCTGAGATGACGCTCACCGGAGTGGAGGGGGCGCGATCCGAGCTGGGCCGCTCCCTCCTCGAACGCAAGCACCTGTCAGCCGACTGGCTTCCGGCGTTCGCCGCCGTGCCCCGGTCGGCGTTCCTGCCGGACGTGGTCTGGCCGTTCGACATGGACACCGGCGCCACCGTCGCCGTGGACCGGCGTGATGAGCCGGACCTCTGGTCGTCGTACGCCGACGCGGACGTGCCGATCGTCACCCAGTGGGACGACGGTGTGGGCGAGGGCCGCGGCAGCGTGCCCACGTCGTCGGCGTCCATGCCGTCGGTCGTCTTTCGCATGTTGTCGGCGCTTGAGGTCGAGGCGGGGCACCGCGTCCTGGAGATCGGGACCGGGACCGGTTGGAACTCGGCGCTCCTGGCCCATCGGCTCGGAGTGGAGAATGTCGTCAGCATCGAGATCGACCCGTGTGTGGCCGATGCGGCTCGTGACCGTCTGGCGGCCCGACAGTTGCTCGGGCGGGTTCTGGCACGGGACGGCGAGGACGGCGAGGAGATGGGAGCGCCGTACGACCGGATCATCGCCACGGCCGGGGTACGGCAGGTCCCACGTGCGTGGCTTCGCGATGCTCCCGGCGGGGTGATCCTTGTGCCGTGGGGGACGCACTTGGGTAATGGCGATGCCCTCGTACGGCTCCGTGTGTCCGAGGATGGCGGCAGTGCCGAGGGGCGCTTTCTGGGCCTGGTGGAATTCATGAAGGTGCGCGGCCAGCGGTCCCCGTTCGCCGGGCATGACGTCTATGTGCCGGACGGGGTGGCCGGCGCCGCTCGCAGCACCACGGCCGTCACCGAGGAGCAGTTACTCGGGGGCGATCGGTTCGCTGCTCAGCGGTTCGCTGTGGGGTTGATGGTGCGCAACTGTTACCAGCAGGTGGCAGACAGGCGGGGTGGCGCTCGGCCGGTGTGGTTCTACGGGCTGACGGACCGGTCCTGGGCGTGTGTCATGTTCCAGGAGGGCCGCGCGGAGGCTGTGGTGTGGCAGTCCGGGCACCGGCGGCTGTGGGACGAGGTTGCGACGGCACTCGCCTGGTGGCGGGCCGCCGGGGAGCCGGGGAGCCGGGCTACGGGCGCTTCGGGCTCACCGTCACCGCGCAGGGTCAGCGTGCCTGGCTGGATCGCCCGGCGGGTTCCTGGGAGGTCTGAGGCTGGGAGGTCTCGCTCGTCTGTCGTGCCCGAGGCGGACGAGCGGGGCCTTTCGCGTTGTTCGCCCGCGGGTGTGCCGAGGAGCCCTCGCCGTAGGGGTGTGGCAGTTCGGCGTTCAGTGCTGGCGGCGTTGAGGGGCGAGGGCCGCAGCGCGTTGGTGGGTGGTTTCGAGCGGGCTTCTCAGGCTGCGAATCCGACTGAGGTGACGTATTCGTATTTTCCCCATTGTGAGCCGAGGTTGACGATTTGGTCGATCCAGGCTTCGTCGAGGGCTCTGGTTTCGCCTTTGGACCAGGCGTCGATGATGGCGTCCCAGTTGCGGATGTTGAGTCTGCGGTATTCGAGGACGCGTTGGTGGGGAATGGGTACGTGGGTTTGGTCGAGGGGGTGGATTTCTACGCGTGTGCCGCCGCCTGCGTTGAGGCGTTTGAGGAGGTATCGGGCGACGTTGCGGCGGCGTAGTGCTCGGTAGGCGGTGTCGATTTTGGTGAGGTTGGCTTTGTTGGGGCGTTGTTTGCCGGTGAGCCAGGCTTTGAGGGTGCGGGGGGTGACGGTGATGCCGGCTTGGTGTATGGCTTCGTGTCCGGCGGTTGAGCGGGTGAGGTAGCGCAGGCGGGCTGACAGGCCGCGGGTGGAGGTGACGGGTGAGGTGATGCCGCCGGTGAGGGAGTCGAGTACGTGGGCTGCGGCTTCGCTTCCGCGTTGGCCGTGGGCGCCGTAGTGTCCGAAGTCGTGTGTTCTGTCGGGCATGTGGGGTTCTTACTGCCGGCTGGTTTCGGGTGTGTATACGTCTTTGATTTTTACTTGTGTCACGCCGCGTCCTTCTGTGAATACCTGTCGCCAGTTGCCGGCGATGTGGAGTTCGTCGGTTCCCATGACGCGCATGACGGTCAGTCCGGCGGTGTGTGCTTTATGGGCTTTGAGCCATAGGTTGACGAATGCTTGTGAGCGGATGATGTGCATCCAGTCCGGGCGGTAGAGTGCTCTGTTGAAGTTCGACTCTCCCATGGTGGACACGAACTTAGAATACATGGATTTCACGTATTCCAGGGTGACTTCGTCTTCTTCGGTGATGGCTTTTTCTCGGGCGTCGCGCAGGGCTTGGCGGAATTTTTCGAAGAGTTGTTCCGTGGCTCCGGAGGTGAAGGATTCGTGGATGACGGGCGGGTCGCACAGGGGGCCGTACTGCTCGGTGGCGAGGCGTTGGAGGAGGCGGAGGGTGGGTTCGGTGACCCAGACGGGGCCTGGTTCCTCGCGGTTGCCCAGTGGGTTGGGGAGGTAGGGGTGGTGGTCCCATTCGGGTGGGGTGATGAGGTGGATTCCGGCGCGGCGGCGGGAGTGGACGTTGCCGGTGGAGTATTCGAGGGCGCCGAGCGGGAGGTGGGTTGTCAGGGCGGAGAGGTAGGCGCCGTTGATGTCGAG
>NZ_MUNF01000688.1 GCF_002154555.1 Streptomyces murinus
ATTGTCAGACAGGCCCTAGAGGGGCGGCAGCGCCGGAGGTGTCTTGGCGGGGGCCGCCTCCAGCGCTTCCAGGGCCAGCCTGACCGCCTCGTCCAGTTGCGGGTCCGCGCCCCTCGCCCAGTCCTGCGGGCGCTGTACGACCTCCACGTCCGGGTCGACGCCGTGGTTCTCCATGGCCCAGCCGGGGCCCTCCAGCCACATGGCGTACTTGGGCTGGGTGACCAGGGTGCCGTCGACGAGGCGGTAGCGGCTGTCGATGCCGATGACACCGCCCCAGGTGCGGGTGCCGACGACCGGGCCGATGCCGAGGGCCTTGATGGCGGCGTTGACGATGTCGCCGTCGGAGCCGGAGAACTCGTTGGCGACGGCGACGACGGGGCCGCGCGGGGCGTGCCGGGGGTAGCTGAAGGCACTGCGGCCGCGGGGCATGTCCCAGCCGACGATGCGGCGGGCCAGTATCTCCACGACGAGCTGGGAGGTGTGGCCGCCGCGGTTCTCCCGGACGTCCACGATCAGGCCCTCGCGGGCGACCTCGACGCGCAGATCGCGGTGGATCTGGGCCCAGCCGGGGGCCTGCATGTCGGGGACGTGCAGATAGCCGAGGCGGCCGCCGGAACTCTCGTGGACGTGGGCGCGGCGATCCGCGACCCAGGCGTGGTAGCGCAGGGGTTCCTCGTCGGCGAGCGGGACGACCACGACGTGCCGGGGGTCGCCGCCGGCCGCGGGTGAGACGGT
>NZ_MUNF01000689.1 GCF_002154555.1 Streptomyces murinus
CCCGCCTCAAGCGCCGCGGCCTGCTTCTGCCCGCGCGCACGGAGTCCGGGGCCGCCGGCTACGAACTCTCGCCCGAGGCGCTCCAGTTGATGGAGGACGGCGACCGCCGCATCTACGCCGTCGCGCCGCCCGAGGACGCGGGCTGGGTGCTGGCGGTCTTCTCGGTGCCGGAGACGGAACGCCAGAAGCGCCATGTGCTGCGCTCCCGTCTGTCCTCGCTGGGTTTCGGCACGGCGGCCCCCGGCGTCTGGATCGCTCCGTCCCGTCTCTACGAGGAGACCGAACACACCCTGCGCCGCCTCCACTTGGACCCGTACGTCGACTTCTTCCGCGGCGACCACCTGGGCTTCGCCCCCACCCCCGAGGCGGTCGCCCGCTGGTGGGACCTCGCCTCGATCGCCAAGGAACACCACCGCTTCCTCGACACCCACGCCCCGCTCCTGCGGGCCTGGGAACACCGGGCGGACACCCCGCCGCAGGACGCCTACCGCGACTACCTCCGCACCCTCGACTCCTGGCGCCACCTCCCCTACACCGATCCCGGCCTCCCCACCGACCTCCTCCCCACCGACTGGCCGGGCGTCCGCTCCGCGG
>NZ_MUNF01000069.1 GCF_002154555.1 Streptomyces murinus
GGCCACCCCGGCGGCGCGGGCGGTGTGGAAGGCACGCTCGGCGAAGCCCGCGCCGCCGGGGTGGCCGTCGTACACGAAGACCGTCGGGAGGAGGGTGTCGGGATGCAGCGGGACGGAGACGCCGCCGATGTCCCAGCGGTCGCAGGTCGCGAAGAGCGGCAGCATGCCGATGGAGGCGTGCTCGGCGGCGTGCAGGGAGCCGCCGAGGATCTCCGGGTTGATCCGGGCCTCGTCCAGCTGGTCCTCGGTGACCGTCCACCACACCGCGCGGGTGCGCAGCGTACGAGGAGGCAGGTCGAGCTTGGTCTCGCCCAGCACCTCGCCGCTGATCAGACGCCGGCGCAGGAAGGAGACCACCTGGTTGGTGACCTCGACGGAGCCGTAGCAGAGCCGGCCCGCGCCCCAGGGGATCTCGGTGTCGGTCTCCAGGACGGAGATGGCGGTGGTGTCGCGGGCGACCGTCGAGTACGGCGGCTCGGCCTGTTCGACCAGGGCGACCGAGTCCGCGAGGTCGAGGGAGCGCACCAGATAGGTGCGGCCCTGGTGGAGATGGACCGCGCCCTCGTGGACGGTGGAGTGCGCGGCGGCCTCGTCGACCGTGCCGAGCAGGCGCCCCGTGCCCTCCTCCACGATCTGCACCGGCCGCCCGCCCCCGCCGCGGATGTCGGTGAGGTCGGCGGCCCGTTCCCGGCGGGTCCAGTGCCAGGCCCGGGTCCGCCGGCGCAGCAGCTTCGCGGCCTCCAGCTGCGGCAGCACGTCCGCGCAGGCGGGACCGAACAGTTCGAGGTCCGCCTCGGTCAGCGGGAGTTCCGCGGCGGCGGCGCACAGGTGCGGGGCGAGCACGTAGGGGTTGTCGGGGTCGAGGACGGTCGACTCCACCGGCCGGTCGAACAGGGCCTCCGGGTGGTGGACGAGGAAGGTGTCCAGCGGGTCGTCCCGGGCGACGAGGACCGCGAGGGCGCCCTGCCCGGAGCGGCCCGCACGGCCCGCCTGCTGCCACAGGGAGGCCCTGGTGCCCGGGTAGCCGCAGATCACCACCGCGTCCAGGCCGGAGACGTCCACGCCCAGCTCCAGGGCCGTGGTGGCGGCGAGCCCGAGCAGCTGCCCGGAGTGCAGATCGCGCTCCAGGGCGCGGCGTTCCTCGGGGAGGTAGCCGCCGCGGTAGGCCGCGACCCGCCGGACCAGGGAGCGGTCCACCTCGGCCAGTTTCTCCTGGGCGATCACCGAGATCAGCTCGGCACCGCGCCGGGAGCGTACGAAGGCGACCGAGCGCACGCCCTGCACGGTCAGGTCGGTCAGCAGATCGGCGGTCTCGGCGGTGGCGGTACGCCGTACGGGCGCGCCCTTCTCGCCGTGCAGCTCGGTGAGCGGGGGTTCCCACAGGGCGAAGACCAGCTCGCCGCGCGGGGAGGCGTCGTCGGCGACCTCCACCACCGGCAGGCCGGTCAGCCGCCGGGCGGCGACGGCGGGCTCGGCGGCGGTCGCGGAGGCCAGCAGGAAGACCGGGGAGGAGCCGTAACGGGCGCAGACGCGGCGCAGCCGGCGCAGCACCTGGGCGACATGCGAGCCGAAGACGCCCCGGTAGGTGTGGCACTCGTCGATGACGACGTACTTCAGCGACTTCAGGAAGGAGGACCAGCGCGGGTGGGAGGGCAATATCCCGCGGTGCAGCATGTCAGGGTTGGTGAGAACGTAGTTGGCGTACTGGCGCACCCATTCGCGTTCCTCGTAGGGGGTGTCGCCGTCGTACACGGCCGGGCGGACCGCGGTGCCCAGCGGTTGTGAAAGTTCCTTCACCGACCGGCACTGGTCCGCCGCGAGCGCCTTGGTGGGGGAGAGGTACAGCGCGGTGGCCCCTCGGCCGTTCGGCGCCCGGGAACCCTCCAAAAGGGTGGACAGCACGGGTACGAGATACGCGAGGGACTTGCCGGAGGCGGTGCCGGTGGCGACGACCACCGAATCGCCGTCCAGGGCGTGCTCGGCGGCCAGCGCCTGATGCGCCCAGGGATGCTCGATGCCGCACTCCTGGACGGCCGCGATCACCTCGGACCGAATCCGGTCAGGCCAGATGGCATGGCGGCCGGTGCGCGGGGGCAAGTGCTCCGTATGAGTGATGCGCGCAGCCCGGCTCGGACCGGAGGCGAGTCTGCCCAGGACAGCGCCCGGAGACGGGCGGGACGCCGGGTCCGGCACGGGTCGATCGGATCGGTGATTCTTGGCCATCGGCACCGAGTGTGTCACTGGCGTGACGGACAATGGAGCCAAGGCGTCGTACACGCAGGCCGGTAAGTGATTGAATGCCATCGCGGCTGGCGTTGCGTCCCGGGGGCCGCAAGCCGAGTGCCCGAGGGGCGACCGCTCGATAGCAAGGTGCTGGAGGATCCGTGGACCTGTCCCTGTCGACCCGTACCGTCGGCGATCGTACGGTCGTCGAGGTCGGTGGCGAAATCGATGTATACACCGCGCCAAAGCTGCGCGAGCAGCTGGTCGAGCTGGTGAACGACGGCAATTTCCATCTTGTCGTCGACATGGAGGGCGTGGACTTCCTCGACTCCACCGGACTCGGCGTGCTGGTCGGCGGCCTGAAGCGGGTGCGTGCCCATGAGGGCTCGCTGCGCCTGGTCTGCAACCAGGAGCGCATTCTCAAGATCTTCCGTATCACCGGCCTCACCAAGGTGTTCCCGATCCACACCTCGGTCGAGGAAGCGGTGGCGGCCACCGACTGACCCTGTCCGACCGACCCTGCCGCCGGCCTCTGCCCGCGGTGGGGTCGCCGGTGGAGCGTGCCTGATTCCGGCCGTTGTACCCCGTCTCGCACCCCGTGGGGGCTGTGCCGGGTGTGCCCGGGTGGATCCGGGTAACGAAGTTCCTGAGGGGCGGGCCTGGCGAGCCCGTCCGACCGCAGTCCCGTAGTCGTGAGGGGGATGCATGGCCACCGTCGAACTCCGCTTCAGCGCGCTGCCCGAGCATGTCAGGACCGCCCGGCTGGTGGCGGCCGCGGTGGCACGCAGGGCCGGAGTGGACGAGGCCGTCCTGGACGAGGTGCGGCTCGCCGTGGGCGAGGCGTGCTCCCGTGCCGTCGGGCTCCACCAGATCGGCGGCATCGACGCGCCGGTGAAGGTGGCGCTGATCGAGGAGGAGAAACAGTTCTCCATCGAGGTCGGCGACGAAGCCCCGCACACGGTCCCCGCCGAGCGGGTGTCCGGGGGCGCCGCGGCGGACGCGGACGTGGAGGCCGAGGAGGACGAGATGGGCCTCGCGGTCATCAGCGGCCTCGTGGACGACGTCGAGGTCACCACCGGGGAGAACGGCGGACTGATCCGCATGACCTGGCCTGCCGCCCCGCCCGCGGTCACCGTCGGCTGACACCGCCGACCGAAGAAAACGAACGTACGATCAGGGCCCTGCTTCGGCAGGGCCCTGATCGTGTTTTCGGCAGATCATTTCCGACTGCCTCTCGGGCGCTCCCGGAATTCGTGAAGTAATTCACGATCAATAGCCGTATCATTCGATCAAGGTTCAATGGGACCGGCGACGTCCGTCAATGCTTTTGAGGCATTACCTCTTTCGGGTTCGCCAACCGGTGTGTGCAGGCCAATTCTGTTTACCGTGCTCTTTTGACATCACTCAGGGGTACCTACAATCCGTCCACATCTTGAGCTCAGCCCAAGCGTCAAGGAGGACGAATGGCGGGGCTTTCTTACCCCTCTGAGTTGGACCACCCCACATACCTCGCGGCCGCGGTGCTCACCAACGGCAACAGGGTCATCGTGGCCGTCATCGCGGCGGTAGCCCTCGCCGCGCTGGTGGTCGCGGGGATCCTGGTGCGCCAGGTGCTCGCCGCGGGCGAGGGCACCGACAGCATGAAGAAGATCGCCGAAGCGGTACAGGAAGGCGCCAAGGCGTATCTCGCCCGGCAGCTGCGCACGCTCGGCGTATTCGCCGTCGTCGTCTTCTTCCTGCTTCTGCTGCTGCCCGCGGACGACTGGAATCAGCGTGCCGGGCGTTCGGTGTTCTTCCTGATCGGCGCGGTGTTCTCGGCCGCCACCGGTTATATCGGCATGTGGCTCGCGGTACGAAGCAATGTGCGGGTCGCCGCCGCGGCCCGGGAGGCGACCCCGGGCGAGGGCGAACCCGAAAAAGATCTCACCACCGTCTCGCACACCGCGATGAAGATCGCATTTCGCACGGGCGGTGTCGTCGGCATGTTCACGGTGGGCCTCGGCCTGCTGGGCGCCTCCTGTGTGGTGCTCGCCTACGCCGCCGACGCGCCGAAGGTCCTGGAGGGCTTCGGCCTCGGCGCCGCCCTGATCGCCATGTTCATGCGGGTCGGCGGCGGCATCTTCACCAAGGCCGCCGACGTCGGCGCCGACCTGGTCGGCAAGGTCGAGCAGGGCATCCCGGAGGACGACCCGCGCAACGCCGCCACGATCGCCGACAACGTGGGCGACAACGTCGGCGACTGCGCGGGCATGGCGGCCGACCTCTTCGAGTCGTACGCCGTCACCCTGGTGGCCGCGCTGATCCTCGGCAAGGTCGCCTTCGGTGACTCCGGGCTCGCCTTCCCGCTGCTGGTGCCCGCCATCGGCGTGATCACCGCGATGATCGGCATCTTCGCGGTCGTCCCCCGGCGCACCGACCGCAGCGGCATGACCGCGATCAACCGCGGCTTCTTCATCTCCGCGGTGATCTCCCTCGCGCTGGTCGCCGTCGCCGTCTTCGTCTATCTGCCGTCGAGCTACGCCGACCTCAGCGGAGTGACGGACGCGGCGATCAAGGCCAAGGACGGCGATCCGCGGATCCTCGCCCTGGTCGCGGTGGCCATCGGCATCCTGCTCGCGGCCGTCATCCAGCAGCTGACCGGCTACTTCACCGAGACCAACCGGCGCCCGGTCCGCGACATCGGCAAGACCTCCCTGACCGGACCGGCCACCGTCGTCCTGTCCGGCATCTCGCTCGGCCTGGAGTCCGCCGTCTACACCGCGCTGCTCATCGCGCTCGGTGTGTACGGCGCGTTCCTGCTCGGCGGTACGTCGATCATGCTCGCGCTGTTCGCGGTCGCGCTGGCCGGCACCGGCCTGCTGACCACGGTCGGTGTGATCGTCGCCATGGACACCTTCGGGCCGGTCTCCGACAACGCCCAGGGCATCGCCGAGATGTCCGGCGACGTCCAGGGCGCCGGCGCGCAGGTGCTCACCAACCTGGACGCGGTCGGCAACACCACCAAGGCGATCACCAAGGGCATCGCGATCGCCACCGCGGTGCTCGCGGCGTCGGCGCTCTTCGGGTCGTACCGCGACGCGATCACCACCAATGTGCAGGACGTCGGAGAGAAGCTCAGCGGGCCCGGCGCGCCGCTGAGCCTGTCCCTGGACATCTCGCAGCCCAACAACCTGGTCGGCCTCATCGCGGGCGCCGCGGTCGTCTTCCTCTTCTCGGGACTGGCCATCAACGCCGTGTCGCGGTCGGCGGGCGCGGTGGTGTTCGAGGTGCGGCGGCAGTTCCGTGAGAAGCCCGGGATCATGGACTACACGGAGACGCCCGAGTACGGCAAGGTCGTCGACATCTGCACCAAGGACGCCCTGCGAGAGCTGGCCACGCCCGGCTTGCTCGCGGTGATGGCGCCGATCTTCGTCGGGTTCACGCTCGGCGTCGGCTCGCTCGGCTCCTACCTCGCCGGCGCGATCGGCGCGGGCACGCTGATGGCGGTGTTCCTCGCCAATTCCGGCGGCGCCTGGGACAACGCCAAGAAGCTGGTGGAGGACGGCCACCACGGCGGCAAGGGCAGCGAGGCCCACGCCGCCACGGTGATCGGCGACACGGTCGGCGACCCCTTCAAGGACACCGCGGGGCCGGCGATCAACCCGCTGCTGAAGGTCATGAACCTGGTCTCGCTGCTCATCGCGCCCGCGGTGATCAAGTTCTCCTACGGCCATGACAAGAACCTCGGCGTACGGATCGGGGTCGCGGTCCTCGCGCTGCTGGTGATCGGCACGGCCGTGTACATCTCCAAGCGGCGCGGCATCGCCGTCGGCGACGAGGAGGAGAGCACCGAACGGGTCGCCAACTCGGCCGACGCGGCGGTGGTTTCGTAGGTTTCGGCAGACGGCCTGCGCAAAGAGCGGGCGGGCGGTGCGTGCGAAGGACGCGCCGCCCGCCCGTTCGTGTGCGCGGGGACGGCCCGTCGTGAGCCTTCTCTCGCGCAAAAAGTAATAAAAGGTACTTAGGGAGAAATCGGTGTGCGGAGGGTGTGCGTCCGCCGTGTAGGGTCCGGGGCCCGAGAGCCATGGAAGGGACCAATCCGGTGAACAAGAAGCTCGCGGCCGCACTGTCCGGCGGTGCGGTACTGGTGGCTGCGCTGTCGGGATGCAGCGGCAACAGCGCCCCCAAGGGGCCCGACCCCAAGCTCGTCTCCTGGGCCAAGTCGGTGTGCGACGCCGTGCCCGCGCAGGACGCGAAGATCAAGGCGGCGAACGCGGCGATCTCCACGACGGCCGCCGACACGGCCAAGCCCGAGACGCTCCAGAAGACCGACTCCAAGGCCTTCCAGGACATGGCCGACGGCTACAAGGCGATCGCGACCGCGGTCAACGCGGCCGGCGCGCCTCCCGGGGTCTCCGGTGGCGCCAAGCGGCTCGGCGATGTCGTCAAGAGCTTCAACAGCCTCTCGGCCTCCTACGCCGATCTGAAGAAGCAGGTCGACGACCTGGACACCAAGGACCAGGCGAAGTTCGCCTCCGGGCTGCACGACGTCGCCACGCAGATGACCGAGCTGGAGAAGAAGCACCAGAGCGGCACCGAGTCGCTGAAGGCCCTCCAGCAGGGCGAGGTGCAGGACGCCATCGCCCAGCAGCCCAGCTGCAAGAAGGTCGCCTCCTCGACGTCGTCCTCGCCCTCCGCGGCCTCCACGGCGGGCTGATCCACGACTGAGGGGTGGGGACGGCTGTGTGCGCCGTCCCCCTCGGTCCGCGCGGGACACAATGGGACCGTGACTGACTCCGGACCCGCCCCCCTGCCCGCCGCCGACCGTCCCGAGGCCGCCGCGCGGCTGCGGGACGCGCTGCTGGCCGCCTCCTTCACCGCCGACGGGCTGCTCGAACTGCTCGGCGCGCCCGCGTACACGGCGCTGGCCCGCAGCGAGACCGTGCCCGCGCTACGGGCGACCCGTGGCGACACGCCGCTGGAGACCCTCGTACGGCTCTTCCTGCTCCAGCAGCCCGTGCCCCGCGCGCGGGTGGCCGCCGTGCTCCCCGTCGAGGAAGCGGTCGAGACCGGGTGGCTGGTGCGGGTGGGCGGCGACGAGGTGGCCGCCCAGGTGGACGTACGGCCGTACGGCGGGCCCGGCGGCGAGGACTGGTTCATCGTGTCCGACCTGGGCTGCGCGGTCGGCGGCGCGGGCGGTATCGGACAGCGGGCCGAGGGCGTCGTACTGGGGGTCGGGGGCGCGTCCACCACGCTCGCCGGGATCACCGTGCGCACGCCGGTCGCCGCCGCCCTGGACCTCGGCACCGGCTCGGGCATCCAGGCACTGCACGCCTCCCGGCACGCCACGCGCGTGACGGCGACCGACCTCAACCCCCGCGCGCTGCACATCACGGCGCTCACGCTGGCGCTCTCCGGCGCGCCCGCCGCCGAGCTGCGCGAGGGCTCGCTCTTCGAACCGGTGCGTGACGACGAGAAGTTCGACCTGATCGTCTCCAACCCGCCGTTCGTGATCTCGCCCGGCGCCCGGCTCACCTACCGTGACGGCGGCATGGGCGGGGACGATCTGTGCCGCTCGCTCGTCCAGCAGGCGGGGGAACGGCTGAACGAGGGCGGGTTCGCGCAGTTCCTCGCCAACTGGCAGCACGTGGCGGGAGAGGACTGGCAGGACCGGCTCAGGTCGTGGGTGCCGCGCGGGTGCGACGCCTGGATCGTGCAGCGCGAGGTGCAGGACGTCACGCAGTACGCCGAGTTGTGGCTGCGGGACGCCGGGGACCACCGCGGGGACCCGGCGGAGTACCAGGCGCGGTACGACGCCTGGCTCGACGAGTTCGAGGCGCGCAAGGTCAAGGCGATCGGCTTCGGCTGGATCACCCTGCGCAGGACGGGCGCGGCCGAGCCGTCCCTCACGGTGGAGGAGTGGCCGCACCCGGTGGAGCAGCCCCTCGGGGACACCGTCCGGGCGCACTTCGAACGCCTCGACTACCTCCGCGAGCACGACGACGCGGCGCTGCTCGCCCATCACTTCAGGCTGGTCGGCGAGGTGGTGCAGGAACAGGTCGGGCTGCCCGGCGCGGAGGACCCCGAGCACGTCGTGCTCCGCCAGCACCGCGGCATGCGCCGCGCCACCAAGGTGGACACGGTCGGCGCGGGCTTCGCGGGCGTCTGCGACGGCACCCTGAGCGCCGGCCGCATCCTGGACGCCATCGCCCAGCTGATGGGCGAGGACGCCGTCCGCCTCCGCGACCAGACCCCGGCCCAGATCCGCCTCCTGGTGGAACAGGGGTTCCTGGAGCCGGTGGTCTGAGGGGCGGCTCCACGCGGGGCCGTTGGGGACGGTGTCGGCCGGGCGCCTGGGGGTGTCCCAGTGGGGTCGGCGCGGCTCGTGATCGGCGGCGGGTTGCGACTCACGGGTGGGCGAGCCGTCCGGGGTTCGCGAGGGCCGTCATCTGCGGTGGGCGCGACATCCGGATGGGCGGGCCCGCTCGGGACCTGCGCACATCGTGCCGACGGCGACGGACCCCGCGCGGGCCCACGTGGGGTCGGCCGCGCGCGGAGGCCCGTCCCCGCCACGCGCGGACCGTCGTACCCGGCACGCGCCCACCTTCGGGCCGGCCGACGCCCGGAGGCTCGTCCTCGTCGTCGGCAGGGCGCCGCCGCACGCGGGCGGCGCATACCCCGGCTCGGTCGCTCGTGGAGCCCCGTCGCCCGAGGCCCCCGCCCGCGACACGACACCCTCACTCCACCTCCCGGACCATGCCTCCGGCACTCCCGGCCGCCCCGTCGATTGCAAAACGGCCGGAAAAATATCTGGCCCGGGGCGGGGGAGCCGTACTCGTGCTTTCCCACCCCCTTGGGCGTCGTTCCGTCGGCCCCCCGTTCACCCCGATGTCGCCCGGTCGTCGCCCCCGCGTGTCAGGGTCCACGCGCTGGGTCGAGTCGGAAGGGGTGGGTGGCGGATGGAGCGGGGGCCGGCGGCTTTCGTCGGATTGGTGTTTGTCCTGTTCGGAGGGGCTCTGCTGGTGTGGACCGGGGTGCGGCTGCGACGCGGTGAGGCGGTGGCCCTCGGTGTGAACCGGGTCGCATCGGCCACCCTCGCGAGCGCGGCCGGAACCCTCGCGCTGGCCCTCGGCGGCTACTGCCTCACGCGCCTCTGACGTCGGCGGGCGCCCGCTCCCCGGTGTGTCGCGAGAGTAAGAGGAGCGTCACGCTCCGGACAGACCCGGACGGGGTACCCGGCACTCCGGGCGGCAGGAATGCCGGTAGTCGGGTTACCGTTCGAGTGGCCGTTGTGGGCTTTTCCCGTTTGACACGGGGGCGGGATGTACCGTCACACTCCGCAGCGCCACACGTGCCAGCAGTACGCCGCGACCCCGGGACCAAGGCCTGGGGAGGCCACAGCGTCGACCGGAGAGAAGAGCGAAGTTGTCCCCGACCAGCGAGACCGCACAGGGCGGCCGCCGACTCGTCATCGTCGAGTCGCCTGCCAAGGCGAAGACGATCAAGGGCTACCTCGGCCCCGGCTACGTAGTCGAAGCGAGCGTCGGGCACATCCGTGACCTCCCCAACGGCGCCGCCGAGGTGCCCGAGAAGTACACCGGCGAGGTGCGCCGCCTCGGCGTGGACGTCGAGCACGACTTCCAGCCGGTCTACGTGGTCAACGCGGACAAGAAGGCTCAGGTCAAGAAGCTCAAGGACCTGCTGAAGGACTCCGACGAACTCTTCCTGGCCACCGATGAGGACCGCGAGGGCGAGGCCATCGCCTGGCACCTCCAGGAGGTCCTCAAGCCGAAGATCCCCGTCAAGCGGATGGTCTTCCACGAGATCACCAAGGACGCGATCCGCGAGGCCGTCGCCAACCCGCGCCAGCTCAACCAGAAGCTGGTCGACGCCCAGGAGACCCGCCGCATCCTCGACCGCCTCTACGGCTACGAGGTCTCGCCGGTCCTGTGGAAGAAGGTCATGCCCCGGCTGTCGGCCGGCCGCGTCCAGTCCGTCGCCACCCGGCTCGTGGTCGAGCGGGAACGCGAGCGCATCGCCTTCCGCTCCGCCGAGTACTGGGACCTCACCGGCACCTTCGGCACCGGCCGCGCGGGCGACTCCTCCGACCCGTCGTCGCTGGTCGCGCGGTTGCAGACCGTCGACGGACGGCGTGTCGCGCAGGGCCGTGACTTCGACTCCGTGGGGCAGCTGAAGACCGCGAACACCCTCCACCTGGACGAGGCCACCGCCCGCTCGCTGGCCGCCGCCCTGGAGAACACCCGCTTCGCCGTGCGCTCGGTGGAGTCGAAGCCGTACCGCCGCTCGCCGTACGCGCCGTTCCGTACGACGACGCTCCAGCAGGAGGCCAGCCGCAAGCTCGGCTACGGCGCCAAGGCGACCATGCAGATCGCCCAGAAGCTGTACGAGAACGGCTACATCACGTACATGCGTACGGACTCAACGACGCTGAGCGAGACCGCCATCGCGGCCGCCCGCGCCCAGGTCACGCAGCTGTACGGCGCCGACTACCTGCCCCCGCAGCCGCGTACGTACGCGGTGAAGGTCAAGAACGCGCAGGAGGCGCACGAGGCGATCCGTCCCTCGGGTGATCGTTTCCGCACCCCCGCGGAGACCGGTCTGACCGGCGACCAGTTCAAGCTGTACGAGCTGATCTGGAAGCGGACCGTCGCCTCCCAGATGAAGGACGCGACCGGCAACAGCGTGACCGTGAAGATCGGTGGCACCGCCGCCGACGGCCGGGACGTGGAGTTCAGCGCCTCCGGCAAGACGATCACCTTCCACGGCTTCCTCAAGGCGTACGTCGAGGGCGCCGACGACCCGAACGCCGAGCTGGACGACCGCGAGCGCCGGCTGCCGCAGGTCGCCGAGGGCGACGCGCTGTCCGCCGAGGAGATCACGGTCGACGGCCATGCCACCAAGCCCCCGGCCCGCTACACCGAGGCCTCCCTGGTCAAGGAGCTGGAAGAGCGCGAGATCGGCCGGCCGTCGACCTATGCGTCGATCATCGGCACGATCCTCGATCGCGGCTATGTCTTCAAGAAGGGCACGGCGCTCGTGCCGTCCTTCCTGTCCTTCGCCGTCGTAAACCTTCTGGAGAAGCACTTCGGCCGGCTGGTCGACTACGACTTCACCGCCAAGATGGAGGACGACCTCGACCGCATCGCCCGCGGCGAGGCCCAGGCCGTGCCGTGGCTGAAGCGCTTCTACTTCGGCGAGGGCACCATCAGCGGCGCCGCCGCCGACGCGGGCAACGGCGACGGGGACCACCTCGGCGGCCTCAAGGAACTCGTCACCGACCTGGGCGCGATCGACGCCCGCGAGGTGTCCTCCTTCCCGGTGGGCAACGGCATCGTGCTGCGGGTCGGCCGCTACGGCCCGTACATCGAGCGCGGCGAGAAGGACACCGAGCAGCACCAGCGCGCCGACATCCCCGACGACCTGGCGCCGGACGAGCTGACCGTCGAGCTGGCCGAGAAGCTGCTGGCCGAGCCCAGCGGCGATGTCGAGCTGGGCGCCGACCCGGTCACCGGCCACCAGATCGTCGCCAAGAAGGGCCGCTACGGCCCGTACGTCACCGAGATCCTCCCCGAGGGCACCCCGAAGACCGGCAAGAACGCGGTCAAGCCGCGCACCGCCTCCCTCTTCAAGTCCATGGCGCTGGACACGGTGACGCTGGACGACGCGCTGAAGCTGATGTCCCTGCCGCGTGTCGTCGGCACCGACGCCGAGGGCCAGGAGATCACCGCCCAGAACGGCCGCTACGGGCCGTATCTGAAGAAGGGCACGGACTCGCGCTCGCTCCAGTCCGAGGACCAGCTCTTCACCATCACGCTGGAAGAGGCCCTGGCGATCTACGCCCAGCCGAAGCAGCGCGGTCGGGCCGCCGCCAAGCCGCCGCTGAAGGAGCTGGGCGAGGACCCGGTCTCCAAGAAGCCGGTCGTGGTCAAGGACGGCCGCTTCGGGCCGTACGTCACCGACGGCGAGACCAACGCGACCCTGCGCTCCGGCGACAGCGTCGAGGAGAT
The DNA here is from genome assembly GCF_002154555.1 of Streptomyces murinus. Lineage (GTDB taxonomy): Bacteria > Actinomycetota > Actinomycetes > Streptomycetales > Streptomycetaceae > Streptomyces > Streptomyces murinus. The sequence goes on from NZ_MUNF01000069.1 coordinate 12,231, forward strand.
CACCCCGGAGCGCGGCTTCGAACTTCTTGCCGAGAAGCGCGCGAAGACCCCGGCCAAGAAGACCGCCAAGAAGGCGGCGGCCAAGAAGACCGCCCCGGCGAAGAAGACCGCCGCCAAGAAGACGGCGGCCAAGAAGACGACGGCGAGCGCCGCGAAGAAGACGACGGCGAAGAAGACGACCGCCAAGAAGGCGACGGCGACCAAGTCGACGGCTTCCGGTTCGGAGGACTGAGCCCGGTTCGGAGGACCGAGCCCGACTCGGCTCACCGGGCCGAGACCCCAGGCGTCTCGTTTCGCCCCGCGCACGCCCCGGCATCACTTTGGTGTCGGGGCGTGCGCATGCCAGGAGTGCGGGGTGTGGTGTCGGTGGCTGCGGATAGGCTGAACGCATGACGCGAGCCGAGCAGCCAACGGCCCACACTCCAGCACCGGACGACGCCCTGGTCGCGGACTCCCGCGAACGCGCCGTGCGTTCCCTGTTGCGCCGACCGCAATTGCGGCGCCTGTGGAGCGCGCAGCTGGTGAGCGGTGTCGGCGACACCCTCGCCCTTCTCGTCCTGGTCGTCCTCGTCCTCCAGGCGGCGATCACCCAGGGATCGTTCGGCGGCGGCTACCGAGGCGTGGCGTTCGCGGTCGCGACGGTCTTCGCGGCCCGCGGCCTCGCCGCGCTGCTCTTCGGAGCGGTCCTGCTCGGCCCGCTGACGACGCTCACCGCCCAGGAGGGCCCGCTCGACCGCCGCTGGACCATGGTCGGCGCCGACGGCCTGCGCGCCGCGCTGCTGATCGTGGCCCCCCTGTGGATCGACTGGACCCCGGCGGACGCGCCCGCCGTGCTGCTGGTCACCGCCTTCGTCACCGGCGTCGCCGAGCGGCTGTGGACGGTGTGCCGCGAGGGCGCGGCCCCGGCCCTGCTGCCCGCCCCGCCGCCGGAGGGCGCGACCGTCCGGCCGCTGCCGGACCACATGGACACCCTGCGCCGCCTCGCGCTGCGCACCACCTTCCTCGCCGTACCGCTGGCCGCCGCCGCCCTGGTCGTCGCCGCCCTGCTCAACAACCTGCTGGGCACCGGCCTGCCCTGGTTCGACCAGCACCACGCGGCCCTCGCGTCGTACGTGGCGGCGGGCCTGTTCGCCGCCTCCCTCTCCCTGCTGACCTTCCTTGAGCTGCCCGGCACGCGCACCCCGCGCCCCCGCTCCCCGCTGGAGGGCCTGCGCCGCCCGCGCACCGGCGCCGGTGTCGACAAGGGGCGCACGGGCGCGATCCCGCTGCTCGTCCTCGCCTGCGCCGCCGTGGCCGGTGTCATCGCCGCCGCCGTCTCCGTGTGCGTGCTGCACGCGACCGACCTGGGCGGCGGCCCGGTCCTGTTCGGCCTGCTGGTGCTCGGCCTGACCGGTGGCGTCGCGGTCGGCATCCGTACGGCCCCCGCCGTGCTGCCCTCGCTGTCCCGCCGCCGGCTGCTGGCCCTGGCGATCGCCTTCACCGGCATCGCGCTGCTGGCCGCCGGTCTGGTCCCGGACGTCACCACGGTGCTGCTGATCGTCACCCTGGCGGGCCTCGGCGCGGGCGTCGCCGCCAACACCGGGCACGCGCTGCTCGACCAGGAGACCGAGGACTACCGCCGGGCGCGTGTCACCGAGCACCTCCAGGCCGTCGTGCGCGTCTTCATAGCGCTGGGCGCCGTGATCGCCCCGGTGATCGCCGGGCTGATCGGCCGGCACCGGCTGGAGAACGGCCGCTTCGTGTTCGCGCACGGCGGCGCCTCGTTCACCCTGATGCTGATCGGCGCGCTGCTGCTGCCGGTGGCCGCCCTGGTGCTCGCCAAGGTCGACGACCGCTCCGGCATCCCGCTGCGCCAGGACCTCAAGGACGCGCTGCTCGGCGGCGACGACCCGGTCGAGGCGCAGGCCACGAACGGCTTCTTCATCGCCCTGGAGGGCGGTGACGGCGCCGGCAAGTCCACCCAGGCCGAGGCCCTCGCCGAGTGGATCCGCGGCAAGGGCCACGAGGTCGTGCTCACCCGCGAGCCGGGGGCCACCCCGGTGGGCAAGCGGCTGCGCTCGATCCTGCTGGACGTCTCCTCGGCCGGACTGTCCCACCGCGCGGAGGCACTGCTGTACGCCGCCGACCGCGCCGAGCACGTCGACACCGTCGTACGCCCCGCCCTGGAGCGTGGCGCGGTGGTGATCTCCGACCGCTACATCGACTCCTCCGTCGCCTACCAGGGCGCAGGCCGCGATCTGTCCCCGACCGAGATCGCCCGCATCAACCGCTGGGCGACCGACGGTCTGGTGCCGCATCTGACCGTGCTGCTGGATGTCGCCCCGGAGGCCGCCCGCGAGCGGTTCACCGAGGCCCCGGACCGGCTGGAGTCGGAGCCCGCGGAGTTCCACGCGCGCGTGCGCTCCGGTTTCCTCACCCTGGCCGCCTCCGACCCCGGCCGCTATCTGGTGGTCGACGCCGGGCAGGAGCCCGAGGCCGTCACCACCGTGATCCGGCACCGCCTCGACACCGTGCTGCCGCTGTCCGAGGCCGAGATCGAGGCCCGGGAGGAGGCGCGCAGGAAGGCCGAGGAGGAGGCGCGCCGCAAGGCCGAGGAAGAGGCCGCGCGCAAGGCCGAGGAGGAGCGCCTGGAGCGCGAGCGCCAGGAGGAGCTGGCCAGGCTGCGTGCCGAGGAGGAGGAGCGCAAGCGCCGCGAGCTGGAGGAGGCGCAGCGCCGCGAGGCCGAGCGGCAGGCCGAGGAGGCCCGGCAGCGGGCGGCCGAGGCGGCCCGGCGCGCCGAGGAGGAGCGGCAGCGGCTGCTCGCCGAGGAGAAGGCCCGCGCCGAGGAGGAGGCGCGCCGCAAGGCCGAGGAGGAGCGCCGCCGCAGGCAGGCCGAGGAAGAGGCCCGGCTGCGCGCGGAGGAGGAGGCCCGCCAGGCCCGGATCCGCGCCGAGGAGGAGGCCCGCGAGGCCAAGGAGCGCGCCGAGGAGGCCGCCCGGCGCCTGGAGGCGCAGCGCAAGGCGGAGAGCGCCCTGCTCCGTGCCGAGCAGGCCCGCCGTCAGGCCGCCGAGGCCGCGGCGGCCGCCGATGTGGCCGCCCGCAGGCCCGGCAGCCCCCAGCCGAAGGCCCCCGGCGTGACCTCGGACGCGGCCACGGTCGCCACCCCCATGGTGTCGCCGGGCCCGGGCACGGAGGAGACGGTGCCTACGCCGATCGTCTCGCCGGCCGAGGACGAGCGGTCCTCCGGCCGGGACACCCGGAACGCTCGTCACACGCCCTCCGAGGCCGAGACGACCGCCGAGCTGCCCCAGCCGCCGGCCGTGCCGGGCGCCGCGGACGAGACGGCGGTGCTGCCGCAGGTGCCCGCGAGCGCCGCCGAGGAGACCGCCGTACTGCCGCAGGTGGGCGCGGACGAGACGGCCGTACTGCCGCCCGTGCGCGACGACGCCCCGGCCGACCGGATGCCGCGCGGCTTCTTCCGCGACGAGCGGTCCGCGGGCCCCGACGGCTCCGAGGACCGCACCCGCGAGATGCCCCAGCCCGGCACCGCGGGCACCGCCCGCCGGCGCCCGCGCCCCGACTGGGCCGAGGAGACCCCGCTGGACGATCTGCCGTCGCTGGCGGACGAGTTGCTGGGGTCGTACGACGACGAGGACGGGCCCCGCAGGGGGCGCAGGGGCTGATCCCGGACCCTTCGAGACGGCGCTCGCGTCCTGCTGCGGCAGGAGGCGGGCGCCGTCCGGCGTTTCCGGCGTGGTCCCGGTTGTCAGACCCCACCCGCACAATGGAGGTCGGAACGCGGAGTGTGACGGAAGGGCGGCGTGACCCATGAGCGTGTGGGACGACCTCGTCGGGCAGGAGAAGGTGAGCGCGGTGCTGGGCGCCGCCGCTCGGGACGCCGACGCCCAGGTCACCGCCGCCGCGGCGGACGAGCCGCTGCCGGAGACGTCCCGGATGACGCACGCGTGGCTGTTCACCGGGCCGCCCGGCGCGGGCCGCGACCAGGCGGCGCGGGCCTTCGCCGCGGCCCTCCAGTGCGTGAGCCCCGACCGGGCCCTCGGCGGCGCCCCCGGCTGCGGCTTCTGCGACGGCTGTCACACCGCGCTGCTCGGCACCCACGCGGACGTCACCGCGGTCGCCGCGGTCGGCGCCGAGATCCTGGTGAAGGACATGCGGGACACGGTCCGCAAGTCGTTCACCGCGCCGGCGAACGGCCGCTGGCAGATCATCCTGGTCGAGGACGCCGAGCGGCTGAACGAGAAGTCGGCGAACGCCGTGCTCAAGGCCGTCGAGGAGCCCGCCCCCCGCACGGTCTGGCTGCTGTGCGCCCCCTCCATCGAGGACGTCCTGCCGACCATCCGCTCCCGCTGCCGCCATCTGAACCTGCGCACCCCGTCCGTGGACGCGGTCGCCGACATGCTCGTACGACGCGACGGCGTGGACCCCCAGGCCGCCGCCGACGCCGCCCGCGCCACCCAGGGGCATGTGGACCGCGCCCGGCGCCTGGCCACCGACCCGGCCGCCCGCGAGCGCCGTGCCGCCGTCCTGAAGCTCCCGCTGCGCCTGGACGAGGTCGGCGCCTGCCTGCGGGCCGCCCAGGAACTGGTCGACGCGGCAGCCGAGGACGCCAAGCAGCTCGCCGAGGAGATGGACGGCAAGGAGGCCGAGGAGATGAAGGCGGCGCTCGGCGCGGCCCAGGGCGGCCGGCTGCCGCGCGGCACGGCGGGCGTGATGAAGGATTTGGAGGACATGCAGAAGCGCCGCCGCACCCGTACCCAGCGCGACAGCCTGGACGTGGCCCTCGGCGACCTCACCACCTTCTACCGCGACGTCCTCGCCCTCCAGCTCGGCTCCCGGGTGGCGATCGCCAACACCGACGCGGAGGACGCCTTGGACCGGCTGGCCCGCGCCGGCTCCCCGGAGTCCACCCTGCGCCGCATCGAGGCGATCGCCGCGTGCCGTGAGGCCCTGGACCGCAATGTGGCTCCGCTGCTGGCGGTGGAGGCGATGACGATGGCGTTGCGGGCGGGCTGACGATGCCCCTCCTGATCCCCTCGCCGCACCCCGTCCCCCGTACGGGGCGACAATCCCGACTCCCCGCATCCGCCGCATCGCCCAGCGTTACGCTCGCCTGATGCAGACCAGGTCCTTCCCCTCCCGGCCGCGCGACGGGCGCCCCGCGGCCCACGCCCGGTTCACGGCCGTCGCCCTGATGACCGCGGCGCTCCTCGTGTCCGCGTGCTCCCCTGGCAGCAGCTCGATCAAGCCGTCCTCGGCGGCGTCGGCACGGAGCGACGCGGCGAGCGCCCCCGTCCTGGCCCCGCTGCCGCGCGCGATTCCGGCCGCGCTCGCGCCGTACTACACACAGCGTCTGACCTGGCGCGACTGCGGCGTCCCCGGTTTCCGGTGCGCCACGTTGAAGGCGCCGCTGGACTACGACCGGCCGGGCGCGGGCGACGTACGGCTCGCGGTGACCCGCAAGGCCGCCACCGGCAAGGGCAAGCCGCTCGGCTCCCTGGTGGTCAACCCGGGCGGCCCCGGCGGCTCGGCGGTGGGCTACCTCCAGCAGTACGCCGGTCTCGGCTACCCCGCCGAGGTCCGCGCCCGCTACGACATGGTGGCGATGGACCCGCGCGGCGTCGCCCGCAGCGAGCCCGTCGAGTGCCTCGACGACCGCCGGATGGACACGTACACCCAGACCGACGTGACCCCCGACGACCGGGCGGAGCAGAACGCGGCGGTCGCGGCGGACGAGAAGTTCGCGCAGGCCTGCGGGGAGCACTCGGCGCGGCTGCTGCGGCATGTCTCCACGGTCGAGGTGGCCCGGGACACGGACATCCTGCGCGCGGCGCTGGGCGACGCGAAGCTGAACTACGTCGGGGCGTCGTACGGCACCTTCCTCGGGGCGACCTACGCCGGCCTCTTCCCGAGCCGGGTGGGCCGCGTCGTCCTGGACGGCGCGCTGGACCCCTCGCTGGACTCCCGCACGGTGAACCTGGAGCAGGCCCAGGGCTTCGAGACGGCGTTCCAGGCGTTCACCCAGGACTGCCTGCGCCGCACCGACTGCCCGATCGGGGGCAGGGGTACGACGCCGACGCAGGCCGCCGACCACCTCAGGGCCTTCTTCCGCAAGCTGGACGGCCACCCGGTGGCGACGGGCGACGGCGACGGCCGCAAGCTGGGCGAGGCACTGGCCACCACCGGCGTGATCGCGGCGATGTACGACGAGGGCGCCTGGAGCCAGCTGCGCGCGGCGCTGACCTCGGCGATGAAGGGCGACGGCGCGGCGCTGCTGGCCCTCTCCGACAGCTACTACGAGCGGGACGCCAGTGGCCACTACAGCAATCTGATGATGGCCAACAACGCCGTGAACTGCCTGGATCTGCCGCCCGCCTTCACCGGCGTCGATCAGCTGCGGCAGGCGCAGTCCGCGTTCGAGAAGGCGTCACCGGTCTTCGGCGAGGGCCTGGCCTGGCAGTCGCTGAACTGCGCGTACTGGCCGGTGCGGGCCACGGGCGAGCCGCACCGCATCCCGGCGAAGGGCGCGGCGCCGATCGTGGTCGTCGGCACCACCCGGGACCCGGCCACCCCCTACCGCTGGGCCCAGTCCCTGGCCCACCAGCTCTCCTCCGGCCACCTCCTGACCTACGCAGGCGACGGCCACACCGCCTTCCTCCGCGGCAGCACCTGCGTCGACTCCGCCATCGACACCTACCTCCTCCACGGCACCCCACCCTCCCCGGGCAAACGCTGCTCGTAGGGCCTTTCCTCCGGATCAGGCCGGCCGCCGACAACGGCCCCTCTCGGCTGACCCGAGCGGGGTCTGGTGCGTGCAGCTGCAAGGCGGAGGAGTGAGTCCACGCGCTGGGGGCTCCGCGCGAGTGAAGCCGAGCTTGGGGGGAGTCGGCGAGTGACGACGCCGCGGGGGGTGCCGGGGTGCCCCCACGCCCTTGAGGCAGTGCGGGCGTGCGCGCCAGACCCCGCGCCCCCGACAAGATCCGAAAGAGAGGCCCCAGCCCCCGTCCGGCCCCGGATCTCCTCGCCCCGGGGCCGGTACGAAGCACCCCGGGAAACTGTGTAGACTTACCGACGTTGCCGACCGCACCCTAGGTGCACGCAACATGCCGCTTTAGCTCAGATGGCCAGAGCAACGCACTCGTAATGCGTAGGTCTCGGGTTCGAATCCCGAAAGCGGCTCAGGTGAGGCCCAGGACAGAGAGCATCTGACCTGGGCCTTTCTTCTTTTCGCAGGTAGCTCTGTGGGTCACCCGCCTCGGCTTCAGGTGAGTTCGGCGGTGACATGTATGGAGAAGACCTGTCTGCCGTTCTGCTCCCCGGTGACGTCCGTGCTGACCATGCCGCCCCTGTTGCGGCGCAGGGGGGTGGCCTCGACCCAGCAGGGGGCGTCCAGTTCGACGTAGCGGGCGAAACTGGCGTCGAACTCCATGAGGGCGATCCGGGCGGTGCCGGACATGGCGTGGACCGCTTGGGCGGCGGCCTCCAGGAGGAGCAGCCCCGGTACGTGGTCGTGGTCGTGGTCGAAGAAGGCGCGGTTGGCGGTGTCCGCCCGCAGCTGCCAGCGGTGCGGTTCCCCGAGCGGGCTCAGGACGGCGTTCTCCGGCGAGGTCTCGCCGCCGCGGACGGCTCCGTCGAGAGCGGGGCCCAGGGGCAGGGCACGTGCGGTGGCGGCCCGTGCGTCGGCGTGCTCTCCGCGAAGCCTGCTGTAGATCGCCGGGGGATGGGCGATGTAGCGGACCCGGGCGATGCCGAGGGGCTGCTCGTCGCGCATGGCCGTGATCTGGGCGGCGAGGTGGGTGGAGCCGAGCCGGCGGCGGGTCACCTTGGTGTGAGTGATCGTCAGGCGTACGTCGGTCGGTGGCGTCCGGGCGCTCAGCGCCGCCGGGACGATGGAGCTGTCGTAGGACTCCCACCCCAGGCGGAAGTCCAGGGGGACCTCGTGGGCGACGTGGGACAACAGGGCGAGGGACTGTCTGATCGTCTCGGAGAAGAGCAGGGGGTTGTAGCGATCCGCGTGCGGCGCGTAGAGGGGGTGGCGCGTGGGCCAGTGAGCGATGACGGTGTGTGAGATCCCGTCGTCGTGGCTGCGCCATCCCGACAAGAACACCTGGCCGGGTACGGTTTTGCGGGTGAGGGTCGCAGAGACGGGCTGGACACCCTTGAGGGGCGTGATCGAGCCAGTTGTCACGTTCATGATGTTCCCCCTGGAACGGCGCGAGTCAGGCGGCGGCATGTGCCAAAGGCAGTGGTGCAAGGGGTTCTGCGACCAACATAATGATGACTATATTTATTTGTCGAGAGAGTATGAGGACAGGTCTATGGCTCAACAAGAACGGAGCGCCCGGACGCGGGCGGCCATCCTGCGGGCAGGCGCCGAGGTCTTCGCCGAACTGGGCTTCGCAGGGGCGAGCGTCAGCAAGATCACCCGTAGGGCGAACCTCACGCTGGGGGCGCTCTACTTCCACTTCGAATCGAAGGAGCACCTCGCCCGCGAGATAGTCCGGGCCCAGCCGGAGCTGGTGATGTCACCGGCGGCGGCCGGCCTCCAGGGCGCCGTCGACATCACCCTCGAGTGGGCGACGCGGCTCACGCAGGACCCTTTACTGCTGGCGGGCGCCCGACTGGTGATGGACCAGGAGTACTTCGTCCGCAGCGAGGAGGGCGATTCCTACCGCCAGTGGGCGGGAGTGATCCTTCCGTTCCTTCACGAGGCCCATGAGAACGGCGAGTTGCGGCCCGAGGTGGACGTGTTGACCTTGGCGCAGCTGATGGTCAACGCCAGCACGGGGGCGCAGATGAACTCCCAGCTCGACAGCGGGCGGCGGGACCTGCCGGACCGTATACGGCAGATGTGGTCCCTCCTGCTGCCGCTGATCGCCACCGAGGAGTGCGCGGACCGTGTCATGGAGGCACTGCGGCGGCGTGAGGGTGATTCTCCGATGATTGACGGGAATCAGGCTTGATCGCCGTCTAAAGGCTGTCGTGTCCGTCATGGATGGCGTTAAATCTGCCCATGCCGCATGTATCGCGAGCGTTACAGGGTCGAACGGTCATGATCACGGGCGCGTCCAGCGGCATCGGGGCCGCCGCCGCGAGGCTCTTCGCCGAAGAGGGCGCGGCCGTCGTACTGATGGCCCGGCGCAAGGACCGGCTCGAGGAGCTGGCCGAGGCGATCCGGGACGGGCGGGGGAGGGCGGC
>NZ_MUNF01000690.1 GCF_002154555.1 Streptomyces murinus
CCCCGACGACGCTCCCGAGCGTGCCCGCCCTGCCGAGCACACCGGCGCTCCCGGCCACGCCCGCGACCGGCTGACCCCTGATCGGTCTCCAGGACCGCCCGACCGTTCCCCTCCGGCCGAGGCATGTTCATATGTCTTCTCGACCATGGGGTTTCCGCTCCGCCACGGCGCTCGTTGGACACGTCGTTGCCGAAGAAAGGAACACGATGAAGTCCCTGAAGGCTGCCGCCGTCCTGGCCGGTTCCGTTGCCCTCGCCGGCGTCGCCGCGCCCGCGTTCGCCTACAACGCCACCGACCTGACGCCCACCAGCCTCAACGGCGCCGTCAACCAGCTCGCCAAGGGTGACTTCACCCTGCGGGACGTGATGCCGCTCCAGCACCAGTCGAACGCCCTCGACACCGAGGACAAGGACTCCGTGCTGCACTCGGTCAAGGGCGCCACCACCGCGCTGAACCAGCACAACCCGCTGCTCGGTGGCCTGCCTCTGCAGAGCTGACACCCCTGCGCGACCGGGGCCGGTACCGCATCCGCGGTGCCGGCCCCGCCCCTTTCGAGGCCGCTTCCCTCGTTCGTGTGGAGCCCCCCGGTCCACTGGTCCGGACGGGTGAGAAGCCGCCGGGGCGCCCCCGGGCGCGTCGATATGGTCGCGCGGTGACCTCAACCCCCACGGAACTGCGCCCCGCCGACCTCGGCACGCTGGTCGTGCTGCCCTGGAGCGGCGCGGCCCCCGACGGCACCGACATGCCCTACCTGCTGGCCTACTCCCTGGGGGACGCCGCAGGCGGCCCCCAGGTCACCGCGGTCGCGGTCGAGCAGCTGCTGGTGAGCAACGGACTGCCGGTCGGCGGCGATCTGGTCGACGGCACCTACCGGCCCAGCCTCCCCATCACCCTGCTGGTGGAGGCCGGCCAGGCCGTCGTACGGATGCCGCGGCTGATCGCGCAGGCCCCCGCGCCGCCGGAGTGGCTCGCCGCCGTCCGGGCCCGCGGCTTCGCCTACCTGGTGTTCACCACCCGCGCCTGGCCCGAGGGCGCGCCCGGCAGGATCGTGCAGCCGGCCGCGCTGGCCGCGTTCGCCGGTGCCCCGGAGACCCTGCACGCCGCCGCGCATGTCGTACTGCCGGCCACCAGCCTGCGCGGCTGACGGCAGGGACGAGGGCCGGGGCGTCGGCATGGCGTGACGTGCCGGTGAGCGTGAACGGCCGGTCGATGGCGCCTGCGACCGGCCGACCGCTCATGAAGATGACCAGCCGACTATTACGGCAGCCGGGGGAATTGCCGCGCCGCCCCCGTTCTCCGTCCCGGCCACGCCAGTTACGCGGTACGGACGCCGAACTCCCGCACCCGGAAAGGGCCGTATCCGAGATGAAGCCGACCACCCGAGGAACCCTCGCCGCCGTGCTGACCGGCGTCGCGGCCGCCGCGAGCGCGACCGCCCCCGCCGCCGCGGCCGACGCGGTCCCCGTGCCCGTACCGCTCCAGGGCGTCTCCCACTCCCTCGGCACGCGGATGCCCGAGGCCACGCTCGAGGTGCCGCTGCTGACCCCGGGTGCGCCCGACGGGCCGCGCTATGTCACCGGCCGGCTGCTGCCCGAGCCGATCCTGCCGAGGCTGCCGATCGCGGGGACGCTGCCCGGCGCCGATCTGCGCGCGCCGCTGCCGCATCCGCTCGGCGACCGGCTCGGCCTCGACGCCCCCGCCGCCGGTCTGCACACCGCCGGACCCGGTCTGAACCTGGTCGCTCCTCTCACCGCGCCCGACCCGGATCTGTTCGGCCTGCCCGCTCCCCGGCTCCCCGAGGCCGGCCTGCTCGCCCCGGCGCTGCGCACCGTCGCCGGCGGCGACCTGGGCGTGGGCCCGGCCCGCTAACCCCCAGGGCTCCCTCACCAGCGCCGTTCGGCCGTACGCCGGTGACCCGGCCCCTCCTTGTCCGTTAGCGGGTACGACATCTGTTCCCGGACGAGGAGAGTGCGATGGTCGACGGCGACGACGCAGCTGCGGCGGGCGCGACAGAGCAGGTCAGAGCGGATACGACGGCCGGTCCTGGGCGGCGGCGGATGATGCGGGGGCTGCTGTCCTGCGCCGCCGCCCTCGCCCTCGCGCCGGTCGTCGCCGCCTCCCGGCCGGTGCCCCCGGCCGCCGGCGGTGACTCCTTCGACGAGACGTACCGGGGCCGGCGCATCCAGGGCGTCCGGCTGCCGGAGGCCGGCCGCAGCACATCCGACGACGCCTGGCGGATCACCATCGACGGCCGCCCGCTGCATCTGATGCGGC
>NZ_MUNF01000691.1 GCF_002154555.1 Streptomyces murinus
GACGCCGTCCATCGCGCCGAAGGTGTAGGCGGCCCAGATCTGCGCCGGGTAGGTACCGCCGTTGACCCGGCCGGTGCCCGGGAGCAGGCCGGTGGCGCCCGTCATCGGAACCTGCGCGTGGGTCTTGGCGCTCTCGCCGAACAGGCCGACCGAGGTGACCAGGCCGGGCGTGTAGCCGGTGAACCAGGCCGACTTGTTGTTGTCGGACGTACCCGTCTTGCCGGCCACCTGCTGCCCGTCGCGCGCCGGGTTGGCCGCCACCGACACCCTGGCCGTACCGTCGTCGACCACGCCGGTGAGCACCGAGGTGACCGTGTCGGCCGCCGTCCTGCTGATCACCTGGTCGCCGATCGGGTTGGGGAGCGTGACGTCGCGGTCCTTGTGCTCGACCGACTTGATGATGGCCGGGGTGACCTTCTTGCCGTGGTTGTCGAGGGTCGCGTAGATGCCGGCCATCTCCAGCGGGCTCGCGCCCATGGAGCCCAGCGTCTGCGCGGGNNCCATCTGCGCGAAGACGGAGTTGACGGAGTCGTCCATGGCCTTCTGGACGGTGATGTTCCCGTAGTTGGCGTCGTCCTCGTTGGGCGGCCCGAAGCCGACCTTGGCACCGTGGTCGACCACCTGGCGGCCGCTGGTGCCGTCGTACACCGTGTCGGCGTTGATCGGCTTGCCGTCCTGGGTGACGGAGCCCTGCTGGAGCGCCGCGGCGAGGATCACCGGCTTGAAGGTGGAGGCGGGCTGGTAGTCGGTGCGGGTCGCGTTGTTCCTGAAGTGCTTGAAGTAGTCCGCGCCGCCGTACATGGCGAGGACCTTGCCCGTCTTCGGGTCCACGGACACGGCACCGGGCTGGACATCGCCGTCGACGGAGCGCTTCTTCGCATCCAGCTTGCTGGTCAGCTGCTGCGTGACGGCCTGCTCCAGCTGGTGCTGCTTGCCCTTGTCGATGTTGAGGGTGATGGTCCAGCCACCCTTCTTCACCAGCGCCTCGGCGTCGCCGATCGTGGCGGCGCTGCCCTGGGCGACCAGTTGCCGCTCCAGGGAGGCGTTGGCCGCGTCCACCAGGTAGCCGGTCTGGCCCTTCATGCCGGGCGCCGCCTTGGGCGCCTTCGGCGTCTCGAACTTCATGGCCTGGCGCTTGCCGGCGTCCAGCCAGTGCTGCTTGACCATGTTGTCCAGGACGTAGTTCCAGCGNNCTACGGCATCCAGGCCGCGGCCGTAGTAGCTGGTGTTGATGTAGCCCGCGAGGATGTACTCCTTGGACTTCTGACGGTCCAGCTTCAACGAGATGACCAGTTCCTTCAGCTTGCGCGAGACGGTCTGGTTCTGGTCGAGGTAGTAGTTCTTGACGTACTGCTGGGT
>NZ_MUNF01000692.1 GCF_002154555.1 Streptomyces murinus
GGGCGGCCTACGTCGGCCCGGACGGACTCGGCGAGTTCCGCGGCGCCCCGACCCTGGTCGCCCGCAGCGCCGCGGCGAGCGACCCGGAGGCGGCGCGGCGGCTGTGGACGCTGTCGGAGGAGCTGACGGGGGTGGAGTGGAAGGCGGGCGGCGGGAACGGGTGAACGAGCAGGGGTGAAGGTGACGGGACGGGGTGAAGGGGAGGGGAAAACCCCTGGGGGACCGGATACGGTGCGGGTAAGGGATTCCCCGGAACTTTCCAGGAATCGTCAGGACGCACCACGGACCGAGACCGACCCCCATGACCTCGGCAGACACGGGCGCCGGCAGCGGCGGCCCGGTGAACGGCGGCGACCCCGCGACCGGCGGCGGCCCCGTGACCTTCCGGCTCGACGGCCGTACGGCCCTCGTGACGGGATCGGCGCGCGGTCTCGGCCTGGAGATGGCGCGCGGTCTGGCCGGGGCCGGCGCGCGGGTGGTCCTCAACGGCCGTGACCCGGTGGCCCTCGCCGCGGCGGCCGAGCGGCTGCGGGCGGAGGGCGGGTACGACATCGCGACCGCCGCGTTCGACGTCACGGACCGGGCGGCCGCACAGACGGCGGTCGAGGAGCTGGGCGATCTCGACATCCTGGTCAACAACGTCGGCCACCGGGACCGGCGGGGCGTGGCGGAGCTGACGCCCCACGACCTGAACGCGCTGCTCGACGTGGATCTGACCTCGGCGTACGCGCTGAGCCAGGTGGTGGCCCGTGGCCTGGCCGCGCGCGGGGTGCCGGGCCGCATCGTCAACGTGTCCTCCGTGGTGGGGCAGTTGGGCCGTACGGGTGATGTCGGCTACGCCACCGCGAAGGCGGGCCTGGACGGTCTGACCCGGGCCCTCGCGGCGGACCTCGGGCCGAGCGGTACGACCGTCAACTCGGTCGCGCCGGGCACCTTCGCCACCGAGGTCAACGCCGAACTCACCACGGATCCCGGCTGGGAGCGCTGGCTGCGGACCCGTACCGCGCTCGGGCGCTGGGGCCGGCCGGAGGAGATCGCCGGGGTGGTCGTCTTCCTGGCGAGCGACGCGGCGTCCTTCATCACCGGGCAGACCATCGCGGTGGACGGCGGGATGACGACGACGTTCTGACGCACGGTGACCGGTGGGGAGGCGGCCCCGGCGGGGGGACAGTAGCGTGGTGCCCGCACCGGCCATCGGGAGGTTTCTGCGGAAATTCTCAGCGAAGTCGGAGCGGGTTTCTCACCTTCGTGAGACAGAGTGAGGCCTGATGAAGCGCATCTCACGCATCTCGGTCACCTCGCGTCCCGCGTTGCTCGGGGCGGTGGTGATGCTCGCCCTGACGTCGGCGTCCGTGGCGTCCGCCGATGACGGGCCGGGACCCTTCGGGGTCACCGCGGACGCGGTCGCGTCCGTGCGCGAGGCCCGGGTGGGCGCGCTGTTCGACGCGGACCGGGCGTCGCGGCTGGCCGGCGGCCACTTCTGTACGGCCTCGGTGGTGCACAGCCCGCGGGGCGACCTCATCGCCACCGCCGCGCACTGTGTGAACGCCCAGGACCGGGACCTGGTGTTCGTGCCGGGCTACCGGGACGGGCAGGCGCCGTACGGGGTGTGGAAGGTGACCCGGCGCTTCCTGCCGGACAGCTGGGCGAAGGACCAGGACGAGGACAGCGACGTCGCCCTGGTGACGGTGGCCGATCTCGACGGGCAGAGCGTCGAACAGGTGGTCGGCGGCAACCGCTTCGTCACCGACGCGACGACCGGCGCGACCGCGGTGACGGTCACCGGCTACCCCGACTCCCGTGAACTCCCCATCCGCTGCACCAACAAGCCCCGCCGCCAGAGCCCCACCCAACAGCGCATCTACTGCCCCTCCTTCACCGGCGGCACCAGCGGCAGCCCCTGGATCAACGGCGACCACCAGGTCGTCGGCATCCTCGGCGGCCACGAGGAGGGCGGCTCCACGGACGACGTGTCGTACAGCGTGGTGCTGAGCACGGAGGCGGCGGAACTGTACCGGGACGCGACGACGGCCGACTGAGCGCGCCGACGGGCCCCTCCTTTTCCTCTCCGGAACGGTCGAATCCTTCTCCGGAACTGTCGAACCGCTTTGTCTCGGACGGGCGTTCTCGTGCTGAGCCCCTGCGGCTCCTACACTGCATTCGGCGGACTGGCCGACGGTGAGGGGCGGTTGACGGTGCGTAAGGCGTGGATCGTCGGTGGTGCCGTCGTGGCGGGCGGGCTCAGTTTCGTCATGGTGCTCGTGGTCGCGGTGTACCTGGTCGCCGGGAACCTTGTGGGGGGCATGGCCGCGAGCGGGCGGGCGCTGGCCAAGGGCGCGGTGCCGGCGGCGTACCAGCAACTGGTCGCGAAGTGGGGGAACCTGTGTCCCGCGCTGTCCCCGGCGCTGCTCGCGGCGCAGCTGTACCAGGAGAGCGGCTGGAACCCCAGGGTGGTCAGTCCGGCCGACGCCCGCGGGATCGCGCAGTTCATCCCGAGCACCTGGGCGACGCACGGCATCGACGGCAACGGGGACGGCAAGCGCGACATCTGGGATCCGAATGACGCGATTCCGTCGGCGGCGTCGTACGACTGCGAACTGGCCAAGTACGTCAAGGACGTTCCGGGCAACGTCTCCGACAACATGCTCGCGGCGTACAACGCCGGGGCGTACCGGGTCATCCAGGCCGGCGGGGTGCCGGGCATCAGCGAGACGCAGAACTACGTCCGGCGCATCAACAGCCTCGCGGTGAGCTTCGCCGCGCCGCCCAGCCGGCTCGATCCCACCCGGCAGGCCGCCGGCGCGATCGACTTCGCGCAGAAGAAACTGGGCACGCCGTATCTGTGGGGCGGCGAGGGTACGGCCGCGCAGGACGGGCGTTTCGACTGCTCCGGGCTGACCCAGGCGGCGTACGCGAGCGTCGGGATCAAGCTGCCGCGCGTGGCCAACGACCAGTACAACGCCGGTCCGCACCCCTCGCGCAGCCAGTTGCTCCCCGGAGACCTGGTGTTCTTCTCCCATGACCCCACCGACTCCCGGGCCATTCACCACGTGGGTATCTACGTCGGTGGCGGGTACATGATCGACGCGCCGCGCACGGGGGCGGTGATCCGGTTCGACCCGATCGACGGAGCGGACTATTTCGGTGCCACCCGGGTGACCGAAGATGGCGCAAAAGCGCTCCCCACGGCGGTGTAAACCGCGCGTGAACCTACCCCCTGAGCTGCGAGGATGAGTCTCTCTTCGATAACGTCTGCGTGATCTTTCGGTGGAGAGTGGAACGCAATGGTGGTGACCGTGCGTTCCTGTTGACGGGGGTCGGTGCGACGCACACGAGGTGCGTCCGGGAAGACGACGAAGGGGCCGCAGCACCATGGCTGTACTCGCCGAATCCGGATCGAACCCCGACGTCGAACTGCTTTATGACATCAACGGTCTGGCCAGGAGTGCTCCGCACTGGTTCGACCGGATCATGGAGTTCGTGGGCGAGTACGGACTGTTGCTCGCGATGGTCCTGCTCGTGGTGTGGTGCTGGTGGTCCGTACGGCGCCGGGGCCAGGAGGACGCGGCGACGTCCGTGGCCGCGCTGGTGTGGGCGCCGCTCGCGGCCGGGATCGCGGTGCTGGTGAACATCCCGATCCGGGGCTTCGTCTCCCGGCCGCGGCCCTTCGTGGACCATCAGGGCCTCGATGTCCTCGTCTCCGGCAAGACCGACTTCTCCTTCGTCAGCGATCACGCCACCCTGACGATGGCGCTCGGCGTGGGACTGTTCGTCGCCAACCGCAGGTTCGGCATCGCCGGGATCGGACTGGCCCTCCTGGAGGGCTTCTGCCGGGTCTACATGGGCGTGCACTACCCGACGGACGTGATCGGCGGATTCGCCCTCGGCACGGCCGTGGCCCTGCTGCTGGCCCCGCTGGCTTCCGCCCTGCTCACCCCGCTGATGAAGGCGGTGGAGCGGGCGCCGAGGGTGTCGTGGATCGTGCGCCGCAGGGCGGCCGCGGACGTGCCGATGGTGCCCGGCGCGCGACGGTCCGTGGAGCCGATGGACTCCGAGGAACGGGACCTGGCGGCGCGGCTGGCGAAGGTGAAGCAGCAGTACGACCCGACGAGGTTCTTCTCGTACGCCCAGGGGGTGTAGGGCGGGGGCCGGAGGCGCCCCTCAGGGGGCGCCGCCTCGGCCCGGTTACGCCGCCAGGTCCCGTTCCTC
>NZ_MUNF01000693.1 GCF_002154555.1 Streptomyces murinus
GGTGATGGGCGAGCGTACGGGTCGGGTTGAGATGCTCGACCAGGTACTCGAAGGGCACGTCCTGGTGGGCGTACGCGGCCAGCGATGTCTCACGGACCCGGGCGATCAACTCGGTCAGCGTCGGACTGCCCGAGGTGTCCGTGCGCAGGACAAGCGTGTTCACGAAGAACCCGATCAGATCATCGAGACGGTGATCCGTACGGCCCGCGATCGGACTGCCCAGAGGGATGTCCCGACCCGCGCCCAGGCGCGTGAGGAGGGCCGCGAGTCCGGCCTGCAACACCATGAAGAGGCTGGCGCCCGTCGACCGTGCGAGGTCGGTCAGCCGCTGGTGCAACGCCGGGTCGATGCCGACCGTGACGTAGTCCCCGCGATAGGACATCACCGCCGGACGCGGACGATCGGCCGGCAGCGTCAACTGGTCCGGCAAGTCCGCCAACGCCCTTGTCCAGTAATCGATCTGCGTCGCGAAGAGACTGTCCGGATCATCCTGGTCACCCAGCAACTCGTTCTGCCACAACGTGTAATCCGCGTACTGCACCGCCAGATCCGGCCACCCCGGCGCCTCCCCCCGCACCCGCGCCGTATAAGCACGCGCCAGATCAGAAGCCAACGGACCGAGCGACCAGCCGTCACCCGCGATGTGGTGCAGGACCAGCAGGAGGACGTGCCGGTCCGGTGCGAGGCGCAACAGCTCGACGTGCAGGGGCGGTTCGATGGACAGGTCGAAGAGATGGCGGGACGCGGAGGTGAGGGCGGCGGGCAGCTCCGTCTCGGTGATCTCGGTCGCGGGCAGTTCGGCGGTGACAGAGTCGAGGACGTGTTGACGCGGGGTGCCTTCGGTCTCGGGGAACACCGTGCGCAGGCTGTCGTGCCGGGCCACCACATCGTCCACGGCTGTCCGCAGCGCCTCGGGGTCCAGCTCGCCCGTCAGCCGTAGGACGAGCGGAATGTTGTAGGTGGCGCTCGGTCCCTCCATCTTGTGCAGGAACCAGAGTCGGCGCTGGGCGAAGGACAGCGGGACGGGGTCGGGAAGTGGCTGCCTGGTCAGGGCCGGCCGCGCGGGCCCCGCGGTGTCGAGGCGGGCCGCCACCGCGCCGGCGGTCCGGACCTCGAAGAGGGTGCGCAGACCGATCTCGACGCCGAAGGCGGCCCGGATCCGGGCGATCAGCCGGGTGGCCAGCAGCGAGTGACCGCCCAGATGGAAGAAGTCGTCGTCCACCCCGACCCGCGGCAACCCGAGGACCTGCGCGAACAGATCGCACACGATCTGCTCCTGCGGCGTACGCGCCGCCCGCCCCGACCCGTCCGAGGCGGACTCGGGCGCGGGCAACGCCGCACGGTCCAGCTTGCCGTTGGCCGTCAGCGGAAGGCCCTCCAGGGGTACGACGGCCGAGGGCACCATGTGCTCGGGCAGCCGTTCCCGCGTGAACTCCCTTACGTCGTCCGGCCGTAGGGTGTCCCGCGCCACCACGTAGGCCACCAGGCGGGGCCTGCCGGGGTCGTCCTCGCGGACCAGGACGGCGGCCTGGGCGATGTCGGGGTGCCCGGTCAGCACGGCCTCGATCTCGCCGGGTTCGACGCGGAACCCGTGGATCTTCACCTGGTGATCGGCCCGGCCCATGAACTCCAGTACGCCGTCAGAGCTTTGGCGCACCAAATCGCCGGTCCGGTACATCCGGGCACCGGGCTCGGGGGCATAGGGGTCCGCGACGAAGCGCTCGGCGGTGAGATCAGGGCGGTGCAGATAGCCGCGGGCCATGCCGGCGCCCGCGATGTACAGCTCCCCCACCACACCGGGTGGCACCGGCTGAAGCCCGGAACCCAGCACATAGGCACGGGAGTTGGCGATCGGCCGGCCGATCGGTGCGGACACCGGCCAGTCGTCGGGGTCCGCGCCCAAGGTGTGGGCCGTGACCACATGCGTCTCGGTGGGGCCGTAGTGGTTGTACAGCGCGCGGCCGGGCACCGACCGGTGGAAGTCACGGACCGCGCGGCTCAGGGTCAGCGCCTCACCGGCCTGGGCGACGGTACGCAGCCGCGGCAGTGTCCGGCCCTGTTCGACGGCGGCCTCGGCGAGGGCTTCCAGCACCAGGTTCGGCGCGAACAGCTCCTCCACCTGGTGCTGGTCCAGCCACGCGGCGAACCGGGCCGCGTCACGCCGGACGTCCTCGGCGGGGATCACCAGCGTCTTGCCGAAGAGCAGGGCCGACAGCACCTCCTGCGCGGACACGTCGAAGCTGATCGCCGTGAACTGCGCGGTCCTGGTGCCCGGTGCGCCGCCGACCGCCTCATGGTGCCACTCCAGAAGGTTCAGCAGCGCGCCCGCGGGCATGACGACGCCCTTGGGTCGTCCGGTGGAGCCGGAGGTGTAGATGACGTAGGCGGGGTGGTCGGGTGCGAGGGCGATGACGGGGCTGTGGGTGGGCCGGTCGGCGAGGTCGGCGGAGGCGTCCGCGGCGTCCAGGAACAGAACGGGGGTGCCGGGCACCGCGGGGAGGTCAGACCCCGCCGTCGTGGTCGTGAGGAGAAGCCCGGGGCGGGCGTCGGCGACCATGTGGGTCAGACGAGCGTGGGGGTATTCCGGGTCGAGGGGGAGGTAGGCGGCACCGGCTTTGAGGACGGCGAGGACGGCGATGACGAGGTCGGCGGAGCGGGGCAGCGCGAGGGCGACGACGCGTTCGGGGCCCATGCCGCGGGCCGTGAGCAGATGGGCCAGCCGGTTCGCCCGCTCGTCCAGTTCCCGGTAGGTCAGGGTGGCCCCGTCGCAGACCACCGCGGGCGTGTCCGGGGTCTTGTCGGCCGCTGCCTCGAACAGCCCCGGCAGGGTTGCCCCCGCCGTCCGGGGAACCCCGTCGGGGACGGCCGACAGGGTGGCGCGTTCCTCGTCGGTGAGCAGGTCGATCCGCCCGGTCGGCCGCTCGGCGTCGGCGGTGACGATGGTGAGCGCCCGGGTCAGCCGGTCGAGGAGCCCGACAGCCGTGTCCCGGTCGATGAGGTCGTCGCGGTAGTCGAGGCGGAGGTAGAGGCGTCGGCCCGGGGCGGCGATCAGGGTGAGCGGGTAGTGGGTCGCGTCCCGCCCGCGGCCGAGGTCGGGGGCGATCCGCAACTCCGTGTCCGGCAGTTCACCGGTTTCGTCCCAGGGGTAGTTCTCGAAGACCATGGCCGTGTCGAAGAGGTCGCCGGTACCGGCCAGTTGCTGGATGCGGGCCAGCCCGAGGTGGTGGTGCACGGTCAAGCGCGTCTGTTCCTCCTGGAGACGCGTGACGGTGGACCGCAGCGACCGCGCGGGGTCCAGTGCGACCCGGACGGGCACCATGTTGATGAACAGGCCCACCATGGCCTCGACGCCGGGCAGTTGTGGGTCGCGGCCCGCTACGACGGTCCCGAACACCACGTCGTCCTGCCCCGTGTGCCGGCTCAGCACCAGTCCCCAGGCGGCCCGCAGAACGGTGTTCATGGTCACGCCCTGCCGGCGCGCCCAGTCGGCAAGCGCCGCCGTACGGTCCTCGTCCAGTTCGACGGTGAGGCGCTCCGGCATCCGGGCGGCCCGCGTCGGATCCACCGGAGTGAGCAGGGTCGGCTGCTCCAGGCCGGCGAGCGCCTCGCGCCAGGCGGCGTCCGCCGCCGTCCGGTCCTGTCCCGCGAGCCAGCCCAGGTACTGCCGGTACGGGGTCACCCGGGGCAGCGCGGCGGCATCGCCGTGGCTGCCGTACAGCGTGGTCAGCTCGCGGACGAGGATCGGCGTCGACCAGCCGTCGAGCAGGATGTGATGCGTGGTCATGATCAGCCGGTGGTGTTCCGCTGCCAGCCGCACCAGGGAGAAGCGCAGCAGGGGTGGCTCGGCCAGGTCGAAGCGGCGGGCGTGCTCCTTGGCGGCGATCCGGGCCAGTTCCGCCTCCGCCTCGGCGGCGGGCAGCGACGACAGGTCGGACTCCTCCCACGGCAGCTCCACCTGGCGGGGGATCAGCTGCACGGTCTGTCCCGAGTCCACCTGCCGGAACCCGGCGCGCAGATTCGGGTGCCGCCGCAGCAGGGCGCGGACCGCCGCCCGCAGGCGCGCCGCGTCGAGGGCACCCCGTACGTCGAAGACGTGCTGTACGGCGTAGACGTCCGCCCCGTCCTGCTCGTAGCGGGAGTGGAACAGCAGCCCCTCTTGCATGGGAGTGAGCGGAAGGATGTCTTCCAGGCCGGACGGCGTCATTTCTGAATCCTCCACGCGGCTTCGAGCTGCTCGATGTCGTGCTGGCTGAGTTCGGCCAGGGGGAAGTCCGAGGGGGTGTGGCCGCCCGTGCCGGACCGGTCGCCGTGCCGGACCAGGCCGCGGATCGCCTGGAACCAGTGCTCGGCGAGCTCACGGACGTGGTGCTCGGGCCAGAGATCGGGAGCCCATGTCCAGACGGCCTCCAGCCATGGTCCGTCCGGGGTCTCACGGACCATGGAGTTGACCTCCAGCCCGTGCGCCAGCGCGGTCCCCGGATCGGCGCCGCTCAGCAGACCCGTCTCCGACGCCACGGTCCACGCGGGGTTTCCGGGCACCACCGGTGTCCCCGCCGAGGGGAAGCGGCCGAGGTAGTTGAATCCGAGTTGGGGCACGGCGAGCCCGGCCAGCTGCGGCCCGGTCTCGGGATTCAGGTGGCGCAGCAGACCGAAGCCCATGCCCCGGTCGGGCAGCGCCCGCAGCTGCTCCTTGACCCGTTTCAGCGCCGGTCCGAGGGCCGGGCCGCCGCCGACGACGTCCTCCCAGAGCAGTGGACCCGGATCGACCCGGACGGGATACAGCGAGGTGAACCAGCCCACGGTGCGTGCCAGGTCCACGCCGTCGACGAGCTCCTCGCGCCCGTGCCCCTCCACGTCCACCAGCACCGCCGTGTGCCGCCCGCGGGCCCGGCTCCGGCGGCACTGCGCGACGGCCAGGCCGAGGGCGGTGAGCAGGACGTCGTCCACCCCGGCGTGGAAGGCCGTCGGCACCGTCGTCAGGAGCGGGGTGGTCACGTCGGGCGGCAGGCAGAGGGTGAGGTCACGGGCCCGGCCCACGGTGTCCCGTACGGGATCCAGCCGGCCGACCGTGAGCGGCGGGTCGGCGGCGGCGAGCAGGTCGGCCCACAACGTCACCTCCGCGGCGCGGCCCGGTCGGCGGGCCTCCGCGGCCAGCAGCCCCGCCCAGCGGCGCAGCGAGGTGGCCACCGGCTCCAGCTCGGCCGGCCGGCCGAGCCGGACCGCCTCCCACGCGGCGACGAGATCCGGCAGGAGGACGCGCCAGGACACGCCGTCCACCACGAGATGGTTGACCAGGAACAGCAGTCTGCCGGGGCGGACCGGTCCGGCGTCGAACCAGACCGCTTGGAGCAGCGGCCCCCGCTCGGCCGACAGACGGGCGGCCGCCGCCTTCACCTGGTCGCGGACCAGCGCCTCGTCGATGTCGACGCCGCCGACGTCCACGACATGCACCAGGTCGCAGGCCGTCACGGAACCCACCGGTCCGACCTCCAGCGACCACGGTCCGGTGTCCGGGCCGCCCGGAGCCCGGGTCAGCCGCAGCGCGTCATGGTGGTCGACCAGCGCCTGTACGGCCGAGACGAGGCGCTTCTCACCGAGATCGGCCGGCACCTCCAGCAGCATGGCCTGGTGGAACCCGTCGATCGCGCCGCCGCGTGCGTCGAACCAGCGCATGATCGGGGTCGGCTCCACCGTCCCGGTGCCGGAGTCGTCGGAATCCGCGTCCGCGGGGGCGAGTTCGTCGGCGACCTCGGCGAGTTGGGCCACCGTCCGCTGCTCGAAGACGTCTCGCACCGCGAATCCGACACCCGCCGAACGCGCCAGGCTGACCAGGCGGATCGAGACGATGCTGTCCCCGCCGAGGACGAAGAAGTCGTCGTCGCACCCGACCCGGTCCACCCCCAGCGCCTGGGCGAACAACTCGCCGAGCAGCCGCTCGCGCGCGGTGCGCGGCTCACGGCTCCCCGCCTCCACCGGCACGACCGGGGCGGGGGCGGGCAGCGCGGCGGTGTCGAGCTTGCCGTTGGCCGTCAACGGCAGGCGCTCCAGCGTGATGAACGCGGACGGCACCATGTAGTCCGGCAGCCGTCGGCGCGCGAACTCACGCAGGTCTTCCGGTGATGTGTCGGTGTCCGTGACGACGTAGGCGATGAGGCGGGTGTTGCCGGGCTGGTCCTCCTGGACGAGGACGGCGGCCTGGGCGAGAACGGCGGCTTGGGCGATGTCGGGGTGGTCGGTGAGTACGGCCTCGATCTCGCCCGGCTCGATCCGGAACCCCCGGATCTTGACTTGATGGTCGGCGCGGCCCATGAACTCCAGTTCTCCGCGCGGGCTTTGGCGTACCAGATCGCCGGTGCGATACATCCGGCCGCCGGGCTCGGGGGCGTAGGGGTCGGCGATAAAATACTCGGCGGTGAGGCCGGGACGGTTCAGATAGCCACGGGCCAATCCCTCACCCGCGATGTGGAGTTCACCGGTGACACCGGGCACGATGGGACGCAGTCCGGCGTCCAGGACATAGGTGCGCATGTTCGCCATCGGACGGCCGATGGGCACGACCGGACCACCGCTGTAGGGGTGGGTGACAGGGTGGCAGGTGGCAAAGGTGGTCGTCTCCGTCGGCCCGTACCCGTCTACCACCATCAGAGAGGGGCATGCCTCCTGGACACGTCGCACGGAGGTGGCGGAGACGGCTTCTCCGCCGGTCCACACCTGCCGCACCGAGGCCAGGCATTCGGGGGCGTGGTCGGCGACCACGTCGAAGAGGGAACTGGTCAGCCACAACGCGGTGACCCACTGCTCGCCGATGACCTGCTGAAGCGCAGGAACGTCCAGGTCACCGGCCGGGGCGACCACCACGGTCCCACCGTTCAGGAGGGGCACCCACAACTCGTAGGTCGAAGCGTCGAACGCGGTCGGCGAGTGCAGCAACACCCGCTCATGAGCCCGCCCGTCGAAACGAGGGTCCAGCGCCAGCGCCACGACATTGCGGTGGCTGACCACGATCCCCTTCGGGACGCCGGTCGAACCGGACGTGTACATCACGTACGCCGCATCGTCCGGCGCGACAGCCACGTTCGGTGCCTCGTACTCGCCCTCCCCTGCGGCACTGCCGAGGACGAGCAAGTCCGTTGGCAGCGACGTGAGTTTCGACCGCGAGGACTCGTCGGTCACGACGAGTGAGGCGCCTGTGTCGGTCAGGACGTGGCGGATGCGCTCGGCCGGGTAGCGCTCGTCGAGCGGCACATGGACGGCGCCGGCCTTCGTCAGCGCGAGCACGGTGACCACCGTCGCCACGGAACGCCGCAGAAGGACGGCGACGGAGTCACCGGGGCGCACTCCCCTGACGATCAGCTCATGAGCGAACTGGTCGGCGCGGGCGTCGAGTTCCGCGTACGTCAGGGAGGTGTCCCGGTCCGTGACAGCGGGCGCGTCCGGAGTCCTGGCCGCCTGTCGCGTGAAGAGTTCTCCCAGGGAGACGCCCGGCAGGGTCAGGGCCGTGTCGTTCAACTCGATGACGCTCTGCCGGTGTTCCTCGTCGGAGAGGATGCCGATCGTGCCGAGTGGCTGGTCGGGGTGGGTGGTGGCCGCGTCCAGCAGCCGGACCCAGCGGTCGAAGAGGGCCTGGACGGTGGGAGCGTCGTACAGGTCACTGGAGTACTCGACGGCCCCCGTGATGCCCTCGGGTTCGCCGTGGGCGCCGCGCCGTTCGGTGAGGCTGAAGAACAGGTCGAA
>NZ_MUNF01000694.1 GCF_002154555.1 Streptomyces murinus
CGGCAGCTGGATGCCGTTGCCGGAGATCAGTCCGGGTGAGCCGGCCGCGACGCCGTCGGCACTCGCGCCGTCGGCCGCGAACGCGGCGGACATCGGCCACGCCAGGGCCATCGCACCGGAGGCGGCGACGGCGGCGATCACACCGTTTCGGGTAGCCCGTCTCATTGGTTCCTGCCTTCCAGACAAGTTCGCGGGCAGTCGCCCGCACCCGGTAAAACGCGGGCGAACCGGCTGAGTTATGGCCCATCGGGCTTTCACCCCATCGAGTGGCACGATCGATAAACCGCTTGTAAGGCCGATGAATGATCATCAATCGGGCGCGGAGCATACGGCACCCGGGGGTGTTCCGCTCGCCCGGAGGCGGGCCGAACGGGGCCCACTTATGGTGAGCGAAAAGGCGCCGTCCCGGTCCGCTGCGGGCGCCTCGGGAGGCGATCGATGCTGGCCAAGCTGTGCACGCGGTCCGCGGTGCGGCGCTGTGCGGGTACCGGAGTCCTCGCCCTGGCGCTGCTCGGCTCCGTCCTGCCCGTGCCCGCGGCCGCGGTCTCGGCACCGGTCGCGGCGGACCGCCCCGACCTGTCCCGGTTCTACCGGCAGAAGGTGGCCTGGGGCGCCTGCGCGGGCCCGGGCATGCCGAGGGACATGCAGTGCGGGAAGGTGACGGTCCCGCTCGACTACGCCCGCCCCGGCACCGGCACGCTCGACCTCGCGCTGGCGCGCTATCGCGGCACCGGCACCTCCCACCACTCGGTGCTGCTGAACTTCGGCGGCCCCGGCGGCGCGGGCGTGAACGAACTGGCGTACGACGGAAAGCAGTTCATGGAGCTGACCAACGGCTATGACGTGGTCACCTTCGACCCGCGCGGGGTGGGCCGCTCCTCCCCCGTCAGCTGCGGCGACGGCGGCGACCAGGCCGCGGCTGTCACCGGCGCGGACGCCGACCTGGCCCATCCCCAGGCGCTGCTGCGGCAGTTGCGGCAGAGCGCGGCCGCGTGCGCGCGCAGCTCCGGTGACGTGCTGCCGTACATAGGGACGGTGAACGCCGCCCGGGACCTGGACGTGATCCGCCAGGCCCTCGGCGAGCGCAAGCTCAACTACCTGGGGTTCTCCTACGGGACACGGCTCGGCTCGGTGTACGCGGCGCAGTTCCCGCACAACGTGGGGCGGATGGCGCTGGACGGCGTGGACACGCTGACCGAGTCGCTCGCGGAACAGGGCATCGACGGGGCCCGCGGGCAGCAGACCGCGCTGGAGGACTTCCTGGACTGGTGCGCGAGGGACACCGGCTGCCCGTTCGGGCGGGACCGGCGCGCGGCCGGTGACGCGGTGGCCGGGCTGGTGCGTTCGCTGGACCGGCGGCCGGTCACGACGGACGGCGGCGACCCGTTCTCCGGGCAGGACCTGGTGGCCGCCATCGTGCAGGCCCTCTACAGCAAGGACCTGTGGCCGTCGCTGGAGCGGGCGCTGGGCTCGCTGACCGAGGACCGCGATCCCCGGGGGATCATGGGCTTCGCCACCGGCGGCGCCGGGCCGGTCCTCGGCCGTGCGGCGCCCGGGCACGACGGCCTGGTCGACCCCCAGGACGTGCCGGCCGACAACCTCCAGGCCGCCCTGCTGGCGATCAACTGCGCGGACGACCCCGACCGGCCCTCCGCCGCCCGGATCGCCGGGGACCTGAAGCGGCTGCGGGCCGCGTACGACGAGGCCTCCCCCGTGTTCGGCCGCTACCGGCTCACCCAGGTACTGATGTGCTACGGCCGCCCCAAGGGCACCGATTTCATCCGCACCCGGGTGAAGGACGTCGACACGCCGCGGATGCTGCTCGTGGGCACGCGCGGCGACCCGGCGACGCCGTACCCATGGGCCGTCAGCACCGCGCAGCGGCTCGGCCCCGCGGCCGTCGTCCTCGACAACAAGGGCGACGGGCACACCGGCTACGGCTCCTCCGTGTGCGTGCACCGCACGGTGGACGACTTCCTGCTCCACGGCTCCCTGCCCGCCTACGGCAGCTCCTGCCCGGCGGACGGGAAGGAGTGGAGCGTCTTCCCGAACCGCATCGACCGATGAAGGCACCGGCCGCCGACCGGCGTCCGTGACCGCGACCGGAGGGACACCATCATGCGCATGCGCGCCGCCATCGCCGTACCCGCCGCCTCTGCCGCCGTGGCGGCCCTGCTGCTGACCGCGCCGCCGGGACAGGCGGCCCCGGCGGCTCCACGGGTGGCACCCTGCGTCCAGGGGGAGCTGACGCTGCGGGCGGCCACCGTGCCGCACCGGCCCACCGTGGTGCGCGTCAGCGTCACCAACCGCAGCGGGCGGACCTGCGCCATCGACCGGGTGCCGCTGGTGACGTTCGGCGGCCTGGACGGAGCCGCGCTGCCGGTGTCGGGGGACGGCACGGGCCGGCTGCGGCTCGCGGCGGGCGCGACCGTCCACGCCGATGTGCGCACCATCGTCCGCACGGCGGACCCGCAGGCCCGCAAGGCGGCCTCGGTCACCGTCGGCGACTGGACGGGCCGCTGGGGCCGGGTCTTCGCCCCCGCCCGGCTCGGCACCGGATCCAAGGTGGCGGTCTGGGAGCCGGTGACGACGTCCTGGCAGCCCTCGGCGGCGGCCGCGGACCGGGCGCTGGGCCTCGGCCCGGCACCCCGGACGAGCCCGAAGCCGGCCCCGACCAAGGCGACGCCGAGCCCGACCGGCACGACACCGAGCCCGAGCCCGACCAGGCGGGCCCCGCACCGGCCGAGCCCGATGCCCCCGGCCAGCCCGAGCCCGGCGAGCCCGGCGCCGACGAGCCCGAGCCCGACCGGCGCCACGCCGACGAGCCCGGTCAGCCCGACCGTGAGCAGCCCCGGGCCCAGCTGATCGTGAGCAGCCCCGGCCCCAGCTGAGAGGGCCGCTCAGCCGAGGACGAGTTCCGGCGCGTACAGGTCCAGCCACTGGGCGAGGTCCAGGGTGCGTTCCAGGCCGCGCCGGGCCGCCTGGTCGGACACCGGGGCCTCGCGTTCGGCGGCCTTGCGTACGCGGTCCCGGTCCACCAGGTCGAAGACGCGGTGCGAGGGCCGGGCGAGCAGATCCTTGGCCTGGGCCTGGAGGGCGCGGGCGTAGCGCGGGTCCTGGGTGGAGGGGTAGGGGCTCTTGACCCTGTCGTACACGCTCTGCGGCAGGACGTCCTTGGCGGCCTCGCGCAACAGGCTCTTCTCCCGGCCGTCGAAGGACTTCAGGGCCCAGGGGGCGTTGAACACGTACTCGACCAGGCGGTGGTCGCAGAACGGCACCCGCACCTCCAGGCCGGTGGCCATGCTCATCCGGTCCTTGCGGTCGAGCAGGATGCGCACGAACCGGGTCAGGTGCAGATGGCAGATCTGCCGCATCCGGAACTCGAAGTCGCTCTCCCCGGCGAGCCGTTCGATGCCCGCGACGGCCGTACGGTAGCCGTCGGCCGTGTACCGCTCCAGGTCGAGCTGCTTGACGAGGTCGGTGCGCAGCACGTCGGAGTCGTCGCCGAAGTGCCGGCCGAAGCGCACCAGCCAGGGGAAGGTGTCGGCGCTGCGGGCGTCCTCGTCGAAGAACTGGAGGTAGCCGCCGAAGACCTCGTCGGCGGACTCGCCGGACAGGGCGACCGTGGACTTCTGCCGGATGGCGCGGAAGAGCAGCAGGAGTGAGGCGTCCATGTCGCCGAAGCCGGCCGGCAGATCGCGGGCCCGGATGACCTGCTCGCGCACGGCGGGGTCGGCGAGGGCCTCGGCGTCGAGCACGATGTCCTGGTGGTCGGTGCCGGAGCTGCGGGCGACGTCGTGCACGAAGGGGGTGTCGGGGGTGCCGCGCAGTTCGTCGGCGACGAAGTTCTCGGTCTGGCCGACGAAGTCGACGGCGAAGGAGCGCACCGTCTGGCCCTGTTCGGCGAGTTGCCGGGCGGCGATCGCGGTCATGGCGGAGGAGTCGAGGCCGCCGGAGAGCAGGGTGCAGCGGGGCACGTCGGCGACGAGCTGGCGGCGCACGATGTCGTCCAGCAGGGTGCGCACGGTGGCGATGGTGGTGTCCCGGTCGTCCTCGTGCGGGCGGGTCTGAAGACGCCAGTAGACGCGGGTGGACAGTCCGGAGCGGTCGACGGTGACGACGGTGCCGGGCTCCACCTCGCGCATGCCGTCCCAGACGGCGTGCCCCGGGGTCTTGATCATCACGAGCAGTTCGCGCAGTCCGTCGAGGGTCACCCGGGGGCGGGCCAGCGGGTTGGCGAGGATCGCCTTGGGTTCGGAGCCGAACAGGACGCCGTCGGGGGTGCGGTAGTAGTAGAACGGCTTGATGCCCATCCGGTCGCGGATCATCACGAGCTTGTCGCGGCGGCCGTCCCAGATGGCGAACGCGTACATTCCGTTGAGGCGTTCGGCGAACGCGTCGCCCCATTCGACGTAGGCGTGCAGGACCACCTCGGTGTCGGAGTCGGTGGTGAACCGGTGGCCGCGGTCGGTCAGTTCACGGCGCAGCTCGGTGAAGTTGTAGGTCTCCCCGGAGTAGACCAGCGCGACCGTGCCCTCGGGGGTCGCGAGGGACATCGGCTGGCGGCCGCCGGGCAGATCGATGATGGCGAGCCTGCGGTGGCCCAGGGCGGCGGGCCCCTCGGTCCAGGTGCCGCGGTCGTCCGGGCCGCGGCAGGCCATCGTCTCGGTCATCGCATGCAATGTGGTGGCCTCGGCGCTGAGGTCACGGTCGAAGGACACCCATCCGGTGATGCCGCACATGCGCTGCCTCCTGCCTCCGGCCGGCCGCCGGTGCCGCGCTCACCTGTGCTTTCGTGGGAGCCGCGACGCCGGCCGACGAACCAGTTGTATCGAGCACCTATATGACGAGCCTCCGCCCGTGCCCGGCGCCGGTCAACGCGGACGTAACACGACGGGGGTCGTCCGCCCGATGCTTTCGGACGCGTTTTGCCTTCGCGAGGCCCGGGATCGCGACGCCGGAGCGCCACAGCCGCCGGGAACCGGCCATGGGCAAAAAATTTCCCAAGCGGGGGCGCGCCGCGTGGCGCCCCGGCCGGAAACCGCTCCGTCGCCCGGACGGCCCGGCCACCGGGGTACCCGCGTCCACATCCCAGCACGCGGACATAAGTCCGGAATACCCCGAATGCCGTACATGTGAATCGGCCCTATGGTGCTGTCATGGAGCACGCACTGAGTCCCGCAACCCTTGCCGAACTGCGGCGTCCGCGGCCCTATCCGGCGGTGTCGGTGCTGACCCCGACGCACCGCAGGGGATCCGGCAGCGACCAGGATCCGGTCCGGCTGCGCAATGTGCTGGCCGAGGCCCGCAAGCGCCTGGAGGCCGATCCGGCCGTGACCCGGGAGCGGCGGGCGGACGTGGACGCCCAGCTCGACCGGGCGCTCGCCGAGGTGGATCTCGCGCATGCCGAGGACGGTCTGGTGATCTTCGCCGCGCCGGGTGAGCACCAGGTCTGGTCGCTGGCCCGCAGCGTCCCCGAGCGCGTGGTGCTCGCGGACACCTTCCTCACCCGCAATCTGGTCGCCGCGCAGGCGGCGGAGCGGCCCTTCTGGGTGCTGTCGGTCTCGGCCGACCAGGTCACCCTGTGGAGCGGCGGCCCGGACCGGGTGGTGGAGGAGCATGCCGGGGGCTTCCCGCTGACCCGCAGCAGGCCGAACTTCGACGCCGAGCGGCAGGAGCGCATCGGCGATCTGCCGAGCACCTTCCGTGACGAGGGCACCCGCCAGTTCCTGCGTGAGGCGGACACCGCGATGGCCGCGGTCCTGCGCGAGCAGCCCCGGCCGCTGTACGTCACCGGCGAACGCGCGGCGCTCTCCCTGCTGGACGAGGCCGGCACGGTCGCCAGGGGCGCGGTGCACGTGGGGCACGGCGGGCTCGCCCACTCCGGTCCCGAGGCGGTGTGGCAGGCCATCAGGCCGGTCCTGGAGGCGGAGGAGTCCAAGGACGCCCATTCCGTCGTCGAGGAACTGACCTCGGCGCGCGGCCACCGCACCTTCGCGGCGGGCCTGGACGAGCTGTGGCTCAGCGCCCGGGAGGGCCGGGTGCGGCTGCTCGCCGTGGAGGACGGCTTCCGTGCGGTGGTCCGCGACGACGGCGACCACCTGGTACCGGCCGAGCCCGGCGACCTGGACGCCCGCGACGACATCGTGGACGAGATCGTGGAGCAGTGCCTGGAGACCGGCGCCCAGGTCCGCTTCGTGCCCGACGGCACGCTGGGCGAGGAGGACGGGATCGCCGGGGTGCTGCGCTTCTGATCCGCGCCTCGCGCCTGCGGCCCGTGAGTATCCGACCCTGCGGACCCTGAGCACCCTGCGGACCGTGTTCACGGGCCCCCGCGGCCCTGAAGTACGCACTCCCCCGCCGACGTACGCTACGCGGGAATCGTCGACGTGAGGGAGCGCGCGCATGGGTGAGCCGCTGGGTGTGGCGGTGCTGGGGGCCGGGAACATGGGGGCCGATCATGTGCGGCGCCTGGACCGGGTGGTCAGCGGCGCCCGGGTCGCGGCCGTCGCCGATCCCGACATCGAGCGGGCGCGGGCGGCCGTCGCGGGCATCACCGGGGTACGCGTGCACACGGACCCCGAGACCGCGCTGGACGCGCCGGGGGTGGCCGCCGTGCTGATCGCCTCCCCCGGGCCCGCGCACGAGGCCGCGCTGCTCGCCGCGTTCGCCCGGAACCTGCCGGTGCTGTGCGAGAAGCCGATGGTGCCGGACTCCGCCGGAGCGCTGCGGATCGTGGCGGCCGAGGCGCGGCTCGGGCGGCGGCTGGCACAGATCGGGTTCATGCGCCGGTACGACGCCGAGTACCTGCGCCTGAAGGCACTGCTGGACGGCGGCGGCCTGGGCCGGCCGCTGATGCTGCACTGCGTCCACCGCAATGTCTCCTCACCGCCCGGCTTCACCAGCGCCCAGCTGATCAACAGCTCGGTCTCGCACGAGATCGACGCGGCCCGCTGGCTGCTGGGCGAGGAGCTGACGGCGGTGACCGTACGGCGCCCGGTGTCCTCCGGCGGCGCGCCCGAGGGACTGATCGACCCGCAGTTCGTGCTCTTCGAGACCGAGCGGGGCGCCCTGGTGGACGTCGAGGTGTTCGTCAACTGCGGCTTCGGCTACCAGGTGCGCTGCGAGGCGGTGTGCGAGGCGGGCAGCGCGCGCATCGGCGAGGAGCACGCCCCGGTGGTCACCCGAGCGGACGGCGCCCGGCGGGAGGTGGCGCCGGACTACCTCGTACGGTTCGCCGACGCCTACGACCGCGAGGTGCGGGACTGGGTGGACGCCGTCCGGGCGGGCCGGGTGACCGGGCCGAGCGCCTGGGACGGCTATGCCGCCGCGGTCGTCGCCGAGGCGGGGGTCCGGGCGCTGGAGGGCGGCGGCCGGGTGGCCGTCGAACTCGCCCCGCGCCCGGACCTGTACGCGGCGGTCAGCCGCTGACGCTGGCGGCGCCCGTCTCCAGGTGCCCGGTGAACCGGCGCGACCAGGTCGAGTCGGAGTCCACGGTGATCGTGAAGTCGTACCAGCCGTTGTTGTAGGCGACCGCGTTGAAGAAGTCCTCCGTCGACGCGCCGGCGGCGACGGTGTACGTCCAGGGGCCGTCGGAGCGGTAGTGGTTGGAGGTGATGGTGAACTTCACCGACGACGAACCGGAGTTGGCCATCTTGAAGTAGAGGGCGAGCTTCCCGGTGCCCGGCTCGACCGCGTAACGGGTGCTCACCTCCGCGGACTTGCCCGCCTTGGTGGCGTCGCCCTGGAAGCGGCGCAGGAAGCGGTTGGGGCCGACCATCGACAGGTCGTACTTGCCGTCGCCGTAGCCCGAGCCGATGTTGAAGTAGTCGGTGGCGGTGCCGCCCGCGTCCACCGTGTACTGCCAGGGGGTGGTGTCCCGGTAGGCGTTGGGGTGGATGGAGAAGTGGGCCGCGCGGGCGGCGGGGCCGCCCTGGTTGGTCATGACGAACCAGGCGAGCGTCTTGCCGCCCGCGTCGAACTCCAGGCGGTCCAGATAGCCGCCCGGCTGGTACGGCAGCGCGCGGGCCGGGCGGGTGCCGGACTCCTGGGCGGGCAGCGCGTTGTCGGTCGGCACCGGGTTGGGCAGCAGGGTGCAGTTGTCGATGCCGATGACGCTGGTCGCGGGCAGCGCGACGGCGCCCTTGACCGGGTGGGCGAAGTCGAACACCCCGGTGAGGTCGCCGCTCACCTTGCGCCGCCAGTCACTGATGTTGGGGCACTTCGCGGGTGTGCCGAGGGCGGCCGTCCAGGTCTCCAGGAAGCGCAGCACCGAGGTGTGTTCGAAGACCTCGGAGGAGACCCAACCGCCGCGCGTCCAGGGCGAGATGACGATCATCGGTACGCGGAAACCGAAGCCGAACGGCACCCCGTTGAGGAACTCGCCGGCCGTGCCGGCGGGCGGGGACGGCGGGGGCACGTGGTCGAAGTAGCCGTCGTTCTCGTCGTAGTTGAGGAACATGACGGTGGAGTCGAAGACGTCCTCGTCGGCGGCGAGGGCCTGGTAGACGAGGTTGACGAAGTGGGCGCCGTCGCCGGGCGGGGCGTAGGGGTGCTCGGAGAACGCCTGGTTGGCCACCACCCAGGAGACCTGCGGAAGGGTGCCCGCCTGGACATCGGCCTTGATGGCGGCGGCGATGTCGTCGGGGGTGGAGCCGGTCACCTTCGGCACCGAGGACATGCCCCGGTCGTACAGCGGGTCGCCCGCCTTGGCGCCCGCGAAATTGCTGAAGTACGCGCAGGCGTTGTCGCCGTAGTTGTCCGCGGCGTTCTGGTAGACCTTCCAGCTCACCCCGACGGCCTGCAACGACTCGGCGTAGGTCTGCCAGGTGAGACCGGACTCGTCGCCGCCGTCGTTGCTGGAGGAGTCGACCTTGCCGCTCCACAGGTAGGTGCGGTTGGGGCCGGTGGCGCTCAGCGTGGAGCAGAAGTAGGCGTCGCAGATGGTGTAGTTGTCGGCGAGCGCGTAGTGGAAGGGGATGTCGGAGCGGTCCAGGTAGCCGAGCGAGCGGACGTTGCCGACGCCCAGGACCCAGTTGTCCAGGCGGCCCTTGTTCCAGGCGGAGTGCTGCGAGGACCAGGAGTGCGGCAGGTCGCCGTTGCACTGCGCGAGGGTCTCGCCGTCCTTGCCGAACACCGACGGGGTGGAGCTGAGCTTCCACGGGTACTGCCGGGAGAGCAGGTTCGGCTGGTTGAAGACGGAGTAGTTGCCGCTGAGGGTGATGCCGCTGCGGTCGTCGAAGCCGCGCACGCCCTTGAGGCGGCCGAAGTAGTGGTCGAAGCTGCGGTTCTCCTGCATCAGGATCACCACGTGCTTGACGTCCTTGATCGTGCCGGTCGCCGTGGTGGCGGCCGCCGCGGTGGTGCGCGTGGTGGCGCCCAGCGCCACTCCCGCCGCCACGGATGCGCCCAGCCCCACGAAGCCCCTTCGGCTGATCGGTGTCATTCGTCCGTCCTCGGTCACGGGAGTGCCCCTGCGGCACACCGCGGGCCAGGGTGCCCGCGCCGGTCGTCGGGGTCCATACCCGTGCGGTGAGGTAAAGGTGAACAATATTCAAAACCGGCCGGGGCTCGCCGGGACAACTCCGGCGGACGCCTCACACCCCTCCGAACAGCGCGTTCAGCCCACGCTCCACCACCGTCGCCATGTCCTCCTGGCCGGCCGCGACCACCTCGTAGCTGCGCAGCAGGAAGCGGCGCAGGGTCGAGGTGGGGAACTGGAGCAGGGCGAGACCGAAGGGCGAGTGGAACTCCAGGACGGTCCGGGTGCGGCCGTAGGGCCAGATCTGCACATCGCCGTGTCCGGCCGGGGTGCGCAGTCCCTGGTCGAGCAGGGAGCGCGCGAAGGTCCAGCTGACGTCCTCGCCTTCCAGCGCCGCCTCGGCCGGGAAGTCCACGAAGACGGCGAGCGGGTCGCCCGTGGTGTAGCGCAGGGTGGCCGTGAGCGGGATCTCCTGGTCCTCGGCGGTCACGAGCCGGGCGAGGGCGGGCAGTTCGATGGTGGTCTCCATGCCTTTATGGAGTCAGGAGAGGCCCTTCGCATGCCGCCAAATCCGGTCAGAGTTCGATGGGTACAGGCCGCTCCCGAACGGCGGGGAACACAGGGCCGTCGAACACGCGGTTGACTGCCTGGTCCGGGGGTCTTGACGAAGGATCGCCGGGTCCGTCAACTCCCGTAGATTGTCTACGACTTGATCGCCCGTCGGGCGTTCGGGGAGCACTCGGGGATCGGTTCGGGAAGACTCTGGCATATGCCAGAAGCACCACCGTATCGTGTCTTGCCAAATCCCTTACGGGGCGTCCCGCGCTGTGCGAGAGTCGTTACGGTCCCCGTCCCGCCCGGCCCTGCCGTCCCCTTTTCGTTCGGAGTGCGAAATGCCGTCATCGGTCTCCGCGGACCGCCCAGCCGCCCAGCCGCCCGGGCACGACCCGGTCGAGGCGTTGATCACGCAGGCGCGGCGGCTCAAGGGCGACGTGGACGCGGTACGGCGGGACGTCCGCTGCGACGACACGGACCCCGAGGAGCGCTGGCAGCGCGCCCTGTACGACCTGGCACTGAACCAACTGGACGATT
>NZ_MUNF01000695.1 GCF_002154555.1 Streptomyces murinus
GGGGGCACTTGCGGGGGTGAGGGGGTCCGCGCACCGCGACCCCTCGGCCTCGGTCCTCAAGGCGGCTCTGGCTGCTGCTGCACGCAATGCATCGTCCTCCTTCGTGGCGCTCACCGTGTGAGCGCGGTCGCGTAACCGAGCAGGCCGACGCTCAGGGACCGGGTGGCGGGTTCGCTCCCGCGAGGGACCGTTCATGCGAGATCAGGCCGTCAGTGGACGGTCTGGAACGTGCCCGCCGCGGTGAACGCGTTGGTGATCGGTGCGATGAGTGAGGCGAAGCGGCGGGCGCCCGTGTTGCCGATCGGCGCCCACAGTGCGGCGCAGTGCTCGTCGGTTTCCGCTTCCATGCGCTCGCGTGCCGCGCTGCCGGCGTCGGTGAGTACGGAGTCGGAGTCGAGCCAGCCGCGTGCGACGAGGCGTGCCGTCGCCGCGTTCCACTCGTCGTCGTCCCATTGTCGGGTCGCTCGCGCGAGGGTGGCTGGAAGGCGGCCGGTCGCGGTGTGCAGGACGAGGCAGTCGCACGGCCCGAGGCCGTTGTCGGCGAGTACGACGAGGTGTGCGTCGCCGCGCCATTCCCGCGCCACCGTGATCTGCTGCCAGAGTGCGACGAGGGGGTCGGGGGGAAGCGCGACCGAGGCGTTCGCGGCGGCCAGCACCTTGCCGGCGTAGTCGGCGCCGGCGACGACCGGGTCGATCAGCGAGCGCGCCTCGGCTATGTGGTCGTCGGTGAGTTGCACGTCGACGCGCCGTATCGCCCTTTCGGCGGCCAGGAAGCGGGCGGCCCGCCATCGCTCGGGCGGTGCGGCGTCCCATGCGCCTGCCATGGCCCGCACCGCCCGGGGGCTGAAGTTGTAGAAGGCCGCGAGCGTGACCTGCCACGGAACCGCGCCCAGCGCGGCGGACCGGAAGGCCAGATACGCCGGCCCGGGGTCGGTCACGCCCAGCTCGGCCGCCTCCTCGGCGGTCTCGGGGACGAGGTAGATGAACAGATGGGCGGCGGTGACGGCGCGGCTGACGGTGCGGACGGTGTCCAGGTCCATCAGGCCGATGCCGCGGCGGGTGGGGTCGGGAAGGGTGTGGAGGTGCATGGCGGTGGTGTCTCCGGGGAGTCGGGTGGCGCGGTGTCGTCAGGCGGGGGTTTCGGCGGTGGCGGTCAGCACCGCGCGGCCGAGGGTGTGACCGGCCATGGTGAAGCCGAGGACGGCCGGTGTGGCGTCGGCGGGGACGCCTGTCGAGGGGACGTCGAGGGCGTGGACCACGACGAAGTAGCGGTGCGGGCCGTGTCCGGCCGGTGGGGCGGCGCCGAGGTAGCGGGCGGTACGGGCGTCGTTGGGCAACTGGTAGGCGCCCCCGGGCAGATACGCGCCCGTGTCGTCGCCGGCGCCCTCGGGGAGTTCGGTGACGGTGGCGGGGATGTCGGTGACCGCCCAGTGCCAGAACCCGGACCCGGTGGGGGCGTCGGGGTCGTAGACGGTGACGGCGTAGCTCTTGGTGCCCTCCGGTGCGCCGCTCCAGGACAGCTGCGGGGAGATGTCCCTGCCGCCGGGCAGGCCGGAGGCGTGCTGCGCGGGCGGCCAGGCGGCGCCGTCGTCGACGGTGGTGCTGGTGACGGTGAAGGAAGCCGCCTCGGGGAGGCGGGCGAAGGGGTCGTTGGCAGGCACAGCGGTCGTTCCTGTCCGGACGATGACGTCCTTCGGCGGCTGGTGAATCGACTGTAACAGCAATAATCGATTATCTAAGGAATCGTCTATCCGATCGTCTAGGATGGGCGCATGACTCAGACGGCGCACTCCCCGGCCCCGCCGGGGAAGCAGATGCTCTCCGAGCAGGTCTACGCACACCTGCGGGACGCGATCATGCGCGGGGACCACGCCCCCGGCGCCCCTCTCAAGCCGCAGGATCTCGCCAAGGAGCAGGGCGTGAGCCTGGCCGTGGTGCGCGAGGCGCTCGTGCGGGTGGTCGGCGAGGGGCTCGCCGACCGGCTGCCCAACCGCGGTTTCGCGGTGCCGTCCTTCTCCGACCGCCGCTGGCAGGAGATCGCGGAGGCCCGCCGGACCGTCGAACCGGCCATTCTGCGCATGTCGATCGAGCGTGGCGACGTCGACTGGGAGGCCCGGGTGCGGGCCGCCCACCATCGTCTGGTGCGCACTCCGGCGTACGCGCCGCAGGAGGGCGAGCACTACACCGGCGCCTGGGCCGAGGCGCACCGAGCCTTCCATCGCACGTTGCTGGAGGCGTGCGGCAATCGCGCACTGCTGGAGACGTTCGACCGGTTGTGGACCGCGAGTGAGCTGGCCCGCCGTTGGTCGGCGCACCGCGACCCCGGCCGGGACGGCGCCGAGGAACACCGCAGGCTGGAGGAGGCGGCGCTGGCCCGCGACGCCGACACCGCGGCCGACGTCCTGGTCCGGCACCTCACCTTGACCGCGGCCGCTCTGACCGGTGATTCAGATCGGGCCGTCTAGAGGAGGCGGTCTGGATCAGCCTGCGGACCAGAGAGACGCCTGCGCTGTGCGGTCCGGTCAGGTGGGTGACGGTGCGGGCCGAACGTGGGCGGACGGGCCGGTCGTCGTGCGGGCGGCGCCCGGTGGCGGTGTGGAGCGTGGTCCTGTTCTCACCGCGCGGCCTGGCCACACCGCTGGCGGCGTTGATCGCCGGCCGGGCGCCGGGCGGAGCGGTGCGGCTCGGCCCGTGAACCCGGCGACGGCCGGCCCCGGGCTCAGCCCGCGAAGTAGACGGTCGCCGCGACGGCCAGCAGCAGATATGCGCCGGGGAACGCGATGTTGTGCAGGACGTGCGCGCGGACGTGCGTGATGATCGCGCCGATGAAGAACGCGGTCAGGCCGGCGCCCGCCGCGAGGCCGAGCCACCGGGCACCGAGCAGTCCGGCGGTGAGGCCGACCGCGCCGGCGAGCTTCAGGGTGGCCAGGTACGGCACGGCGGTGGGCGGGACGCCGACCAGGGCGGCGTTCGCGGCCACGAACCGGGCCTTCCGGTAGTCGGCGATCGCGATGAAGGCGTTGGCGGCGACGCACAGGACGGTCAGGGCGAACGCGATCTGTAGACTCATGAGGGTCTCCTCGGGGTGCGAGCAGGGATGGGCTGAACCGACCCTCCTGACGTTCGCGAGCTCCGAAAGGTGACACCCGTGCCGATCACGGTCGAGGACTTCGAGGCCGCCCGGCCTCAGCTGCTGTCGGTCGCCCACCGCATGCTGGGCTCGGTCCATGACGCCCAGGACGCCGTCCAGACCGCGTGGCTGCGCGCCGCCGCCGGGCACCGCGCAGAGCGGATCGACAATCCGGCCGGGTGGTTGACCACCGTCACGGCCCGGCTCTGTCTCGATGAGCTGCGCGCCCGCCGCCGGCGTGGCGAGGCACCGCTGCTCGCGGACGCGATCCCGGCCGAGCAACTGTCCGCCGACGAAGCGGTCCTGCGCACCGAGAACGTCTCGCGCGCTCTGCTCGTCCTTCTGGAGCAGCTGACCCCGCCCCAGCGCGTCGCCTACGTCCTGCACGATCTGTTCGCCATGCCGTTCGACCAGATCGCCCAGGTCCTCGACGGGACGGTGCCCAGCGCCAAGAAGCACGCCAGCCGGGCCCGGCGGCGCCTGCACTCCCCGGCACCCGTCGAGGCGCGGCGACAGGCACGACAGGCACCGGACCGCGAGATCGTCGAAGCGTTCCTGGCCGCGGCCCGCACCGGCGACACCCGCGAGATGATCCGGCTCCTGGCCCCCGACAGCGTGCGCGACGCCGACGCCGCACTCCTCCCGCCCGGAGCACGTACGGTCGTCACCGGCGCGACCGCCATCGCCACCGAGACCGTGCGCTTCGCCGACCGTATCCGAGCGATCTGCCGGCTCACCGTCGACGGCGCCCCCGCACACCTCATCGCACCCGGCGGCCACCCCCTCGCCGTCCTCCACATCGGCACCGACCGCGGCCAGGTCACCCGGATCACCTTGCGGCCGGTACGGCCCACCGACGTCTTCGCGGCCGTTTGATGCCGGGAGTGGCCCGAGGTGTCGTCACGGCTCCTCACCGTGAGGCGGCGAAGTGGGGGGCGGACGTGGGGGTTTGGCCAGATGGCGGGCCGAATCGGCATGCCGGTCGCTTGCGTTGTGTTCGTACGCGTGTATGGGCGCGGCAACCCGGTCCGGATACAGGTCGGTTAATGCTTGCTCACGCGCTGGTTGCAACGGGGTGAGCGCGTCATGATGGGCCCATGACGTTGGCCTCGCGCGCATGCGCGCAACTGGCGACCTGGCCGGACCTGAGACAGGCCGTGCCGAGCTGCGGTCAGGGACAGGCGGTGGTTTCCGCCAAGGGTGAGATCGTCCATTTCCATTCGGACCGCGATGTCGATCTGCGGCTGACCGACCGGGCCATCCGGCGGTTCGCCAGGGACCTCAAACGCTCCGGCGTGATCAGGATCGTGCCCGGCTCGCCGTGGGTGACCCTGCGCCTCGACGCCGCGAGCGATGTCGATCTGCTGCTGACCCTGGTCAGCGTGGCCCTCCAGGCCCAGCAGTTCCCGCCCGACACGGTCGACCGCCCGCTGATGGGCTGCAACGACCAGCGCGGCGCGGGGTTCGTGAAGGTCGATCGCGGCGCCCTCTGGTAGCCGGACGGCTCGCGCGTCATACGGCGACGACGCGGATCCCGGCCTCCTCGAAGCGGTGGACCGCCTCCGGGTCCACCGCCGTGTCCGTCACCAGGGTGTCCACCAGACGCGCGGGGCAGATCCGGGCGAACGCCCGCTGGCCCAGCTTGCTGGAGTCCGCGGCGACCACCACCCGTTCGGCGCGCTCGCACAGCAGCCGGTTGATCGCCGCCTCCGCCTCGTCGTGCGCCGCCGCGCCGTGCACCACGTCGAAGGCGACCACCCCGAGCACCGCCACATCCAGCCTGATCTGCCCGAGCACCCCGTCCGCGAGCGGCCCGATCAACTCGTACGACTGCGGGCGGGCCACCCCACCGGTGACCACGATCTTGAACTGGGGCCGCACGGCCAGCTCATTGGCGATGTTCAGCGCGTTGGTGACCACGGTCAACGCCGGGGAGCCGGTGGCCAGATCGCCGCGCACGGCGAGGGCGCGGGCCACCTCCGTGGTCGTCGTGCCCCCGGTCAGCCCCACCGCCTCGCCCGGCGCCACGAGATCGGCCACCGCGGTGGCGATCCGCTGCTTCTCGGAGGCGCGGCGGGCGGTCTTGTAGCGCAGCGGGAGTTCGTACGACACCCCGTGCACCACCGCGCCGCCCCGGGTGCGGACCAGCATCTGCTGCTCGGCGAGCTGGTCGAAGTCCCGGCGGATCGTCGCCGCC
The DNA here is from genome assembly GCF_002154555.1 of Streptomyces murinus. Classification (GTDB taxonomy): domain Bacteria; phylum Actinomycetota; class Actinomycetes; order Streptomycetales; family Streptomycetaceae; genus Streptomyces; species Streptomyces murinus. The sequence goes on from NZ_MUNF01000695.1 coordinate 5,328, forward strand.
GACACCGCCAGTTCGGCCGCCGCCTCCTCGACGTCCAGCCGGCCGCGCTCCACGAGCAGTTCCAGCAGCGCCTTCCAGCGGGCGTCCCGGGACATCCGCGGCCTCCGTTCTCCATGCGTTCCTCGATCGGTGACCCTAGCGCACCCCCGTAGTGCGCCCCCGGTCCCATGGGAATGCTTGATTGTGCTCGAAAGCTCGCTATATCTTGCAGGAACAATCAGCCAGGCCAGGGGAGGGTGTGGGCATGACCCATGTCGAGGACGAGCTGAACAGCCAGCCCGCGTGCTGGACGCGGGCCGCCGAGGAGGCGGGACGGCACCGGGACGCGCTGCCGGCGGCGGGTGAACGGGTCGCGGTCGTGGGCTGCGGGACCTCGTACTTCATGGCGCAGGCGGTGGCTGCCCTGCGCGAGGGCGCGGGGCAGGGCGAGACCGACGCTTTCGCCGCCTCGGAGTTCCCGTACGGGCGGTCGTACGACCGGGTGATCGCCCTCACCCGCTCCGGCACCACCACCGAAGTGCTCGAACTGCTGGGCCGGTTGCGGGGTGCGGCGACCCGCACCACGGCCGTCACCGCCGACCCCGCGACGCCCGTGATGAGCGCCGCCGACGATCTCGTGGTGCTGGACTTCGCCGACGAACGCTCCGTCGTCCAGACCCGGTTCGCCACCACCGCCCTCACCCTGCTGCGCGCCCACCTCGGCCTGCACACGGACTCCGTGGTCGCCGACGGCCGCACCGCACTCACCACCCCTCTGCCCCAAGGCCTGGTCGAATGCGGCCAGTTCACCTTCCTGGGGCGCGGCTGGACGGTCGGGCTCGCGAACGAGGCCGGACTGAAGATGCGCGAGGCGTCCCTGTCCTGGACCGAGGCGTACCCGGCGATGGAGTACCGGCACGGCCCGATCAGCATCACCACGAAGGGCACCGCCACCTGGATGTTCGGCGAGGCGCCCGACGGGCTCGCCGAACAGGTCCGGGACACCGGTGGGTTGTGGGTCGACGGCGGTCTCGACCCGCTCGCCGAACTCGTCCGCGCCCAGCGGCTCGCGGTCGCCGTCGCCGCCGCGCGCGGCCTCGACCCGGACCGGCCGCGCCACCTCACCCGCTCGGTGATCCTCACGGCGGACGCGGCGGACGCGGCGGACGCGGCGGATGCGGTGGATTCGGCGAGTGTGACGGATGCGGCGAGTGTGGCGGACGTGGACGACGCGGCTGACTCCGCCGGTCCGGCCGGGGCTCTTGACCCCGCCGGGTCCCCCGAGGTCCCCGGGCCCCGCGATCCCCGT
>NZ_MUNF01000696.1 GCF_002154555.1 Streptomyces murinus
ACGCCGTCCGGCGGGCCCTCGCCGCCCCCGACACCCTCGCCGAGGGCCCGCCGGACGGCGTGGGGGAGCGGCTGGCCCGCTTCGTTTTCGGCGTCTGGGAGAACCCCACCACCCGCGCCCCGCTGCTCGCGATCCTGCGCTCGGCCGTCACCAACGACACCGCCGCCGCCGTCTTCCGCCGCCTGGTCGCCGCCCAGCTGGTGCGCCGGGTCGCGGCCCGGCTGGACCTGCCGGACGCCGAGCTGCGCGCCGAGCTGGCCGCCGCGCAGCTGGTGGGTACGGCCCTGATGCGCTACGTCCTCAAGCTGGAACCGCTCGCCTCGGCGGACGTGGAGGAGATCATCGCCCGCGTGTCACCCGTCGTACAGAAGCACCTCACACAGCCCTGAAGGCAGCCCCGATCACGGCCGCAGGGCGGGCGCCGGTGAAATGCCCGTCCCGCATTCCGGACAAGCTTGTCCATTCCTTGGAGCGTCGGCGTAGGCTCGGAGAAAGCCAGAACTGTTCATCGAGGAGCGAGCGACGATGCCCGAGCTGAGGTCCCGCACAGTCACCCACGGCCGCAACATGGCGGGCGCCCGCGCCCTTATGCGTGCCTCCGGTGTACCCGGCGCGGACATCGGCCGTAAGCCGATCATCGCCGTCGCCAACTCCTTCACCGAGTTCGTGCCGGGCCACACCCACCTCCAGCCGGTCGGCCGGATCGTCAGCGAGGCGATCACCGAGGCGGGCGGCATCCCGCGCGAGTTCAACACCATCGCGGTGGACGACGGCATCGCCATGGGCCACGGCGGCATGCTCTACTCGCTGCCCTCCCGCGACCTGATCGCGGACTCCGTGGAGTACATGGTCGAGGCCCACTGCGCCGACGCCCTGGTCTGCATCTCCAACTGCGACAAGATCACCCCGGGCATGCTGATGGCCGCCCTGCGCCTGAACATCCCGACGGTCTTCGTCTCCGGCGGCCCCATGGAGGCCGGCCGCGCCACCCTGGTCGACGGCACCGTGCGCTCCCTCGACCTGATCGACGCCATCGCGGAAGCCGCCAACGACAAGGTCTCCGACGCGGACATCCTGCGCATCGAGGAGAACGCCTGCCCGACCTGCGGCAGCTGTTCCGGCATGTTCACCGCCAACTCGATGAACTGCCTGACCGAGGCCATCGGCCTCTCCCTGCCCGGCAACGGCTCGGTCCTCGCCACCCACACCGCGCGCAAGCAGCTCTACGTCGACGCCGCCCGCACCGTCATGGACGTGACCCGGCGCTACTACGAGCAGGACGACGAGACGGTCCTGCCCCGCAATGTCGCCACCTTCCAGGCCTTCGAGAACGCCATGGCCCTGGACATCGCGATGGGCGGCTCCACCAACACGATCCTGCATCTGCTGGCCGCCGCCCAGGAGGCGGGCGTCGCCTTCGGCCTGGAGGAGATCGACGCCGTCTCGCGCCGCGTCCCCTGCCTCGCCAAGGTCGCGCCGAACGTGGGCAAGAACCGTACGTACTACATGGAGGACGTGCACCGCGCCGGCGGCATCCCCGCCCTCCTCGGCGAACTGCACCGCGCGGGCCTGCTCAACGAGGACGTGCACGCCGTGCACAGCCCCTCCCTCGCCGACTGGCTCAAGACCTGGGACGTGCGCGGCGGCTCCCCGTCCCCCGAGGCCGTCGAGCTGTGGCACGCGGCCCCCGGCTGCGTCCGCTCCGCCGAGGCGTTCTCCCAGTCCGAGCGCTGGGAGTCCCTGGACGACGACGCCGAGAGCGGCTGCATCCGCTCCGCCGAGCACGCCTACTCCAAGGACGGCGGCCTCGCGGTGCTGCGCGGCAATCTGGCCGTCGACGGCTGCGTGGTCAAGACGGCCGGCGTGGACGAGTCGATCTGGACCTTCGAGGGCCCGGCCGTGGTCTGCGAGTCCCAGGAGGAGGCCGTCCAGCGGATCCTCACCCAGGAGGTCAAGGAGGGCGACGTCGTCGTCATCCGCTACGAGGGCCCCAAGGGCGGCCCCGGCATGCAGGAGATGCTCTACCCGACCTCGTACCTGAAGGGCCGCGGCCTCGGCAAGAGCTGCGCGCTGATCACCGACGGCCGCTTCTCCGGCGGCACCTCGGGCCTCTCCATCGGCCATGCCTCCCCGGAGGCGGCCTCGGGCGGCACCATCGCCCTGGTCGAGGACGGCGACCGGATCCGCATCGACATCCCGAACCGCAGCATCGAACTGCTGGTGGACGACGCCGAACTGGCCCGCCGCGAGCAGGCCCTGAACGGCGGCTACGCCCCGAAGAACCGCGACCGCAAGATCACCGCCGCGCTGCGCGCCTACGCCGCGATGGCGACCAGCGCGGACAAGGGCGCGGTGCGGGACGTGAGCAAGCTGGGCTGACCGCCGTCCTGCCGTCATGACCGCCGTCCTGCCGTCATGACCGCCGTCGCGCCGTCATGACGAAGGGGCCGCCCCCGTGGGGAGCGGCCCCTTTCGCCCGACCGGGAACGTTTCACCAGGCCGACGGGTCCCGCCCGTCGAGCGCGAACACCGATCCGTCGGGAGCGGAGCCGAACACCTGCGGCGCCACGAGCACCGGAGCGGCCCGCAGCGCCGCGATCCGCGCGGTGCCGTCCCCCGGCCGCGCCGGAGTCTGCCCCGCGAGCCGCCCGCCCCGCGCGTCCACGGCGAGCAGCCGCCCGTCACCGGCGGAGAAGTACAGATACCGGTCCCCGGCGACCAGCGCCGAACCCCGGCTCACCGATGTCTCCAGGTGCCACAGCCGCTTCCCGGCCGCGGTGTCCACGGCGTCCAGGCCACCGTTGACGTCCAGCAGATAGACCACGCCCCCGCGCACGACGGCGTGCACGTCCGGCCGGGGCGCGGGCAGCGCCACCCGTCGTACGGCCCGGGTCGCGGCGTCGTAACGGACCACCGCGTCCGTGTCGCCGTAGACCGGGTCGGCGGACACGAGGAACACCGTGCCGTCCGTGGCGCCGACCGGCCGCAGCAGCCCGGTCAGCACGGTGTCCCAGCGCACCGCGCCGCTCTTCGGATCGAACGCGACGACCCGGGTGCTGCGGCCGTCGGCGGAGGCGGTCGAGGCGTAGGCGGCGGCGCTGCCCGGATACGTGTCGACGCTCGGCCGGCCGGCCCCGGGCAGCCGGTGGCTCCAGCGGGTACGGCCCGACGCGCTGTCCACCGCCGTGACCGTGCCGTCGGCCGCGGTGATCAGCAGCGTCCCGTCCGTGTACTGCGCCCCGGCACCCGTGGGCAGCGCGTGCCGCCAGTGCGTACGGCCCGTGTCCGGGTCGAGGGCCACCACGTCCCCCGCCTCGTCCCGCACCTGCACCAGGCCGCCCGACACCGCGGGCGCCGCGCTCCAGCGCGCCCCCGTGAAGGGGTGCCGCCACAGCACCCGGCCGCCACGCGGATCGAGCGCGTACGCCTGCCCCGCCCCGGCGCACAGCACCTTGCCCGCCCCGAAGGCACACCGGGGCGCGTCGCTCTGCCCGGCGACCGGCGTCGTACGCCACCCCGCGAACCCGACCGCGGCCGTGCGCGGAGCCTTCGCCGCGGGGGCGTCGTCGCCGAGCCACTGCACCCAGGCGAGAGCCCCGCCGACGACCAGCGCGAGCACCCCGGCCGCGACGGCGGCGACACGACCGGGCCGTACGGCACGCCTCTTCGACGGCGCCTTCCCGGTGCCCTCCGAGACCGCCGCCACGTCCTTGCTCCCGGAGCCCTCCGAACTCGCCTTCCGCTGTGCCGGTATGAACGCCTGGGTGTCGTACGACGCCGCCACCGACCGAAGTTGGCGCATCAGCTCGTCCGGCGTCGGCCGCTCGTCCGGGTCCTTGGCGAGACAGCGCTCGATGAGCGGCGCGAGCCCCGCCGGCACCCCCGACAGATCGGGCTCGTCGTGGACGACCTGATAGGCGACGACGTACGGGCTGTCGGAGTCGAACGGCCCCCGCCCGGTCGCCGCGTGCACCAGCACCGAGCCCAGCGCGAAGATGTCCGCGGCCGGACCGACCTCGCGCGGCCGGCGGAACTGCTCGGGCGCCATGAACGGCGGGGTGCCGATCAACTTGCCGGTCTCCGTGCGCAGTTCGCTGTCCTTGGGCCGGGAGATGCCGAAGTCGATGACCTTCGGGCCGTCCTCGGCGAGCAGCACATTGCTCGGCTTGAGATCCCGGTGCACCACGCCCACACGGTGTATGTCGCGCAGCGCCTCGGCGAGTCCCGCCATCAGCCGCCGCAACTGCCCGGCGTCCAGCGGCCCGTGCTCCTTCACCTGCTCGGACAGGGTCGGGCCGGGGATGTACAGGGTGGCCATCCAAGGGCGTGCGGCCTCCGGGTCGGCGTCCACCACGGGCGCGGTGAAGGCACCGCTGACCCGGCGCGCCGCGGCCACCTCCTGCCGGAACCGGCCCCGGAACTCCCGGTCCCGCGCGAACTCCGCGTGCACGACCTTCACGGCGAGACGCAGCCCGGACGTACTGCGGGCGAGGTGGACCACCCCCATGCCGCCGGAGCCCAGCCGGGACTCCAGGTGGTAATGCCCGGCGTACTCGGGCATATCGGCTTCCGCGCCCGCTCCGGTGCTGCGCTGTGGCGTCATCGACTGGACCGCCCCCCGTGCTCATCGTCCGCGCGCGACGCGACGGAGCCTAGTCGATGGCTCGTACGAGACCGAGGCGGCTTGCTAACCTCCGTTCGCATTCGACGATCCCCGCCTTGCGGTGGGGCTTCACGGGGGAGATTCCGCATGTCCGTCCGCTACTACTCCGTCGCCCCGGGCGTCCGCGTCAACGTCCGCAGCGGCCCCGGCACCAGCTACGGCATCACCCGCACCCTCCCCGAGGGCGCCAAGGTCCCGATCTACTGCCAGACCACGGGCACCACGGTCACCGGCACGTACGGCACCTCGAACATCTGGGACAACATCAGCGACGGCGAGTTCGTGGCGGACGCGTACGTGCACACGGGCAGCGACGGCTTCGTGGCGGACCGCTGCGGCTGACGCCCTGCCGCCGTATCCGTATCCGTATCTGTATCCGGGCCCGTATCCGTACCTGTATCCGGGCCCGCCGCCGCACCCGCCCGCGAGTCCTCCGCCCGTCGGCGCCATAATCGTCCCGTGAGCGACGAAACCGGCGCCCCGGGCGCCCCGGAGGAACCCGTGGGCGGGCCCCGGCCCGAGCCCCTGCGCTTTTTCGGCACGTCCTGGGTGCACCACGACGACGGCTACGCGGCCCGCCGCGCCGGTGTCGCCGCCGGTTCCCTCGTCGCCGCGGTCGCCTCCTGCCTGGTGCTGCGCTTCGCCTTCCAGGGCCTCCAGATCGCCGACACCGGCGCCTTCGTGACCGTCCTGGTCGTCGCCATGTTCGCGATCTGCACCGCGCTCGCCTTCGGCAACGCTCTGGCCGGCTTCGGCAAGCGCCAGGACCCACAGCGCCAGGCGTCCCTGCGCGGACTGCTCGCCATCGGCTTCGTCGGCACCCTCGCCGCCTACTTCGTCCGTTCCCTCACCGAGGCCCCGGGCGAGAAGCTGCACCGCGAGGAGTACGAGAAGGCCCGCGCCGAACACGCCGCCCGCACCACCCGCCGCTCGGGCAACCCCTCGAAGAAGAAGCGGCGCGGCTAGAGCTTCTCTCCCGGATCTTGCCGGGGTCGGAGCAAAGGCCCTGGAACCTCGAGCAGAGCCGCTGTCGTGCGCGGCGCGCACCGGCGACCATGGCCGTATGACGACCCCGCGATCCGCCGACCCCGCCCGCGCCCACTCCTTCAACGCGGCCGCCGCCCAGTACGCGGCCAACCGTCCCTCCTACCCGCCCGCCCTCTTCGACACCATCGAGCAGGCGGCGGACCGGCCCCTGACCGGTGCGCGGGTCGCGGACGTCGGCGCCGGTACCGGCATCTCCACCAGCCTGCTGCACGCCCGCGGCGCGGACGTCCTCGCGGTCGAGCCCGGCGCGGGCATGGCCGCCGAGTTCCGCCGCGGCAACCCGGACATCCCCCTGGTCCGCGGCAACGGCAACGCCCTTCCGCTCGCCGACGCCACCCTCGACCTGCTCACCTACGCCCAGTCCTGGCACTGGACCGACCCCGCCCACTCGGTGCCGGAGGCGCTGCGCGTCCTGCGCCCGG
>NZ_MUNF01000697.1:0-9276 GCF_002154555.1 Streptomyces murinus
GCACACGCATGGTTCTGACTCGTCCTTGGGGCTAGGGCGGCGCGCCCCTCCCCCTGCGCCGCCCTAGCCCCAAGGACGAGTCAGAACCATGCGTGTGCTCCTGGTCGAGGACGACGAAGATCTTCGGCATGTCATCGAGGCAGGGCTGCGGGGTGCCGGGTACGCCGTGGACGCTGTCGGGGACTGGCCGGACGCGGATGTTCTGCTCGACCTCGCGCCGTACAGCTGTGTGGTCCTGGATCGCATGGTGCCGTCCGGGGACACGCTGGACGCGCTCCGGGAGCGGAGGCGTCGGGGGTGGACGACGCCGGTGCTGTGTCTGACGGCGATGAACGAGGTACCGGACCGGGTGGACGGCTTTCACGCGGGGGCGGACGACTACTTGGCGAAGCCGTTCGCGATGGTGGAGCTGGTGGTGCGGGTGGGCAGTCTCCTCCGCCGGGCACCGGAGCGGACGCCCGTGCGGCTTCGCCATGGCGACGTCGAGATGGACGAGGCCCGTCGCGAGGTGCGCAGGGCCGGGATCCTGCTGTCCCTGACGCCCAAGGAGTACGCGGTGCTGCGCCTGCTGCTCCTGCACCCCGAGGAGGTCGTCACCCGCTCGACGCTGATCGAGCACTGCTGGGACGAGATGGCCGACCCCGTCTCGAACGTGGTGGACGCGGTCGTGGCGGGGCTGCGGCGCAAGCTCGGACCGCCCTCGCCGATCCGGACCGTGCGCGGGCACGGGTTCCGGTTCTCCGGCAGCGCGGATCCGGTGTGACGGGCGACCACGAAGGGCAGCGCCCGGCGCAGAGCCGCCCGCGCCGGGCGCCGCGGCGCGGACTCCTGACACGGCTCCTCCCCCGGCGGGACGCCCGTACCGCCAAAGAGCGGCGCACCCCGTCCCCGGCTCGCCGCCGTCTCGGCCGGCTCCAGTGGCGGCTGACGCTGGCGTACACGCTCATCACCCTGGCCGGGGTGGGCGCGCTGTCGTGGCTGGTGGTCCGTACGGACGCGCGGTCCTGGCAGTCCGCCGAGTACGAGGACCTGCACCGGCGGGCGGCGGTGGCCGTGTCGCTGATCTACTACACCGACGCGGGGATCCAGCTGGACGGCCTGTACGACGACGAGGCGACCAGCGCGGGCGCGCAGGTGATCGTGCTTCAGGCGCACGGGGGGCGGCTGCGGCGGCTCTTCACCTCGCACGGCCCCGGTACGGCCGTCGAGGCGGGCGCGGTCGACCGGATCGCGCACCGGGCGATGACCCACGACGGCACGGTGAGCACCCGGGCCCGGACCGGCGCGGGCGATCCCGTGTTCCTGCTGGCGCTGCCGTACTACCAGGACCAGTCGCAGAAGACGGCCGGCGCGGTGGTGGTGGTCGGCGATCCGGGGAAAGGGCGGGCCGAGCACCGGCGTCTGGTGGTGGCGGTGCTGTCCGGCTCGGGCCTGTTGGTCCTGCTGTCGGCGGCGACCGGATACGTGCTGTCCGGGCGGAGCATGCGGCCCGCCTGGGAGGCGCTGGACGCGCAGGAGCGGCTGCTCGCGGACGCGGCGCACGAGCTGCGTACCCCGGTGGCGGTGATGCGCGGCTCGGTGGACATCGCGGACACCGATCCGGGAGGCCTGCACTCACATCTGCCGCGGCTGCGGCGGGCCACGGACCGGATGACGGACGTGGTCGACAACATCCTCACCCGCGGACGGCTCCAGGCGACGGACACCTTCCGGCCGGTGCCGCTGCGCCTCGACCAGCTGGTCGAGCAGGTCTGCGAGGAACTGCCGGTCTCCCGGCACACGGTGACGGCCTTTCTGGACGCGTCGGTGGCGACGGCGGATCCGGCGCTGGTGCGGATCGCGGTACGCAATCTGCTGGCCAACGCCCTGCGGCACGGGCGGACGCCGGGAGATCCGCAGGACCGCGCCGAGGTGGACGTCATGGTGCGCGGTACGGCGGTGACGGTGGCGGACCGGGGCGCCGGGGTGGACCCGGAGGAGCTGCCCGGCCTGCTGGAGCGGTTCCGCTCCGAGGGCGGTGGCACGGGCATCGGGCTGTCGCTGGTGCGGGAGGTCGCCGCCGCGCACGGCGGGGAGGTGACGGTGCGGCGCAGGCCGGGCGGCGGTTCGGCCTTCGTGCTGACGCTGGGGCCGCTCCAGCGGTCGGCCGGGCACCGCCGGGCTCCGCGTCCCTCATGAAATCCTCATGGTCGGCGGCTCAGGATGTGCGGGTCAGTACGAACTTTGCACAGGAGTCCGTGTGTCGAAGCACTCCGCTGTACCTTTCTTCCGCCGCAGGAGCACCGTCGTCGCCGGTGCCGTCGGGGTCGCCGCCGCTCTCGGGACGGGGCTGACGCTGTCCGATGTCTTCGCGGACACCCCGGCCGCGAAGGCGGCGCCGAAGGTGGTGCTCCCCGCGGCCGACGCCACGTTCGACTACCAGATCGGCGGCCCGTACACCCCGGCCAAGGGCGTCACCGCCGTGTCCCGCGACCGGTCGGCCAAACCTGCCAAGGGCCTCTACAACGTGTGCTACGTGAACGCGTTCCAGGCCCAGCCCGATTCGTTGAGCTGGTGGACGAAGAACCATCCCGATCTGGTCCTGCGGGGCAAGGGCAAGCGGCCGGTGATCGACGAGGACTGGGACGAGGCGCTGTTGGACACATCCACGGCCGACAAGCGCTCCCGTCTCGCCACGGTCGTCGGCGCGTGGATCGACGGCTGTGCCAAGAGCGGCTTCCAGGCCGTCGAGCCGGACAACCTCGACTCCTACGAGCGTTCCGGCGGCCGGCTGACGAAGGCGGACAACGCGGCCTTCGCGAAGCTGCTGGCCGGCCGCGCCCACGCCGCCGGTCTCGCCGTCGGGCAGAAGAACACGGCCGACATGCTCTCGGACCGCACGAAGATCGGCTTCGACTTCGCCGTCGCCGAGGAGTGCGGGCAGTACAACGAGTGCGGCGCGTACGCCAAGGCGTACGCGAACCGTGTCTTCGTGATCGAGTACAAGAACAGCGGCTTCGACCACGCCTGCGCGGACTTCGGCCCGAAGCTCGGCATCGTCCGGCGCGACCTGGACGTCTCGGTCCGCGGCTCCGCGAACTACACCTTCCGCACCTGCTGATCGGCCCCGGTCCGCCAGCCCTCCAAGCCGCCGGGCCACAACGGTCCGCCGGACCCGTGCGGTCACAGGCCCGGCGGACCCCGGCGCTCACAGACCCGGCGGACACATGCGCCGGGCCTTGCCGCCCTTGAGCACCGCGTCGACGCATCCGCCGGGCAGGCCGTCGTGCGTCGCGGTGGAGAAGTTGGCGGTCACGGTCAGGGTGCCGTCGCCGAAGGTCGTCCGCTGCACCAGGCTGTCCGGCGTCAGACGGCGGAAGTCGGTCATCGGCAGGGTGGCCGCGGCCTTGTGCAGCGGCTCGAAGTACCGTTGCAGCGCGGCGATCTGCTCACCGTGCCGGTCCAGTTCGGACTGGTCGAGCACCAGGTTGAGCGGCACGTTGTACAGCATCGCCAGCAGCGCGCGGGTGCGGCTCTGGTCCGGCAGCTTCGACCAGGACAGCTCCCAGCGCTCGGTGCTGATCACCGAGTCGTGCAGCACCGTCTGGTACAGCGGCACCCGGTACCTCGGGTCGTACATCGCCTTGGCGATGTCGTCCGGCAGGTGGACGGGCTTGAAGTAGACCCCGGGCGCGCCCGCGGGTGCGTAACCGCCCCAGGTGGCCCGGTCCCGCTCCAGCGCCCACAGTCCGTCGGTGACGGGTGTGCCGGAGCCGTGGCTGAAGGACACCACCCCGTTCGCCCAGGAACCGGCGCTCTCCGAACCGAGCACCAGCTTCCGGTCGCCGGACAGCCCTGCCATGCGCTCCAGCCGGTTGCGGCGGTCCTGCGCCTGGGTCATCGGGTGCGCCGGGGACCGGTCGGTGAACAGCTCGCCGGCCGCGTCCACGTCGAGGAAGTAGCTGTCCGCGCCGTTGGCCGTCATCTCCCGGGTCCGGTCGGCGAGATAGTGCTTCGACGGCTCGGCGCGCCGGAGCGCCTCGGAGCTGACGTAGCAGCCGCGCCCGCCGAAACCGGTGACCGGCTTGCCGTCCGCGTCCCGTACGCAGGCGTCCGGCCACACCGGGGACGGCCACTTCGAGACCGGGGTGTCGGCCGAGTCCGGGTCCTGGGCGTTGGCCCAGGAGTCGTACGGTCCCACGAGGTAGCCGGAGCGTTCGGCGAGGGCGACGGCCTTGGCGTCCATGGGCGAGCCGTCGGCGTCGTAGCCGAGCCACATCCGGTCGATGCCGAGGTCCCGCAGCCGGCGCACGCCCTCGGCGGTGCGTGCCTGGCCCCAGGTGTGGGCGTGGAAGGCGCCCACCAGCTTGCCCACCGCGGGGTTCGCGGCGATCTTCGCGCGCAGGGTGGTGATGCCGCCGTGGCCGAGCAGCCAGGCGCGGTAGTCGCGGGCGGCGGCCACCGGGGAGCCGTCGGTGAGCGCGAAGGTGATCTTGTAGTCGCCGGTGTCCTCCCGCGCCGAGAACGTGTGCCGCGCCTCGGTGCGCAGCCGGCCGCTGGTGGAGGCGAACGTCAGTGTGCTGCCGATGTCGGACTCGGCGATGTAGCTCGACCCGTGCCGTCCGGCGAGGCTGGTGCCCCAGAACGGCATGGTCAGGCCGTCGGACAGGCCCGCCTCGCTGCCGGCGAGCCCGGCCTTCGACGAGTTCCACCAACGGTCGGCGACCGGCACCGACAGGCCCTCGCCGCGCGGTATCTGCATCTCCCGGGTGCCCGGGTCGGCGCCGGTCACCGGCCAGTTCAGCGTGGCGTCGCGGTCGGAGCGCACCGACACCGCGAGGCGTCCGTCGCGGGCGGCCGCGGTCACGGTGAAACCCGTCGACGGATAGCGCCAGGTGGCCTCGCTCCCGCGTACCGACACCTTCCCTGCGGGGCCCAGGCCGTCCGCCGCGGGCGCCGAGAGCTGCCAGCCGCGGCCGTCGTCGGCCTGTGCGCGCACGGCCAGGGACGCGGTGTCCACCGTCGTGTGTCCGCCGGTGACGGGCACGGTCACCCGGCCTCCGTGCACCTCGACGCGCTGCCGGTCACCGGTGCCGTCGCCGAACGCGGTGGCCGTGCCGACCACGCCGAGCACCGCGAGGGCGCCGCTCAGCGCGACGACCTTCTTCCTGGTCTTCCTGATCTTCCTCGCCTTCATGGTCCGTCACTGTGGTGGTCAGGGATAAGAGACTTGTGAGAGGCCGTCGGAGGCGGCGGAATCCGGTGTCCGCAGCCGGAAGAGCGCACCGCCGCCGGGCGCCTGACCCGCGGTGAGGTCGGCGTGGTGGGCGCGGGCGATCTGGCGGGCCATGGCGAGACCGAGCCCGGAGCCGGGCAGGGCGCGGGCCGTGCGGGCCCGGTAGAAACGGTCGAAGACGTAGGGCAGGTCCTCGGCGGCGATGCCGGGCCCGTGGTCGCGGATCTCCAGGACCGTGCCGCCCGTCGTACGGGCCAGGGTGACCTCGACGGGGCGGCCGGGCGGACTGAACTTGGCCGCGTTGTCGAGCAGGCTCGACAGCAGCCGGGACAGCCGCGCCGGTACGCCCGCCACCGTCCCGGTCTGCGTGTCGTGGGCGATCCGCAGCCGGAAGGGAACGTCCGGCCAGTGGTCGCGGGCCGCGTCGACCGCGTGGGCGACGACCGAGGCCAGTCGGACGTCCTCCACCAGCGGGTCCGGCTCCTCCTCGCGGGCCAGTTCGATCAGGTCGTTGACGAGGACGGTGACCTCGCGCAGCTGGCGGCCGAGCCCGCCGGCCGCCCGTTCGCGCTGTGCCGCGGTCAGCCGGTCGGAGCGGGCGAGCAGGTTGGCGCGCAGCGCGGTGAGCGGGGTGCGCAGTTCGTGGGAGGCGTCGGCGACCAGCCGGCGCTGGGCGGTCACGGACTTCTCCAGTTCCCCGAGCATGGTGTTGAAGGCGGCGGCGAGCCGGGTGATCTCGTCGTCGCCGTCCGCCCGCTTCGGGGGCAGCTCGATGCGGTGGCGGGCGTCGCGGGTGGCGGCGATGCGCTCCGCGGTCGCGGTCAGCCGGGCGACCGGGGCGAGGCCGGTCCGGGAGACCCAGAAGCCGAGCACCCCGGCCAGGACGACACCGGCCGCGCCGACGGCACCGAGCAGTCCGGCGGCCTGCCGTACCCCTTGGTCGACGGTGTCGGCGCGCACCGCGACCTGGAGGGCGCGGCCCGCCCCGAGGGGAGTGGTCAGCATCCGGGCGCGGTGGCCGGCGAGGCGGAGTTCGCTGTAGAAGGGGCCGCGGGTACCGGCCGCCACCTGGCGGGTGGCACCGGTGACGGGCAGCAGATAGGGGCCCGCCGGATCGTCGGCGGCGCGAGCGGGCACCAGTTGGGTGCAGGCCGGGGCGGCGAGGTACCGGCATTCCCCCTGGACGACGCCCGGCGGTTCCTGCCGGTACTGCTGGGCAGCGAGCCGCGCGGACTGGGTCAGATGCAGGTCCAGCTGGTGCAGCAGTTGCTGCCGGATCACGAGGAACGCGGCGGCGCAGACCCCCACCACGACGACGGCGACGGCGGCCGAGGCGGCGAGGGTCAGCCGGGTGCGCAGCCGGCGGCGCGGCCACCCGCCGCCCCTCCGTCCGCCCCGGCGCCAGGGCAGGCCCCTCATGGCAGGTCCAGCCGGTAGCCGACGCCGTGCACGGTGTGCACCAGCCGGGGTTCGCCCCCGGCCTCCAGCTTGCGCCGCAGGTAACCGACGTACACGGCGAGCGAGTTGGACTCCGGTCCGAAATCGCGGCCCCACACCCGGTCCAGGATCACGCTTCTCGGCAGCACCTGGCCGGGGTGCCGCAGCAGCAGCTCCAGCAGGGAGAACTCGGTACGGCTGAACTCGACGGCGCGGGCGCCGCGCCGCCCGGTGCGGGTGACCGGGTCGACGACGAGGTCGGCGAACGACAGCTCCGTCCCGGCCGCGGGCCCGGCGGGTGCGGAGCGGCGCAGCAAGGCCCGTACACGTGCCACGAGTTCGTCCAGGGCGAAGGGTTTGACCAGGTAGTCGTCGGCGCCCGCGTCGAGGCCGTCGACCCGTTCGCGTACCGAGCCGAGGGCGGTGAGGACCAGGACGGGGGTGCGGTCGCCCAGGTTCCGCAGCCGTCGGCAGACCGCGAGCCCGTCGAGGCCCGGCAGCATCACGTCGAGGACCACGGCGTCGGGTTCCCACGCGGCCACGGCGGACAGCGCGCCGGGCCCGTCCTGCGCCCCGCGGACGTCGTAGCCCTCCACCGCGAGGCCGTCCTCGACGGCGTACCGCACCTCGGGCTCGTCGTCGACGACCAGGATCCTCGCCGCGCACACCCGCTCACCAGCACTGTTCATACGGCCAGCTTGCCAAACACGGCCCGAAAGGCGGCGCGGGGGCCGCTGCCCTACCCGACGGGTGCCAGGGGTTCGTCTCGTAGCACTGCACGGGCAGTGCCGTGATACCGGGATCGACGGGCAGCACTTGCGTGGCCTGCGTGGGTGCTCCGCGGTAGTCCTCGGGGTGGCCCTGCATCCAGGCGTTGATCTTGTCCCGGGTTCCGGTGAGCTGGTCCTGGTGCTTCTTCAGGTTCCCGAAGGAGGTGTCGTCGCCCAGTTCGCCCCACAGTTTCGCGAGCCGGGCGAGAGGTTCCTTGAAGTGGCCCGGGCCCTGGGGGTCCGCTCTCATCGCCTTGTCGAGACCGGTGAGTTCATCGTGCAGGCGGCCCAGGAAATACGCGCGGTTCCCGGGGGTCGTACAGCCGTCGTTGTACGTGGCCTGCAGTCCGGCGAACGCGTCGCGGACCTTCTCCACGTCCTGTGGCGGTTCCGTCGCGTTCGCGGAGGCCGACTCCTCGGTCGGGGTGGCCGGGGCCGTCGTACGGATGTCGTGGGAGGGCGGTGATCTGTCGCGGGCGGATGCGTTGATCATGCCGTCCACGACACTCCTGCGGTCGCGCCGGTTGCACCGCCCGGCTTCCGTGGCAGGGTGCGACGCCGTGAGCAGTGCGGTCAGGGCGGGGCCCGGAGGTGGCGGGCGGGTCCCTGACCGCTTTGTCGGCTGCGGAGTCGACCGGGGCTCAGACGCGGTCGGCGGCGATCAGGACGTACTGGAAGGAGCCGTCCCGGTAGGACTCGATGAAGGCCTCCTCGATGCCGGTGACCAGTGAGGAGGTGGCCCGCAGCTCCCAGTAGGGCAGGGTGTCGGAGGTCAGGTCGATGATCGTCTGGGGCACGAGCCGGTTGTCGGCCATGGCGCGCAGGTACTCACGGCGGGAGTGGATGTTGCACTCGAAGTGGGCGTTGATCTGGGAGACCCACTTGGACGGCTGGCCGTAACGCGGGTTCCAGCAGCCGGTGATCGTCACATAGCGGCCGCCCACCTCCAGGATGCGGGAGTGCTCCGCGAACAGATCGTGCAGGTCGACGTACATCGTGGACTCGTTGTTCCACGAGGCGGCGACACTGCCCTTCGCGAAGGGGGTGTCCAGCATGTTGCAGACGTGGGAGCGGACATGGTCCTCGATACGGAGGTCCCGCGCGCGCCCGTTGCCGAACTCGGCCTGCGTCTCGGACAGGGTGACGCCCTGCACCCGGCAGCCGAACCGGCGGTAGGCCATCACCATCGAGCCGCCGCGCCCGCAGCCGGCGTCCACGAGGGTGTCGTCGCTCGTGATGGCACCGAGGTGGTCCAGAAGCAGCTCCGCCTGGGCGGACTCCAGCCGGTGCAGCTCGGCGATGAGCTTCTTCTCGTACTCGCGGTGCTCCGGGTCGCCGAGCGCGGCGTGGTCGACGGCGCCGATGCCGTAGTGGTGGTGGTAGAGGCCGTCCACGTCACCGAGGCGCAGGTTCACCGGCCTCGCCTCGTTGTTCCAGTACCGGGCGATGTCCTCCTGGTAGGGGGTCGCCGGGGCCGGGATCGTCGCGGAGAGGGCGGGGGTCGTTTCCGTGGTCACAGGAATATCCGTTCGTTACCAGAAGTCGGGCAGGCTGTAGCGATAGGTGTTGGTGCGGTGCCAGTCGTGGTTGCCGTCGACCCAGGTGGCCACGCCCTTGAGGAAGCGCAGCACGCTGGGCAGGGGGCACTCCGCCGCGACCTCGGCCGCGGCGGCCTCGAAGGCGTGCATGAGCTGGTTGTGGACCTCGACGGCCTTCAAGTAGGCGTCGCGTTCGCAGAGTTGATCGCGCCGCGCGATCACCACCGGCAGGTTCAGATGCAGGCCGGGGCTGTCGAGTTCCTTGGTGTAGGAGTAGAGGTCGTTGACGATGGTGGCCGCGTTGCCGGCGAGGGCG
>NZ_MUNF01000697.1:9318-9990 GCF_002154555.1 Streptomyces murinus
CTGGGAGGGTGTGGCGGCGCGGACGAAGTAGTCCATCGCGCTGCGGTACGCCCGCCGCGGGGCGTCGGAGCCGAGCGACTCCTCCCACGCCGGGGCGTACTCCGGTGTGGTGTGGAGGTGGTCGAGCGTGGTGTGCGCGAGGAGGATGCGGCCGCCGAGGCCGATGGGCGAGCCGCCGTGGTCCTCGCAGTAGCAGTCGTCGAGGGCGTTCTCCGCGACCATCAGCCGGGTGGCGAGCATCAGATGGTCGATGCCGGGGGCGTCGGGGTGGCAGGCGACCATGTAGCGCCCGACGGAGAAGCCGTCGAACTGGCCCTCCCACTCCTCGGGGTAGAGCTGGACCTCGTCCTCGGCCCAGCGCTTGATCCGGCGGCTCACCTCCTCGACACGGGCGGGGTCGGGCTCCGGGACGGGGTGGTGGTAGAGGCCGGGGACGACCGGGCCTTCGGAGGAGGAGACGGAGGAAGTGGAGACGGAGGAGGCAGGGGGTACCTGGTCGGGCTCCGGTGCCGGAGCCGGTGCCACCGCCATGTGCGGGTCCGCGGCCGGCAATTTGAGGGCGCGGGCCAGGGAGAGTGAGGACGTGCCCAGGCCGGTCGGTCCGCCGAGGATCCGCCGCAGGCCGGGGTCGGCGGACCGACCGGCCTGGGCACGTCCTCACTCTCCCTGGCC
>NZ_MUNF01000698.1 GCF_002154555.1 Streptomyces murinus
CAGCGCGTGCTGCACGGGCGCCGCGCCGCGCCAGGCGGGCAGCAGCGAGAAGTGCAGGTTGACCCAGCCGTGGGCCGGGATGTCGAGGGCGACGCGGGGCAGCAGCGCGCCGTAGGCGACGACCGGGCAGCAGTCCGGGGCGATCTCGGTGAGCCGCGCCAGGAACTCGGGGTCCCGCGGCTTGGCCGGCTTGAGCACCTCGATGCCGGCCTCCTCCGCCCGCTCGGCCACGGGCGACGCGACCAGCCTGCGGCCCCGGCCCGCGGGGGCGTCGGGCCGGGTGACGACGGCGGCCACCTCGTGCCGCCCGGAGGCGAGCAGGGCGTCCAGGGCGGGAACGGCGACCTCGGGGGTACCGGCGAAGACGAGCTTCATGGGCGGGATCGGGCCTCTCGGGCGGGGATCGGACGGGCAGCGCACCAGTCTATGACCGCCGGGGAACCGGCACCGCGCGGAGCACGGCGCCGATCAACTCGCCCGGCGCGCGCGTCAACTGGAAACGGGCGGCGCACGGGCGGACTGACGGCGTACGCGTATTTCCGCACGCCCCCACCCCGTGACCAGCGGAGCGCATACGCGTTGGTCAAGAAAGAGTTGACCACATAGGGCTGCTTCGGCCGCCCGTTTCCTTTCAACGCCGGTTCGAGAGGCTTGTTCATGGCCGACCATGCAACCCACGACGCCCAGGCGCGGGCCAGCCTGCACTTGTTGGTGCGGGACATCGAGCGGGTCCGCCGGCAGGTGGACGCACTGCGCACGCTCACCGCCCAGTTGGGCAACGTCTACCGTCCGCGCCGCACCGGCCCGTCCACGGGCTTCGTCGTCTACGGACGCGCCCCCGCCCCGACGGTCCGCCTCGCCCAGGAACTCCGCGACAGTGTCGAGACCCTGGTCACGGCCGCCGTGGACTTCGACCGCTCGCTCGGCTTCTCCTGGGACGCGGTGGGTTCGGCGCTCGGGGTCACCAAGCAGGCGGTGCACCGCCGTTACGGCGCCCGCCGCGCCGCGACCCAGGCGGCCGCCGAGGCCGAGCGGACCCCGGAGCCGTCCGGCACCCGCACGCTCAATGTGAACGCCGGCCTGCCCACGATGCCGGTGCCGACGGTCCCCGCCGCCCGCTCCATGCCCACCCAGCCGACCTCGGGCAGCCCCACCTTCCGGGAGGACGCCCGCCCGACGGCCTTCCCGGGCCCGCGCAACGGCTGACCGGCCCCCCGCGCGACAGCTGCCGGCCCCGCCCTCCCGGGAACCTCGGGGAACCTTCCGGGAGGGGCCGGACCCGCTCATCGTCCGGCGCTGCCCGTGCTCCCCGCCGTCATCCGATGTCCGGCGGATCGATCCGCACCCGCACCCGCGCCGCCTCCCCGCTCCCCCGCGCCATCCGCGCGGCCTGAGCGGTCTTCAGGGCGGAGGCCAGTGCCGAGCCGCTGCCCGGAGGGACCCGTACGAGAGCCCGCTCCCAGTGCTCGCCGGGCGGCGCCGCCCCGGGTCTGCGCGGTCCGGCCGGCGGGGCAGGCGGCACCGGCACCGGTCCCAGCACCTCCGCGTCCGACGGCAGTTGGACCGCGGCCAGGAACTCGGCGAGGGCCTCCGGAGTCCCCGATACGGCCGCCATCCGGGACACCGGCGGAAAGCCCAGCTCGGCCCGCTCGGACAGCTCCCGCAGGGCATGCCCCACGGGGTCCCAGCGCACCAGCGCCTGCACGGGCCGCAGGGTCGGCTCGGCCACCACGACCACGGTGCCGCCCTCGCCCTGCGGCCGGACCAGCGCCGCCGCCGCGATCCACCGGCGCAGCGCGTCCTCACCGGCCCGCAGATCGGGTCGTACGAGCATGGCCCAGCCGTCGAGCAGCAGCGCCGCCGCGTAGCCGCCCTCGGCGACCGGTTCGGCGCCCGGGGTGCTCACCACCAGCGCGGGCGCGGAGGGCACGGTGTCCAGGACGTGTTCGCGCCCCGAGGTGCGCACCGGTACGGCGGGGAAGGCGCGGCCCAGTTCCTCGGCGGTGCGCCGGGCGCCCACCACCTGGGCGCGCAGCCGGAAGCCGCCGCACTCGGGGCAGTGCCAGTTGCCCTCGGCGCGCCCGCACCAGCCGCAGCGCAGCACGCCCGCGTCCTGGCCCTGGAGCGGCCCGGAGCAGTGCACGCAGCGGGCGGGTGCCCGGCACCGGTCGCAGGCCATGCGCGGGGCGTATCCACGGCGCGGCACCTGGACCAGCACCGGCCCGTGCCGCAGCCCCTCACGGGCCGTCTGCCAGGCGAGGGTGGGCAGCCGGGCGGCGCGGGCGGCCTCGTCGCGGGCGAGGTCCTGGTCCCCGACGGTGCGGACGAGGGGCGCGGACCGCCGTATCTGTTCCCGTCCGGCGATCAGGGGGCGCGCCCAGCCGGTCTCGACCAGTTGGGCCGCCTCCACGGTGCAGGAGAAGCCGCCGAGCAGGAAGGCGCACTTGTCGAGGGTGGCGCGCAGCAGCAGGACGTCGCGGGCGTGCGGCTGGGGGGCGTGCGGCTCGCTGTGGCTGTCGTCGCCGTCGTCCCAGATCGCGACGAGTCCGAGGTTTCGTACGGGCGCGAACATGGCGGCCCGGGTTCCGACGACCGCGCGCACGGATCCGCGTCGTACCGCGAGCCACTGCGCGTACCGCTTCTCGGGTCCGGCGTCGGCGGTGAGCAGGGCGTGGTGGCCCTTGCCGAGCAGGGTGGTCAGGGCGGCGTCGACGCGGGCGGCGGCCCGTCCGTCGGGTACGACGACGAGCGCGCCGCGTCCCGAGGCGAGGGTGGCGGCGACGGCGCGGGCCAGTTCCTCGCTCCAGCGCGGTCCCGGCAGGGCGTGCCACACGGCCCGGGGGGCGCCGCCGTCGGCCAGTGTCCGCAGGAAGGCGTCGCCCTGTTCGTAGCGCGTCCAGGAGCCGGGGTCGGGCGCCTCGGGGGGTGGCAGGGGTGCGGGCGAGGTCCGCTGTTCGGCGCGGGCGCTGCGGGGCGGTACGGCGAGTTGGAGGACGTCGGCGAGGCTGCCCGCGTACCGGTCGGCGACGGCGCGGGCGAGGCCGAGCAGTTCTTCGCCGAGCACGGGCTCGGGGGACACGACCTGGGCGAGTGCGGCGAGGGGGCCGGAGTAGTCGGACTCGGCCCGCCGTTCGATGAGGAAGCCGTCGATGAGGCCGCCGCCCTCGCGGCGGCCCTCGCGCACCCGGTGCCGTCCGGCGCCGAAGCGCACGCGGACCCGTACGCCGGGCTGTGCCGCTTCGTCCAGTTCGGCGGGGACCGCGTAGTCGAAGTAGCGGTCGAGGTGGAGTACGCCCTTGTCGACCAGCACGCGGGCGACCGGCAGCCGCTCCGCGAGCGCGGCGCCCCGCCAGGTCCGCGGTTTGGCCCGGGGCGTCCTGGCCTTGCGCACGCTCTCCCGGATGAGCGCAAGCTGCTCCGGCGGGGCCCCTTCGGCCCCGCCTTCCCCGTCCGTCCGGGGCCCCCCGTTCTCGCTACTCACGCTTGCATTCTTACCAAATCCCACTGACAACGGCCCGGGGCGCCGGCGCCCGCCCGAGATCGTCCCGGTCGCGGCCGCGCCGTAGGACACCCACCGGTCAATTCGCTACCGGCGTGCCCGGGGCCCTGCCTACGCTCGCCCCCATGACCGAACCGACCATGACCGGACCGACATCTGACCCGCTGGAATGTCTGAGAGAACGCCTCGTCGCCCCCGGGGAGTTGGTGACCGGCGCCGTCGCCGGTTTCGACGGGGGCGATGTGCTGGTGCTGCTGGACGGCGACGCGCCGGGACTCCCCTCCGGCCGTGTCCCTCGGCACGAACTGACCTGGCGCGACGTCCAGGATCCGTCGGACGTGCTCACGGTGGGGCAGCGGATCCGCGCGGAGGTGACGATGCGCGGCGGGTACGACGGCCGGACGCTGCTGTCCGCGCGGGCGTGCGAGGACGAGGCGTTGTACGGCTTCCTTCGGGGGCTCGGGCGCGGGGACGTCGTCGCGGGGACGGTGTCCTCCGTGCACCGCTTCGGGGTCTTCGTGCGGATCGACGGTGAGCCCGGGCATCCGGTCTACGCGGGGACCGGGTTCATCAATGTCCCGGAGCTGTCGTGGTCCCGGTTCGAGGATCCGGCGGAGGTGGTGGTGCCGGGGCAGCGGATCCGCGTCGAGGTGCTTGGCTCGGACACCCGCCGGGGCCAGGTCGCGCTGTCCCTCAAGGCACTTCAGGACGATCCCTGGGACGCGTTGACCGTGGTTGCCGGGGACGTCCTGGCCGGGCCGGTGACCAAGGTCATCCCCTTCGGGGTCTTCGTGCGGGTGAACGAGTTCGTGGAGGGGCTGGTGGACTCCGACGAGCTGGGCGGGCGGAGCGCCGGGGTGGGGCAGGAGCTGCGGGTCAGGGTCCTGGAGGTCGACCGCGCGGGGCGCCGGATCCGGCTGGGGCTCGCGGACTGATCCCCGCCCAGGAAGGACAACGAGGCCCGGAAGAGCGACGAGGCCCGTGAGAACGCCGAGGCCCGGCTCCCCGAAGGGAAGCCGGGCCTCGGCGCGCCGTGTGGGATCAGGCTCCCGCGGCCTTGCGCAGGGCCTCGGCACGGTCGGTGCGCTCCCAGGTGAAGTCGGGGAGCTCGCGGCCGAAGTGACCGTACGCCGCGGTCTGGGCGTAGATCGGGCGGAGCAGGTCGAGGTCGCGGATGATCGCGGCCGGACGCAGGTCGAAGACCTCGTCGATGGCCTTCTCGATCCGGTCGGTGTCGACCTTGTGCGTGCCGAAGGTCTCCACGAACAGACCCACCGGCTCGGCCTTGCCGATCGCGTACGCCACCTGCACCTCGCAGCGCGAGGCCAGGCCCGCGGCCACGACGTTCTTGGCGACCCAGCGCATCGCGTACGCGGCCGAACGGTCCACCTTGGACGGGTCCTTGCCGGAGAAGGCGCCGCCACCGTGGCGGGCCATGCCGCCATAGGTGTCGATGATGATCTTGCGGCCGGTCAGACCCGCGTCACCCATCGGGCCACCGATCTCGAACCGGCCCGTCGGGTTCACCAGCAGGCGGTAGTTCTCGGTGTCCAGCTTGATGCCGTCCTCCAGCAGCGCCTTCAGCTCCGGCTCCACGACGAACTCGCGGATGTCGGGGGCCAGCAGCGACTCGAGATCGATGTCGGAGGCGTGCTGCGAGGAGACGACGACGGTGTCGAGGCGGACGGCCTTGTCGCCGTCGTACTCGATGGTGACCTGCGTCTTGCCGTCGGGGCGCAGGTAGGGGATGGTGCCGTTCTTGCGGACGTCCGACAGCCGCTTCGACAGGCGGTGCGCCAGGAAGATCGGCAGCGGCATCAGGGTCGGCGTCTCGTCGGACGCGTAGCCGAACATCAGGCCCTGGTCGCCCGCGCCCTGCTTGTCCAGCTCGTCCTCATCACCCTCGACACGGGACTCGTACGCCGTGTCGACGCCCTGCGCGATGTCCGGGGACTGGGCGCCGATGGAGACGGAGACGCCGCAGGAGGCGCCGTCGAAGCCCTTGGCCGAGGAGTCGTAGCCGATCTCCAGGATCTTTCCGCGGACCAGGGTCGCGATGTCCGCGTACGCCTTGGTGGTCACCTCGCCGGCCACGTGCACCAGGCCGGTGGTGATGAGCGTCTCCACGGCGACCCGGGAGGACGGGTCCTCGCGCAGAAGCGCGTCGAGAATGGTGTCGCTGATCTGGTCAGCGATCTTGTCGGGGTGACCCTCGGTCACGGACTCCGAGGTGAACAGGCGACGGGACACAACGCTCCCTGTGGTTGCAGCGGCTGCTGGCTGATCATTTGCAGTCGACGCGGGGCTGCGCCCGGTCGACCTTCAACAGTTTATCGGTCGCGCTCGGCCGATGGGCCACTGTCTCGCCTCTCGGGAGCGCTGTGACCTGCGGCACGGGCATTGTGCACAATGCCC
>NZ_MUNF01000699.1 GCF_002154555.1 Streptomyces murinus
ACCGGGGTGGGTGCTGGGGGCGGGGCGGATCGGGCCGTCTCCGCCGAGGGGCCGTATGGAAGCGGGGCTTCCGTGAGTTGGCCGGGTGCCTCGGAGGACTTGGCCGCCGTGCCCGACCCGGGGGCGCTCTCCGTCAATCACCCTGCTGACGAGCCGGTTTCGGCCGGAGGCTCCCCGGATGGGGGTCTGCGCGCGGGCGACGCCTCCGCGCGTTGGCCGCACACCTCGGTGGCCTCGGGGTCCGTGCTCGGTGCCGCTGTGCCACCCGCGAATTCGCCTGTCGGCGAGCCGAGTTCGGGCGATGCCTCCGCGAGTTGGCCGGACGTCTCGGAGGGTGTCTCCTCCGTGCCTGGTGCCGGGGTGCTCTCCACCAACTCGCCTTCCGGCACGTCGAGTTCGGTCAACGGCTCCCCGCGTGCGGGCGAAGCCCCCCTGAGTTGGCCGGACGTCTCGATCGGCTCCCGCTCCGTGCCCGGGCCCACCGGTTCCGGGGTGGTTCTTTCCAAGTCGCGTGCCGGTGAGCCTCGTACATCCGTGGCCCCCGTCAACGAGGCGCCCGCGCCCGCGAACCGGCCACCGGCCCCCATGCCCGTCCCCGACCGCAAGGCCGCCCTCCGCCGTCCCTCCGGTGACCC
>NZ_MUNF01000007.1 GCF_002154555.1 Streptomyces murinus
GCCCGCCTGAGCGGCGGGCGCGCGCGGGGGCCGGCTGGTGAGCTCCGCGTAGCCGGATCGCGGTGGGCGGGACACGGGGGCAGGGCGCCAGGGTGGGGGCCTCTTGAGGGACGGCTTCGGTGGCTGACCCGCACCGCGTGCCGCCGTACCGTCTGCCGCCGTCCCGCATGCCGCCGTCGAGGCGGGCGGCACGGTGGGCCAGGCGGGGGCGCAGCCGCTGTCCACCACCCGGCCACTGTCCACGAACTGCCCGGACGAGCGCCGCCTGCGCGACGGCAGGCACAGCCACCCACCCCGCCGTCGGCCTGTCGGTCCGTCGGCCTACGACGGCACCCGCGTCCCGCACCGTCCCTTCCCCACTGCCAGATACACGCACGCCCCCGCCAGCGCGGCCTCCGCGGCCGCGCAGCCCACCGCCTGGAGCAGGGCTGTGCCCGTGCCGGCGGTGGTTATGTCGAACCAGGCGTCGAGGACGGCCGTGGACGCCGTGGCGGAGGCGGTGAGCCGGGCCCGGGGGTCGGCGCGGAGGCCGAGGAGGGCCGTGGCCGCGCAGCCCGCCGTCATCAGGACGTCGAGGCCTATCCAGGCCAGCGGCCAGTGATCCACCGTGGTGCGGCCGGGCAGTGTCATCGCGAGCACCGCCATCCACGGCACCAGCAGGACCGCCGCCGCGGCCAGCCCGATGAGCGTCCACTTCTTCTTCGCCGTCACGCCCCGCCCCCTCCCAGCCCCTCCCAGGGCCGCAGTCGTCCTCGATCCGGCTTCACCACAGTAGACCGCAGAGAAAATTCTGCAAAGAGAATTCGGCAATCCTCGGCAAAGCTCAGGGACGTCTCAGGGTTCTCGGGGTTACGGTTTCCGCATGACCGACGGCATGCCCGAGATGACCAGCCTGGAGCGCACCGCGCTCTACAAATCCCTGGGCAACCCCCTGCGCCGCCGGATCCTGGAGTACCTCGGCCGGCACGGCGAGGCGAACTCCACGGTGCTGGCGCGCGAACTCGGCGAGAGCTCCGGCACCACCAGCTACCACCTGCGCAAACTCGCCGAGCAGCGGCTCATCGAGGAGATACCGGAGAAGTCCGGCGGCCGCGAGCGCTGGTGGCGGACCCTGCCGTTCCGGCACACCGCGCCGGACCCGGCCACGATGGCCCCGGACGAGTACGCGGCCGCCGCCCAACTCGCCCACCTCAAGATCGAGTTCGACACCGCGCTCTACCACCGCGCCCACCACGAGTACCGCGGCCCCGAAGGCTGGGCCCAGGTCCAGCGCCACGGCACGTGGATGACCCGCGAGGAACTGCTCGCCTTCATGCGCGACTATCACGCCCTGCTCGACCGCTACGGCCACTCCCGCGAGGAGGCCCCGGAGGGCGCCCGTCCGATGCTCATGCGCTACTACGCGGTCCCGGAACCCTCGGAAGACCGCCCCTAGCCGGCCAGGACCCGGTGGGCCGAGGCGGCCGGGTCCGGAGCGCGCCGAATGGCCCAGGCCGGAGGAGAGGTCTGGCCTGGGCCTTGGGGGCGGGTGTCGGTCAGGACAGGTAGCCCCGTTGCAGGGCCAGCGCGACGAGCTGGGTGCGATTGGTGGTGCCCGTCTTGTCGCGCAGGCGGCGCAGATGGGTGTCGACGGTGTGGCGGCTGATGCCCAGCTGCCGGCCGATGTTCCAGTTGGTCTCGCCTCCGACCAGAAGGGTGAGGACCTGCTTCTCACGGGGGGTCAGCGCGGGGGTGGAAACGATGGTTTCGAGCATGTTCCAGCTCCTGATCTCTCTTCGGATGAGGATCAGCCTCGCCCAGCCCCGGCGTGGTCGCGACGGGCCGCACGCCTCACCAACATGCCTGACAGTAAGGCGACACGTGGGCAGAGCGGGCGTATCGGGAGGTAAAGGGTAAAAGGGGTCGGGGGGCTCAGGCCGGCCGCCGGCCGCCGACTCCTCCTTCGGCCTCCCCTCGGAGGGGACCCGTGCCACGCATCTGTGTCGGTTGTCCGGATTGCCGCCCCTTCAGTTTGCGGTCACGCACCATGGTGAGGGGTCAATTCGCAGCGGATCATGCCGGATTGGGCCATGGTTGGCCGTGCACCGACAGCCCGGTGCACCTGCCGACAGCGCAGATCACGCCACCACTTCGTAGGGGACCCATGCTGAAACGCCTTGCCGTGACCGTCCTCGTCGCCGCGGCCACCCTGACCGTCCAGCCGCTCGCCCAGGCCTCGGCTGCGGGTACCGGTGCCACCGTCGAGTGCTCGCCGGGCGGCGGTGCGGTGCTCCTGTCCGTCCACCTGTCGGACGCCGGCGACTTGGTGTCCACCCCGGTCACCAACGGTGTGGGCGACGGTCATGCCGGCCTCTGCGGCGACACCTCCTGGGGTGGCTGATCCACCGCGAGGAGCAGGGTGACGACGCAGCGCGCGCCCGGCGTCGGCTCGGCCCGACGCGCTCGGCGGGGTGGTACGTAGAGCGCTGCACCGACCTCGGTCGGCACCGGAAGAAGGCGGCGCCCGCACCATGGCCGCGCCGCAGGTGCCGTACTCCGGCGCCCGGCGTCCGGTGGACCACCGGATGAACGGGCGCCGACTGCTGTCCGCCGACGGTGCACACGTTTGCGGTCGGGGCGGCAGACCCGTCCACCGGACGATGCCGCCGGCCGACCGAGCCGGGTTCGTTCACCGCCGACGCCGCGCCCCGCGCGCACGCCGCGCCCCGCGCGCCGGGAGTACCGGGGGTGCCTACGCCGCGGCAGTCACGCGAACTCGTTCCCCCGTTCCCAGGCCCCCGGTGCCTCGACCGGAGCACGGCGCGATCGCGCTTCCGGGGCGAGCAGCCCGAGAACGGCCGCCTGGCAGCCGGCCTGGAAACGGCTGGCCGCTCCCAACTCCTCCATGATGTCGGCGATATGGCGACGGGCCGTACGCAGTGACATGCCCAGCCTGCGGGCTATCGCCTCGTCCTTGTGGCCCGCCGCGAGCAGCCGCACGATCGTCGTGTGGATCTCCCGGGAGACCTCCTCCAGTCCCTGGGTGGCCGCGTCCGCGAACGGGGTGGCCCGGTCCCAGGTCTGCTCGAAGATCTCGCAGAGATAGCTGACCGTGGACGGCTCGCGGATCACGATGGCCCCCCAACTGCCGTCCTGGACAGGGATGAAGGCAAGCTCCCGGTCGAAGACGATGAGTCTCCCGAACAGCTCGTGCGCGGTGCGGTACTGACCGCCCAGCGCCGAGGCCGCGGTGACGTACACCTGGCTCGGTCCGTTGAACCGGGCGGTGTGGTGATAGAGCGTGCGGAGCTGGATCCCGCGCTCCAGCATGGCCTTGTCCCGGGTCAGCGCCTCCTGCATCGCCTCCGGAACGCGCGACCCGCCGCCGGGCTGGCTGCTGAGCACCTCCCGACGGCAGCGGTCCGAGGCGTGGTTGAGCATGCCGCGCACGTCCTCCACGTTCTCCAGCAGCTCCATCGCGGCGGTCGGCGAGTGGCTGCGGTGGTAGCTGGCGGAGAAACGATCCAGTTCACGGCGGATCTCGGCGAGCCGGCCCTGCCGCTCCCGGATCTCGGCCTCCACCGGAGCGGCGAGCTGCGCGGTCGCGGTCTCGGGCGCCACCGCGAAGACCACCCGGGGGTCGTCGGGGACCACATGCAACAGGCGGGCCGCCAGCAGGCGTTCCACACTGCGCGCGGCCTCCTGCTCGTCCGTCCCCGTGGCGGCGGCGATCGCGGCCGTGTCAGCCCTGCGGTGTTCGAGCACCCAGCTGTAGACGGCCGTGTCGGCGTCGACCAGCCCGCGCACCGCCTCGAATCCCCCGCCGTTCCGCGGAACTTCCACGCTGCCCTCCTCGTGCCGACCCAGACCCCTGGACCGCTGTTCTCGCAGGGCAGGCTACTTGACGATCTTCCTGGCCAGCCGCTGTGCGGGAGGCTCCGCGGCCCGGACGGTGGGGAGCGCGTTCGAGGTACCGCACATGCTCTCCCGAAATAACGGGGCTGTTCCTGGATTCCAGCGCGGGCGAAGCTAGTTGATGTCAGAAGCGGTCGCCGCGGAAATGCGGAAACCGCGACCCCGATACCCGGAAAAGGAGAATTTCCATGGGCGAGATCACCAACAACGAGCTGCTGCGTGTCGACGCGATCGTCGAGTCCCTTGAGGGCCTGGACGCCACGGAGTACGGCACCGAGGCCCTCTCGGCGCCGCAGGCCGCGTCCTCCGACGTTCCGAACTGGATGTA
The DNA here is from genome assembly GCF_002154555.1 of Streptomyces murinus. GTDB lineage: Bacteria > Actinomycetota > Actinomycetes > Streptomycetales > Streptomycetaceae > Streptomyces > Streptomyces murinus. Next base: position 4,223 of record NZ_MUNF01000007.1, read on the forward strand.
ATCAGCGCCGAAGGGGGCGTGGGAGCGGCATGACTGCTCCCACGCCCCCTCGGGGTTTCAGGACATTCACCGAACAGTGAGATGGGGGGTGCGAAGAGTGTCAGCCACACTGAAGGACCATCCGGTGGTGGCGCGGTTCGCTGAGACACGCGGCGCCGCGGCGGACCGCTACGGCCGCAATTCACAAGCCGTTGTATTCCTGCTCTATGAAGAGCTCCTTTCGATGTTGACGCTGCTCGCCGCGGAACAGTCGTCGACCCCGGTGCGGACGAGGGTCGAAGAACTGGTCTCCGACATCCAGCACCGTTTCGACACGGGAGGTGTCGCGGCGCCGGCCCGGAAGGTCCAGCGGACGGTGTCGACGAACCCGACCGTCATCGAGTTCGACCGTCCGACCTTCGAGAAGTACTACCGGCGTCCCCTGGAAGCCATGGACCGGCGTGCCGTACGGATGGCCGACCGAGGTCAGGTGCTGGCCGCACTCCGTCTTGGCGCGTCGTATCTGTATGTCGTGGACGAGGACGGCGAGCTGTGGATCTGGCCGCGGCCCTACCGGCTCCTGGACGTCATGTTCGGCTGGGCGCGGGGACGCCCGGCCGAGGCGACCCGCGTCGTTCATCCCATGCTCGTCCCGGACCGCCTCCGGGCCAGGGCGGCCGGAGAGCTGGTGGTCGTCGGATCACCGGAACGCCTCTTCGCCGTCGCCAATCTCAAATCCGGTCACTTCCGGCCGTCGGCGGAATGCGCGTCCGGAATACGACAGGCGGTCGAACGGGCCATCGGCTCCCCAGACCCCGCCGACATCGTGGTGTTCACCATGCCGGCGCCGATCCCACCCGCGAAGGGAGTGTGAATCCCGTGACGGAACAGTCAACGGCAGCCGCCCCCACGGCCGTTGTGGACGAGAACATCCACATAGGCATCGAACATGAATGCAAATGGGCTCTTCGGGAAGAACAAACCGAAGACCCGGGCGCCTTCGCGGACTCGGTTCTCTTCGGTGATCTGCTCACCCCGATGGCCGCCCCCCGGGACTATTTGCAGTCGTCGCTCTACCTGGACGACGCCGAAGGCTCTTTCGCCCGAGCCGGGCACTCCTTGAGCATCGTCGTCAACAGCGGTGCTCCCGGCGGCACCTGCGTGATCGTGTTCAAGCAGGCGGTGCACCGGCGCGGGTGGCGCGACGGGCTCGAACTGCGCCAGAAAGTCCCCTACCGGGGGGTCGGCGCCAGGATTTCCGACCCGGGGACCGTGCCGATCGCCTACGCCAGGACCCTGCGCCTGCTCACCGGTGACCTGAGGGCGGCCGGCGTGGCCGTCCAGCGACGCTACAAGTGCTTCGGCCGTACCGCCGACGGCACAGAGGTCGTGTGCAACCTCGACTACGTCGACTTCGGCGACCCGGCCGCTCCCCGGGACTCCTCCCGGCACTACCGATGCCTGGAGATCGAGGTCAACTCCCCCTTCCCGACGGCGCTTGCCGACCTGGACCGGCTCGCCGGGCGGCTGGACGAGCGGCTGGGCGTGGCCCGCGACCGTACCAGCAAGTCACAGCTGGCCCGGGCCGTCGACCACGGCGGGAGCATCGGTGGGTAAGTCGTCCGCGGAGCGGCTGGGCCGGGACTTCACGGTGATCTTGACAGGGCGTTCCCTGTCGGGGCTCGGCGGCTACCTCCAGTATCTGGCGGTTCCGCTGTGGATCCGCCAGACCACCGGTTCCACGACGGCCGGCCTGCTGGCCTTCGCCATGCTGTTCCTGACCCAGATCTTCTTCACGCCCATCGCCGGGGTGATCGCCGACCGGTTCGATCAGCGCCGTGTCGTCATCGCCGCCGACATCGGCGGCTTCCTGGTGGCCTCCTCCTTGGCCCTGACCGTCGGCGCCGGCCACGTCGCCTGGGTCTACCCGCACCTCATCGCCCAGAACATCCTCTCGGCGCTGGCCCTGCCGGCCTTCATGAGCCTGCTCCCCGATGTGGTGCCCACCGGCCGCCTCCTGGCGGCCAATTCCCTCATCAACGCCTCGGGCAACGGGGCGGTGCTGCTCGGCCCGCTGCTGGGCACGGCTCTCCTGGCACACACCTCGATCGCCGTGGTCGTCTGGCTGAACGCCGCGACCTTCCTGGTGGCCGCCGTGTGCATGCTGCCTCGCGGAAGCAGCCGACCCCCCGCCCGCGCCACCACGGCGCACAGGGGAGGGCGGACGAACCTGCGGCAGGGAGTAGCAGCCGTATGGGCCGATCCGGTGCTGCGGTGGACCATGGCCGCGGAGGCACCCTGGTACCTCTGCTTCGGCGCGGCGACAGAACTGGTCCTGCTCCATTTCGGAGCGAGCCACGCCACACAGGCACCGGGCCTGTTCGGGCTCGGCGCCGGCGCCGGCTGCCTCGCGACGACCCTGGCCCTCGCCCGCGTACGCCGCGAGCTGTCCGCCGCCTCGCTGTTCCGGACGGCCGTACTGATCACCGCGCCGGTGGCCGTCGCCGCCACCTGGTGCGCCGGCGCCGAGGGCACCACCGTCTTCGTCGTCCTCACCGGTGTGCTGCTGGGCGTCCACGGCTACCTGACCACCATCGGCCCGGCGATGCAGTGCCAGCAACGGGCGGAACCCGGTTTCCGCGGCCGGGTCACCGCCGTACGCCGTACCTGGAAGGCGGTCTGGCAACTCGCCGGCACCGCCGCCGCGGGCCTGTCGGCGCAATGTGTCGCGCCGCTGACCATCGTGGCCGTCGGCGGTGTGCTGGCGACCGTCACCGCTGCCCCGTGGGCCTGGCAGGCCCTGCGCGCCGGCGGATCGCCGCGCTCACCGGGAGCCGTCGCCGCAGCACTGGAGTCGGCCCGGGGGTCCGCCCGGTGACGCCGCCTCGCCCCGGCGGGGCCTGCATCGTCGACCTGCCCGCTGGATACGAGGACGATGCCCCGCGGCACGCGGGATTCGGCGCGCTGCTCGCCGCCGTCCTCAACGACCCGCGCTGTGGGGGTGCGGCGAGGCGGGCCGCCACCGCCGGTTGGCTCACCCGGCATCAACTGGACGCGCGGACCTCGTCGTTCGCTTACTGGTCAGCCGCCCCGGCTGACCTCATGACCGTCCTCGACGAGCTGCGGAACACCCGCCTGCCGTCCGGGCCCGCGGGGGAAGCGGTGCTCGACGGCCTCAGGGCACGCCAGATCGCCGCGATCGAGGGCCGCGGCGCGACCCCGCTGACCCTGCTCGGCCAACTGCTGGAGCGCGCCGCCCGGCGGACGCCCGACACCGATCCACGCGGCACCGCCGGGACACTCGCCGCCGTCTCCACCGCCGACCTGAACCACGCCATCGAGACGCTCCTGGCCCGGGCACGCGTCCACCGCGGCCATCCGTCGATACCGGCCCGGCCCGGTGAGCCGCCCGAGCAACCGACGGCCCGCGACCGCAACCGCGCCGGGGCCGGGGCCACGGGGGTCCCCGCGCACGACTCGCACTGGCGTGGAGCCCTTGAGATCGCGACACATCCCGGCTGCGACGCCCGTGTCGCTCTCCGCCTCCCGATCCGTCCGCCGGGGCCCGACCTGCTTCCACTCACGGTCGAACGGCTCGGCAACGGCCCCAACGGGCGCCTCCACCACGCACTGCGCCATCGCCACCACCTGGCGTACGGGTTCACCGCCGCCTACTGGCACGAGCCCGGATCATCCTCGATCGGTGCCACCGCCACCGTAGCCCCGCAACATGCCGCGGCAGCCCTGCGCGTCCTGGACCACACCGTGCGGCAACTGGCCCGCGGAGCCGATCCGCACGAGACGGACCTCGCGCGCCGCCGTTGCCGGGCCGAGAACCTCGCGGCACTCGACGGGCCGTTCGGCGCGGTCGACGACCTCCGACGCCAGGACCTGGGCGAACAGACGATCCGGCAACGCCTCACCGCGATGGCGGAGATCACCGAGATCCCCGGCCTGACCTTCCTGGCCCGACCACCCGCCGCGGCCGCGCTCGGCCCGTTCACCCAAGAGCAACGGCGCCAACTCACCGACGTGTACCAGGAGATCCAGTGACACCCTCCGAAGCGGCCGACGGACCGGTCCGCCGGTTCAGTGTCGGAAACCTCCAGGTGGACCTGGAAACGCTGCCATGGGCGCACTCCTTCGGCGCCGCCCTGGTGGTCGGCTGCGGGTCCCGCGACGACCCCCACGGCCTTGAGGGAACGGCCCACATGGCCGAACACCTCAACATTCTCACCGGCCCGCCCGCATGCGCTCCCGGGCTGCCCGTCCTCGCGGTGACCGAGATCGACCGCACCGTGTTCCGCACCACCGGCGACCCGGACGACAGCGCGGCATCGCTACAGCACCTGACGGACATCGCCGGCGGACGCCGTGGGAACGTCACGCCCGACGTGTTCGAAGGGGAAAGACACGCGGTGCTCCTGGAGACCCGCCGTATGGATCACCAGCCCCTGCTGCGGCTCGGCCCGCTGATCGCCGCGGCGGCGGCGGACGAACCGGGCCTGGACTCCATCGCCCGCACCACGGCGGAGTCCCTCTCCGGCATCACACCGGCCGACGTCACCCGCCTCGTCCGGCACGGCTACCCGGGAGCCCGGTCCCAGCTCTTCGTCGCCGGTCCGCCCTCACTCACCGGCGTCGTCGAAGACCTGCTCGCCCGGTACGAGGAATCCAGGGCCGCTACGGCACAGCCCGCAGCCGCCTCGGTCACTGCGGCACAGCCTGCGGGCTCCCCGGTCGCTACGGCACATCTCGCGGGCTCCCCGGTCGCTACGGCACAGTCCGTGGGCTCCCCGACCTTCGTGCCTGGTGGTCACCAGGCCCGACGCGCCGCCGCGCCCGCGGTGCGCGGCCTCAGCGACCTGGTCGCCGTCACCCTGCTGCGTCCGCGCACGCCGAGCGCCGCACTCGGTGCCCTCCTCGACGCGCGAGGCCCGATCGTCGGACTCGGACTCGGACTCGGCACCGGAAAGGGCCTGCGCCCGCTGGGGCGCACCACCATCGCGGGA
>NZ_MUNF01000070.1 GCF_002154555.1 Streptomyces murinus
GCCGCCGCCTCCGCCGTACAGGCGTGCACGCACCGCAGGGCCCGCTGGATCCACGCGTCCGTCGTGGCGTGCGTGGTCACCGGCAGCAGGAACAGCACCGCGAGCGCGGCGCCGAACGCGCCCACCGCGGTCTCCCCGAGCCGCAGCGCCAGCAGCCCGGGGGTGAGGACGCCGAGCAGACCGTAGAGGAGTTCGGCGAGGACCGTCACCCAGAGCATCATCCAGGTGTACGAGACGGCGGCGGAGTAGAAGATGCCGAAGACGGCGACCGCGAGCAGCGCGGCCGTGGGCACCGGCGCGCCGTGCAGCGGTACGGCGACGAGGAAGCCCAGGCCGACGCCGATCAGCGTGCCGAGGACCCGGCGGAAGCCCCGTACCAGCGTCTCGCCGCGCGAGGCCGTGTTGACGAAGACCCACCAGGTGGCGCCGACGGCCCAGTACCACCGCTGGCCGGACACCAGCTCGCCCACGACCAGCGCGAAGCCCGCGCCCGCCATCGCCTGGAGCGCCTGGCGCGTGGTCACCCGGGCGAGCCCGCC
>NZ_MUNF01000700.1 GCF_002154555.1 Streptomyces murinus
CGCCGTACGGCCTCGGCGGCCAGGCCGCCGAGGCCGTACGGCGGGCGCTGCATCTGGACGGGCTCGAACTGATCGGGATCCACTCCCACATCGGCTCGCAGATCTTCGACATGTCCGGGTTCGAGGTCGCCGCCCACCGGGTCGTCGGACTGCTCAAGGACATCCGCGACGAGCACGGCGTCGAGCTGCCCGAGATCGACCTCGGCGGCGGCCTCGGCATCGCCTACACCAGCGACGACGACCCGCGCGAGCCGCACGAGATCGCCAAGGCGCTCGGCGAGATCGTCGGCCGCGAGTGCGAGGCCGCGCGGCTGCGTACGCCCCGGATCTCGGTCGAGCCCGGCCGCGCCGTCGTCGGCCCGACCGCGTTCACGCTCTACGAGGTCGGCACCGTGAAGCCCCTGGAGGGGCTGCGCACGTACGTCTCCGTCGACGGCGGCATGTCCGACAACATCCGGACCGCGCTGTACGACGCCGAGTACAGCGTCGCCCTCGTCTCGCGGGCCAGCGACGCCGAGCCGATGCTCGTCCGGGTCGTCGGCAAGCACTGCGAGAGCGGGGACATCGTGGTCAAGGACGCGTTCCTGCCCGCCGATCTCGCGCCGGGCGACCTCATCGCCGTACCGGCCACGGGGGCGTACTGCCGGTCGATGGCCAGCAACTACAACCATGTGCTCCGGCCGCCCGTCGTCGCGGTGAAGGACGGCGAGGCCCGGGTGATCGTCCGGCGGGAGACGGAGGAGGATCTCCTGCGTCTGGATGTCGGATGAGTCGTCGGACGAGTCGGCGGATGAGTCGGCGAAACGCGGGGCGGAAGATCTGCGGTCCGCAGGCCCCGCGAAAATGAAATAAACGTCTCAGGATCCGGACGAAGGGTAGAAACTCCCGTCCGGTGAGTGAGACTGGTCCAACCGTAGACGGTAAGAGGAAACGAGGTCGGATGATGCGTACGCGTCCGCTGAAGGTGGCGCTGCTGGGCTGTGGGGTTGTCGGCTCAGAGGTGGCGCGCATCATGACGACGCACGCCGACGACCTCGCCCAGAGGATCGGCGCCCCGGTGGAGCTCGCCGGGGTCGCCGTACGGCGCCCGAGCAAGGTCCGCGAGGGCATCGACCCGGCCCTGGTCACCACGGACGCCACCGCGCTCGTCAAACGCGGTGACATCGACGTCGTCGTCGAGGTGATCGGGGGGATCGAGCCCGCCCGGTCCCTCATCACCACCGCGTTCGAGCACGGCGCCTCCGTCGTCTCCGCGAACAAGGCCCTGCTCGCCCAGGACGGCGCCGCCCTGCACGCCGCCGCCGAGGAGCACGGCCGTGACCTCTACTACGAGGCCGCCGTCGCCGGTGCCATCCCGCTGATCCGCCCGCTGCGCGAGTCGCTGGCCGGCGACAAGGTCAACCGGGTGCTCGGCATCGTCAACGGCACCACCAACTTCATCCTCGACAAGATGGACTCCACGGGCGCCGGCTACCAGGAGGCCCTGGACGAGGCCACCGCGCTCGGCTACGCCGAGGCCGACCCGACCGCCGATGTCGAGGGCTTCGACGCCGCCGCCAAGGCCGCCATCCTCGCCGGTATCGCCTTCCATACGCGGGTGCGCCTGGACGACGTCCACCGCGAGGGGATGACCGAGGTCACCGCCGCCGACTTCCGCTCGGCCAAGGAGATGGGCTGCACCATCAAGCTGCTCGCCATCTGCGAGCGGGCGCGGGACGGGGCGTCCGTCACGGCGCGCGTGCACCCCGCCATGATTCCGCTGAGCCACCCCCTCGCCTCCGTGCGCGGCGCGTACAACGCCGTCTTCGTGGAGAGCGACGCGGCCGGCCAGCTGATGTTCTACGGCCCCGGCGCCGGCGGTTCCCCGACCGCCTCCGCCGTGCTCGGCGACCTCGTCGCCGTCTGCCGCAACAAGCTCAACGGCACCACGGGTCCCGGCGAGTCGGCGTACGCCGCGCTGCCGGTCTCCCCGATGGGCGATGTCGTCACGCGGTACCACATCAGCCTGGACGTGGCCGACAAACCGGGTGTCCTCGCCCAGGTCGCCACGGTCTTCGCCGAGCACGGGGTGTCCATCGACACCGTTCGGCAGTCGGGCAAGGACGGCGAGGCCTCCCTCGTCGTCGTCACCCACCGAGCGTTCGACGCCGCCCTGACCGGCACCGTCGAGGCGCTGCGCAAGCTCGACACCGTGCGGGGTGTCGCCAGCATCATGCGGGTTGAAGGAGAGTAACGAGCAATGACCCACCAGTGGCGCGGAATCATCGAGGAGTACCGGGACCGGCTGCCGGTTTCCGACACCACGCCGGTCGTGACGCTCCGTGAGGGCGGCACGCCCCTCGTGCCCGCGCAGGTGCTCTCCGAGCGCACCGGCTGCGAGGTCCACCTCAAGGTGGAGGGCGCGAACCCGACGGGGTCCTTCAAGGACCGCGGCATGACGATGGCCATCTCCAAGGCGAAGGAGGAGGGGGCCAAGGCCGTCATCTGCGCGTCCACCGGCAACACCTCCGCCTCCGCCGCGGCGTACGCCGTACGGGCCGGCATGGTCTCGGCCGTGCTCGTGCCGCAGGGCAAGATCGCGCTCGGCAAGATGGGCCAGGCCCTGGTGCACGGCGCGAAGATCCTCCAGGTCGACGGAAACTTCGACGACTGCCTCACGCTCGCCCGCTCGCTGAGCGAGAACTACCCGGTGGCGCTGGTCAATTCGGTCAACCCGGTGCGGATCGAGGGCCAGAAGACGGCCGCCTTCGAGATCGTGGACATGCTCGGCGACGCACCCGACATCCACGTCCTGCCGGTCGGCAACGCGGGCAACATCACGGCGTACTGGAAGGGCTACCAGGAGTACGCCGCCGACAAGATCGCCACCCGGACGCCCCGCATGTGGGGGTTCCAGGCGGCGGGCAGCGCCCCGATCGTGCGCGGCGAGGTCGTCAAGGACCCGTCGACCATCGCCACCGCCATCCGGATCGGCAACCCCGCCTCCTGGCAGTACGCCCTGGCGGCCCGGGACGAGTCCGGCGGCGCCATCGACGAGGTGACGGACCGTGAAATCCTGCGCGCCTACCGGTTGTTGGCCGCGCAGGAGGGTGTCTTCGTGGAGCCCGCCTCCGCCGCCTCGGTCGCCGGTCTGCTCAAGGCCGCCGAACAGGGCAAGGTCGACCCGGGCCAGCGGATCGTCTGCACCGTCACCGGCAACGGTCTGAAGGACCCCGACTGGGCCGTCGCCGGCGCGCCCCAGCCGGTCACCGTCCCGGTCGACGCGGCCACCGCGGCCGAGCGCCTCGGCCTCGCCTGAGGCACAGCGACAGCGACAGGGCCCGAGGGGGTCGTCCGGATCCCTGACAGGCCCTGTCAGGGTGCACAAAGGGCTTACGACACGCATCGTGCGCCTCCTGTGCGCCCTATGTCGCTACTGAACCTTCCTTCGATACGCTGTACCGAACCCGCTTGTTGCATATGCACTGCGCATAGGGGCAACGCCGCGCCGTCTGCGCGGCCGAGGGTCTCCACGTACGTATCGAATGTCTTTGACAGTCACGCAGCTCAAGGAGAGTCTTCGAGCGATGGCCGGTCCAGCCTTCCGAGCCGCCGCCGTCCGGGTGCGCACCCCCGCCACCAGCGCCAATCTCGGTCCGGGCTTCGACGCCCTGGGCCTCGCGCTGGGGCTCTACGACGACGTCGTCGTCCGGGTGGCCGACTCCGGGCTGCACATCGACATCGCGGGTGAGGGCAGCGAGAACCTGCCGCGCGACGAGCGCCACCTCCTCGTCCGCGCCCTGCGCACCGCCTTCGACCTGCTGGGCGGCCAGCCCCGGGGCCTGGAGATCGTCTGCGCCAACCGTATCCCGCACGGCCGGGGACTCGGCTCCTCCTCCGCCGCCATCTGCGCCGGCATCGTGGCCGCCCGCGCCGTGACCATAGGCGGCGAGGCCCGTCTGGACGACGCGGCCCTGCTGGCGCTGGCCACCGAGATCGAGGGCCATCCCGACAATGTGGCCGCCTGTCTGCTCGGCGGATTCACCTTGTCCTGGATGGAATCCGGCGCGGCCCGTGCGATCAGAATGGACCCCGACGATTCCATCGTTCCGGTGGTTTTCGTGCCCGGAAAGCCGGTCCTGACGGAAATCGCCCGCGGACTGCTGCCGCGCACCGTTCCGCATGTCGACGCCGCCGCCAACGCGGGCCGTGCCGCCCTGCTCGTGGAGGCCCTCACCCGGCGCCCCGAACTGCTGCTGCCCGCCACCGAGGACCGCCTCCACCAGGAGTACCGCGCCCCGGCCATGCCGGAGAGCGCCGCGCTGGTGGAGCGGCTGCGGGCGGACGGGATCCCGGCCGTCATCTCCGGCGCCGGACCCACCGTCATGGCCCTGACCGACGCCGGCACCGCCGACAAGGTCTCCCATCTCGCCGGTGCGGGCTGGGCCGCCAACCGGCTGGACCTCGATATGCGGGGAGCGAGCGTGCTGCCGCTTGCGCCCTGACACACGGTTGCCGGATTTGGAGAGGGGGAATGTTTGTTGGATCCGGTAGTGTTAATCTCAAGTCTGCACCCGACCCCACCATGGCGAGGTGCCACGTGTCCCCGTCCGGGACAGACATTCTTCCGGGAGCCCCCCACGCCACTCCGTGTTCCGCGCGCCGTACCTGGGCAGTACGTCGTATGCGAGCACTGAGCCGGCCGCAGGGCATGCTCCGGAACAGGTGCTACCACGCCACGTGACACCGGGTGTCACGGCTCGCGGAAGCGCCGTCACCGCACATTTCTCTTCCGCCGCGTTGGCGGACCACCGCCCCGGCACGGTTCACGAAGACAGGACCGTAGTCGGACAGCACAACCGGTCGCCGAGCCAGACAGGCCGACGTCCGCTCCAGGGAAGGACCCTTCGTGAGCGACACCACCGATCTGATGGGCGCACGTGTCGAGGAGACCGCTGCCGCGCCCGCCACGGACGCCTCCGCGCCTGCCACCGGTGCCGGCTCCCGGCGGCGCCGGGGTACCGGCCTTGAGGGCATGGTGCTGGCCGAGTTGCAGCAGGTCGCCTCGGGCCTCGGTATCCGGGGCACGGCGCGGATGCGCAAGAGCCAGCTGATCGAGGTCATCAAGGAGGCGCAGGCCCAGGGCAGTGCCCCCAAGGCCGAGGCCGCCACCGAGACCAAGCCGAAGCGCCGGGCCACCTCCAAGGCCCGCACCGGCGAGAGCGCGGACGGCGCGCAGAAGGCGGCCAAGTCCGAGGCGCCCGCCGAGAAGGCGCAGCAGCAGATCGAGATTCCCGGTCAGCCCGCCGCCGGAGACGACGCGCCGACCGAGCGCCGTCGTCGTCGTGCCACCGCCGAGGCCGGCAGCCCCGCCGCGGGCGGCGCCGAGACGGCCGCCGCCGAGGCCAAGACCGAGGCCCGTACCGACGCGAAGAGCGAGTCCAAGGCCGACGCGTCCGCCCAGCAGCCGCAGCAGCAGGGCGAGTCCGCGAAGAACGACGCCGGTGACGGCGAGGGCCGCGGCCGCCGCGACCGCCGTGAGCGCGGCCGTGAGCGCGGCGAGCGTGGCGACCGCGCCGAGCGTGGCGACCGTGGTGAGCGCGGTGACCGTGGTGACCGCGGCGACCGCCGCAACAAGGGCGACGACCAGCAGGGCGGCCAGCGTCAGCAGCAGGGCCAGCAGGGCGGCCGCCAGGACCGGCAGCAGCAGGACGACGACGACTTCGAGGGCGGCCGGCGCGGCCGTCGCGGCCGCTACCGCGACCGCCGTGGCCGTCGTGGCCGCGACGAGATCGCCGAGCCGCAGGTCGCCGAGGACGACGTCCTGATCCCCGTCGCGGGCATCCTGGACATCCTCGACAACTACGCCTTCATCCGGACCTCCGGCTACCTGCCGGGCCCGAACGACGTGTACGTCTCCCTCGCCCAGGTCCGCAAGAACGGCCTGCGCAAGGGTGACCACCTCACCGGTGCGGTCCGTCAGCCGAAGGACGGGGAGCGCCGCGAGAAGTTCAACGCGCTCGTCCGCCTCGACTCCGTCAACGGCATGGCGCCCGAACACGGCCGCGGCCGCCCGGAGTTCAACAAGCTGACGCCGCTGTACCCGCAGGACCGCCTCCGCCTGGAGACGGACCCGGGCGTGCTGACGACCCGGATCATCGACCTCGTGTCGCCGATCGGCAAGGGCCAGCGCGGTCTGATCGTGGCCCCGCCGAAGACCGGCAAGACCATGATCATGCAGGCGATCGCCAACGCGATCACGCACAACAACCCCGAGTGCCACCTGATGGTCGTCCTGGTCGACGAGCGTCCGGAAGAGGTCACCGACATGCAGCGGTCGGTCAAGGGCGAGGTCATCTCCTCGACCTTCGACCGCCCGGCCGAGGACCACACCACGGTCGCCGAGCTGGCCATCGAGCGCGCCAAGCGCCTCGTGGAGCTGGGCCACGACGTGGTCGTGCTGCTGGACTCCATCACGCGTCTGGGCCGCGCCTACAACCTCGCGGCGCCGGCCTCCGGCCGCATCCTGTCCGGTGGTGTCGACTCGACCGCGCTGTACCCGCCGAAGCGCTTCTTCGGTGCCGCGCGCAACATCGAGGACGGCGGCTCGCTCACCATCCTGGCGACGGCGCTCGTGGACACCGGCTCCCGCATGGACGAGGTGATCTTCGAGGAGTTCAAGGGCACCGGCAACATGGAGCTCAAGCTCGACCGCAAGCTCGCCGACAAGCGCATCTTCCCGGCGGTGGACGTGGACGCGTCCGGTACCCGTAAGGAAGAGATCCTGCTGGGCGCCGAGGAGCTGGGCATCGTCTGGAAGCTGCGCCGGGTGCTGCACGCCCTGGACCAGCAGCAGGCGATCGAGCTGCTGCTGGACAAGATGAAGCAGACCAAGTCGAACGTCGAGTTCCTGATGCAGATCCAGAAGACGACGCCGACCCCTGGCAACGGCGACTGAGTCTCCGGAACCAGCTGACTGAGGCCG
>NZ_MUNF01000701.1 GCF_002154555.1 Streptomyces murinus
CGCCCGTGCTCACCCCGGGTCCCGGCGGCCTCACCCCGGTCTTCGAACACGGCCCGCGCGACAAGGGCAAGATCGTGGCGTTCTCCTTCGACGCCGACATGACTGCCGACGAGGGGCCCCGCGCCGCCTCCGGCGAGCACTTCGACAACCCCGGTCTGATCGGCGCCCTGCGAACGCTGAAGGTGCCCGCGACCATCTTCATGACCGGCCGGTGGGCCGAGGAGTACCCGGACGAGGCCCGCAGTCTCGGGGGCGACCCGCAGTTCGAGGTCGCCAACCACTCCTACAGCCACTACGCGTTCACCCCGAGCTGCTACGGCCTGCCGACCATGGACGCGGAACACGGACGCGCGGATGTCGAGCGGGCCTACACCGCCTTCCGCAAGGCGGGCCTGCGCAACGCGCTGCCGTACCTCCGTTTCCCGGGCGGCTGTTACGACCAGCAGACGCTGCGCGCGTTCAGCGGGCTCGGTGTGACCGCGATCCAGTGGGACGTGGTGAGCGGGGACGCGTTCGCCACGGACGCCGACGCGGTGGTCAAGCAGGTGCTGGACGGGGTGCGGCCCGGCTCGGTGGTCGGGGCGGCGCTGCGGGTGCAGTGCATGACGACCACCGAGCCGGGCCGCACCCCGTCCAGCACCTGCTTGACCACCGCGTCGGCGTCCGTGGCGAACGCGTCCCCGCTCACCACGTCCCACTGGATCGCGGTCACACCGAGCCCGCTGAACGCGCGCA
>NZ_MUNF01000702.1 GCF_002154555.1 Streptomyces murinus
GGCGAGCGCGGCTCCCCAGCCCATTGTCGGCGGTACGACGACCACCACCACGGCGTACCCGTTCGTCATGCAGATCACGGACGCGTCCGGCAGCCAGTTCTGCGGCGGCACCCTGGTGTCCGCCACCAAGGTGGTGACGGCCGCGCACTGCATGGCCGGCGAGACCCCCGCCAGTGTCCGTGTCGTCGGCGGCCGTACCAAGCTCAACGGCAGCGACGGCACGGTGAGCAAGGTCAGCAAGATCTGGGTGAACCCGGACTACTCGGACGCCACCAACGGCAACGACGTTTCCGTGCTGACCCTGTCGACGTCGATGCCGTACAAGCCGGTGTCGTACGTCTCCTCCTCCCAGACGGGGGTGTACGCGGCCGGTACCACGGCGCGGATCCTCGGCTGGGGCACGACTTCGGAGAACGGCAGCTCCTCCAACCAGCTGCGGACCGCGACCGTACCGCTCGTGTCCGACGCCAGTTGCCGTTCCTCCTACGGTTCGGACTATGTGCAGTCCGACATGGTGTGCGCCGGGCTCAGCTCCGGCGGCGTAGACACCTGCCAGGGCGACAGCGGCGGTCCCCTGCTCATCGGGGGCGTCCTGGCAGGGATCACTTCTTGGGGCGAGGGGTGCGCGGAGGCGGGCTACCCGGGTGTCTACACCCGGCTGGCCACCTTCGCGGACCAGGTCACCGCACAGGTGAACTCGTGACCCGGAAGAACTCCCGAGTACCCCTCGGGTAAGGCCAGGGGGGCGNNAGCAGCCCGCAGCGCCCCCCTTTCCACGTCCCGCGCCCCCTCGCGCGGCGCTACTCGGCGAGGTGCAGGGCGAATCCGCTGCGGCCCGGCTTCTCCAGTCCCGCGCGCAGCCGGACCACCGGGATCTCGTAGTCCCCGCCGTTCTGGGTGCGGTAGGGGACGGGCTCGGTCTCCTCCAGGGACAGCAGCCGCTCGCGCCACCGCTCGGCCGCCGCCGCGAAGTCCTCGGATGACATCCGCCCCGCGCGGTACAGGACGAACGGCGGCAGTACGGCCATGCCGGGGTGGAAGAGGATGCCGTGCTGGATCGGGAACAGCAGGTCGTCGATCGGGCCGTTGATGCCGCGGTCCGAGTAGTGGCCCTCGGGGCCGCCGACCGTCAACGACAGCATGGCGCGCTTGCCTTGCAGGGCGCCCTCGCCGAAGCGGTCGCCGTACCGGGTGTCGCTGTGCTCGCCCACGCCGTAGCCGAAGCCGTAGGTGAAGACGCGGTCCACCCAGCCCTTGAGGATCGCGGGCATCGTGTACCACCACAGCGGGAACTGGAGGATCACGGTGTCGGCCCAGCGCAGCTTCTCCTGCTCCACGCGGATGTCGGCGGCGAGCGCGCCACTCTCGTAGGCACGTCCGGAGTCGGGTACGACGGCCAGCGGGTCGGAGGCCGCGGGGCCGAAGTCGGCGGCGTCGACGGTGGACTTCCAGCGCATCGCGTACAGATCGCTGACCCGGACCTCGTGGCCCGCGCCGGTCAGCGTCTCTACGGCGAGGTCGGTGAGCGCACCGTTCAGCGACCGGCGCTCGGGGTGGGCGTGCACGATGAAGACCTTCATATCCGCTCCTCGGATCGTCGGGGATCCGATCCTCGCGGGATCCGGCGGCGCGGTTCAGGGGCGCTCGTTCCATAGGTCCGCTCTTCCTGGTACCGGCAGGGCCACCCGACGGGCTTGTCCGCCGCGGATACTGGAGCGATGGACGATCTCGCGGACTTCCTGCGCACACGTCGGGCCCGGGTCCGCCCGGAGTCCGTCGGCCTGCACGCCGACACCCGCCGCCGGGTGAGCGGGCTGCGGCGCGAGGAGGTCGCCCATCTGTCGGGGGTGAGCGTCGACTACTACGTCCGGCTCGAACAGGGACGGGCGCGCCGGCCCTCGGCAGGGGTGCTCGACGCGCTCGCGCGCGCCCTCGATCTGGACGAGGTGGAACGCGAGCATCTGCACCGGCTCGCCAACCGGCCCGGGCGGCCGCGGCGGCGGCCGTCGGTCGCACGGCCCCGGCCCGAACTGCTGCGGGTGCTGGACCTCGTGGCCGACGCGCCCGCGTTCCTCATCGACCATCGGATGACGGTCCTGGCCGCGAACCGGCTCGCCGATCTGCTCTACGGCCGCACCGTCGAGGGGCTGAACATCGCCCGGCACATCTTCCTGGCCGAGGAGGGGCGCGAGCTGTTCGCCGACTGGGAGGACTGCACCCTGGACTCCGTGGGCCATCTGCGGCTGGCCGCGGGCCGCTGCCCCGACGATCCGGAGCTGGCGGCCCTCATCGGTGAACTCGCCATGCACAGCGAGCGTTTCCGTCAGCTGTGGGCGCGCGCCGACGTCCGGACCCGCACCCACGGCCGCAAGGTCTACCGGCACCCCTCGGTCGGCCGTCTGGAGCTGCACCAGGAGAACTTCGTGCTGCCGGACTGCGCGGGCACGGAGCTGATCGTGCAGTCCGCCGCGCCCGGCAGCGCCGACCACGACAGTCTGCGGCTGCTGGCCGCGCTCGGCGCCACCGGTGACCCGGTCGTGCCGGACGCCGTCTGATCCTTCCTGGCCCTTTACCCGGCCGGGACCTTGGACGGGGGCGGCGGAGGGAAGGGTTCCTCCTGCGGCCGGCGATGCCGGTGCGACAGAGAAGACTGCTGAAGGAGCTGAGATGACCGAGGCGTTGGTGCTGGGTGGCGGCGGTGTGGGCGGGATCGCCTGGATGACCGGGCTGCTCGCGGGACTCGCCGATGCCGGGCAGGACGTCACCGGGGCCGGGTTGCTGGTGGGCACCTCCGCGGGCGCGACCGTCGCGGCCCAACTGGGCAGCGGGCTCGGCGTGGAGGAGCTGTTCGCGCGGCAGGTGGAGCCTTCGTTGCAGGCCACCGAGATCATGGCCGAGATGGACATCGAGCGGTTCACCGCGGAGATCGGCGTCACGATGGCCACGGCGTCCTCGGCGGCGGAGCTGCGCGGCGCGGTCGGCCGGGTGGCGCTGGCCGCGCGGACGGTCGGCGAGCCGGAGCGGCTCGCGGTGATCGAGTCCCGGCTGCCCGAACACGGCTGGCCCCAGCGGGCGTTGAGGGTGGTGGCGGTCGACGCCGAGACCGGGGACACGCGGGTCTTCGACCGCGACTCGGGGGTTTCGCTGGTCGACGCGGTCGCCGCCAGCTGTGCCGTTCCGGGGGTGTGGCCGCCGGTGACGATCGCCGGGCGCCGCTACATCGACGGCGGTATCCGCTCCGTGGCCAACGTCGACCTCGCCGCGGGCGCCACCCGGGTCCTGGTCCTCGTCCCGCTGGGTCCCGTCGAGCCCCTCCCGAGCGACCACCCGCTGGACGACACGGTCGCGGCACTGCGCGCCGAGGGCGCCGAGGTCCTCGTCATCGGCCCCGACGACGCCTCGACCACCGCGATCGGCGCCAACCCGCTGGACCCGGCGACCCGCGAACCGGCGGCGCGGGCGGGCCGCGAGCAGGGGCGCGAGCTGAAGCTGGAGTGGGCGATGGGCTGACCGGCGACCGGCCCGCCCTCCCTTCCCCTCCAAGTCACCTTCTGCCTCACGGCACTTGGTCGCACACCGACGGCAGCCAGGTCTGTCCCGGCGCCGACCTCAGCGTGTCCAGCGTGGTGAGCAGGGAGGTGAGACGGGCCGGGTGGGCCAGGTAGTCGATCACGGCCTCGGCGAAGGCGTCGCGGACGGTGGGCGGCATCGCGTCGGAGGCGTCGAAGCAGTGCGTGGCGGCCGGGGAGAGCAGGGTCGTGGCGAGCGTTCGGTGCCAGGTGGGTCCGGTGGCGGTGGGCCGGGCCCTGGTGTCGACGGAGAAGGCGGACTCGGCGTCGGCCCAGGCGCGTTGGGCGGCCGGGGAGGACAGATAGCGGATCAGCCGCTTCGCCTGGGGGGTGGCGTGCAGCAGGGCGACCAGGTCGCCGGAGACCTCCCAGGAGTCCTTGGCGGTGGCGCCCGGGATGAGGGCGGCCGAGGGGGCGTAGCGGCCGTCGGCCTGCTTCCAGGCGGTGGACTGGGTGCGGATGAAGGACGCCTGGTGTTCGAGCGTGCAGCCCCGGGGAGTGGCCGTGACCGGTGCGGACGCTTCGGCGTAGCCCGTCTTCAGGGTGCGGCGCAGCAGCTTCTCCGACGTGCCCGCGCCCATCAGGCGGCCCCAGGTCGTCCACGCCTGCCGTACCTCGGGCGAGCGCCAGGACAGCTTGCCGCTCGCCCACGACTGGTAGACGCGCGGCCCCTGTTGCTGGAGCAGGATGTCTTCGATCCAGTCCGTGCCGGGCCAGCCGCTGGTCGCGCCGGAGCCCATCCCCACGCACCACTGCGCCGGATCGTCCCGGGCCGCGCGGCGCTGCCCCTCGCCGGTCCCCGCCGGGTACCAGACGATGCTCTTGAGGTCGGCCTTGAGCGGGAACCAGTACACATGCCCGTCCGCGAGCGGGGTCGCCCAGGACGTGCCGAAGTCCTCCCGGGGAATGAGCCCGTCGAGCGGCTGGAGCTGCTTCTGGCCCGCGTAGTCGGCGAGTTCACCGGGACCGGTCAGCACCACCACGTCCGGCGGGGTCCCGGCCTCGACATCGGCGCCGAGCACCTGGCTCTCGGCCGAGCTGCCCTGGTAGTCCACGCGCACGTGGTACGCGCGCTCGAACGGCTCGATCACCGCGCGGCGCAGATTCGCCTCGTCACGGCCCGTCCAGTTCGCCAGCAGGGTGACGGTCGGCTCCCGGCCGACGGCGCGGGCGCCCAGCACGACGGCCGCCGCCAGCAGGACGAGGCAGCCCGCCACCACGGTGACCGTCCGGGCGCGGCCTCGCGCTCGCCCGCTCACCGGGGCCTGAACCGGTACTCGTCGAGGTGCCGTCGCAGTCCCGTCTCGGCCAGTGCCATGACCAGGATGCCTCCGATCAGGATCCATCCGGCGGCCGCGGCGCGCAGCCCGGTGTCCGCCAGGTACGCGGCGGTCGCCCGCCCCGCGTGGTTGAGTTCCCGCCCGGACAGCGGGCGGTCGAGCAGTCGCCGGGTGTCCGTCATCCCCGTGTGCGTCCACACCGTGAACAGCAGGGTCACGGCGAGCCCGGCCAGGAGCAGCGCGCCCGCGCCGAGCAGGCCCCGGTTGTAGCGGCGCCGCAAGCGGCGGCGCAGGAACAGCTGGGTCTCCAGCAGACAGCAGACCAGGGCGAGCGCGAGCAGCAGCGTCACGGCCCAGCCGCACCACAGCAGTGGTCCGAAGGAGGTCTGCCGGTGCACGGCCGCGCGCCGCTGCGCCTGGAGGACCTTCAGCCGGGGCAGTATCCCGGAGCCCGGGTCCGCCAGGACGCTCGTCGCGTAGCTGAGGTATGCCTCGCGCAACACGCCCCCGGCGGGCTGCTGTTGGGCCTGCTGCACCTTGACCGCGTAGACGGTGATCAGCGCGGCCACGGTCTGGAGCGCCTGCCGTGCCGACGGTCCCCCGGCATCGTCGCCCGCGGCGGCCGCGACGCTCTGCGCGGCGACCGAGATCTGCTTCTGGAAGTCGCTGGTGGGGGTCGCCGCACCGGCGTCCGCCTCGGCCTGCCCGAGGGCGTACAGGGCGGTGTCGAGGGAGAGCACCGCGGGGGCGCTGGAGGTGCGCAGCGGATCGGCGTCGCCGTGCACCCCCTCGTAGGACAGGAAGAGGGAGAGCGTCAGCAGCGCCGCCAGGGCGAGCAGCAGGCGGTGGCGGACGGCCAGGTCATGGGCGGTCGTACTGCCGGCCGCCCGCTCCCCCGGCACCCGCCGCCCGCCTCCGGCGCCCGCCGTGGCGGGTGTGCCGCCGTCGCGGACGGGGTCCGTGCCCGCGCTCATGCCGACGGCCCGTTCAGGCGGCGGCCGCACTCGCCGCCGCAGTACACGGAGTCGGCCGGACCGAGCCAGCCGCATCCCGGGCACTCCAGGAGGGCGGCGGCGTCCGGGGGGACAC
>NZ_MUNF01000703.1 GCF_002154555.1 Streptomyces murinus
CCGCCACATCGAGGTGCAGATCCTCGCCGACGGCGAGGGCAATGTCGTCCACCTCTTCGAGCGCGACTGCTCGCTCCAGCGCCGCCACCAGAAGGTCATCGAGCTGGCGCCCGCCCCGAACCTCGACCCCGCGCTCCGGGAGCGGATCTGCGCCGACGCCGTGCGCTTCGCGCGCGAGATCGGCTACCGCAACGCGGGCACCGTGGAGTTCCTGCTCGACCGCGACGGCAACCACGTCTTCATCGAGATGAACCCGCGCATCCAGGTCGAGCACACCGTCACCGAGGAGGTCACGGACGTCGACCTGGTCCAGGCGCAGCTGCGGATCGCCGCCGGTGAGACCCTCGCCGACCTCGGCCTCGCCCAGGAGACCATCACCCTGCACGGGGCCGCGCTCCAGTGCCGTATCACCACCGAGGACCCGGCCAACGGCTTCCGCCCGGACACCGGCAAGATCAGCGCCTACCGCTCGCCGGGCGGCTCCGGCATCCGGCTGGACGGCGGAACCACCCACGCCGGTACGGAGATCAGCGCCCACTTCGACTCGATGCTGGTGAAACTCACCTGCCGGGGCCGGGACTTCAAGGCCGCCATCGGCCGCGCCCGGCGCGCCGTCGCCGAGTTCCGCATCCGCGGTGTGTCCACCAACATCCCCTTCCTCCAGGCCGTCCTTGACGACCCGGACTTCCAGGCCGGGCGGATCACCACCTCGTTCATCGAGGAGCGCCCGCATCTGCTCACCGCCCGCTCCTCCGCGGACCGCGGCACCAAGCTGCTCACCTTCCTCGCCGATGTCACGGTGAACAAGCCGCACGGTGAACGGCCCGACCTGTTCGACCCGTTGACCAAGCTGCCGGTGCCCACCGCCGCCGAGCCGCCCGCCGGATCACGCCAACTCCTCGTGGAACTCGGCCCCGAGGGCTTCGCCCGCCGGCTGCGCGAGTCGCCGACGATCGGAGTCACCGACACCACCTTCCGCGACGCCCACCAGTCGCTGCTGGCCACCCGGGTGCGCACCAAGGACCTCCTGGCCGTCGCCCCGGTCGTCGCCCGCACCCTGCCCGAGCTGCTGTCCCTGGAGTGCTGGGGCGGTGCCACCTACGACGTCGCCCTGCGCTTCCTCGCCGAGGACCCCTGGGAGCGGCTGGCCGCGCTGCGCGAGGCCGTGCCCAACATCTGCCTCCAGATGCTGCTGCGCGGCCGGAACACCGTCGGCTACACGCCGTACCCGACGGAGGTCACCGACGCCTTCGTGCAGGAGGCCGCCGCCACCGGCATCGACATCTTCCGCATCTTCGACGCCCTCAACGACGTCGGCCAGATGCGCCCCGCCATCGAGGCCGTGCGCGAGACCGGCACGGCCGTCGCCGAGGTCGCCCTGTGCTACACCGGCGATCTGAGCGACCCCGGCGAGCGGCTCTACACCCTCGACTACTACCTGCGGCTCGCCGAGCAGATCGTGGACGCGGGCGCCCATGTCCTCGCGATCAAGGACATGGCCGGACTGCTGCGCGCCCCGGCCGCCGCCACGCTGGTCTCGGCGCTGCGCCGCGAGTTCGACCTGCCCGTGCATCTGCACACCCACGACACCGCGGGCGGCCAGCTCGCCACCTACCTCGCCGCGATCCAGGCGGGCGCGGACGCGGTGGACGGCGCGGTCGCCTCCATGGCCGGGACGACCTCCCAGCCGTCCCTGTCCGCGATCGTGGCCGCCACCGACCACTCCGAGCGGCCCACCGGGCTCGACCTCCAGGCGGTCGGCGACCTGGAGCCGTACTGGGAGGGCGTGCGCCGGATCTACGCCCCCTTCGAGGCGGGCCTCGCCGCGCCGACCGGGCGCGTCTACCTCCATGAGATCCCCGGCGGCCAGCTGTCCAACCTGCGCACCCAGGCCGTCGCGCTCGGCCTCGGCGACCGCTTCGAGGACATCGAGGAGATGTACGCCGCCGCCGACCGGATCCTCGGCCGCCTGGTCAAGGTCACCCCGTCCTCCAAGGTGGTCGGCGATCTCGCCCTGCACCTGGTGGGCGCCGGGGTCTCCCCGACGGACTTCGAACAGACCCCTGACCGGTTCGACATCCCCGACTCGGTGATCGGCTTCCTGCGCGGGGAGCTGGGCACCCCGCCCGGCGGCTGGCCGGAGCCGTTCCGCACCAAGGCGCTCCAGGGCCGTGCCGCGGCCAAGCCGGTGCCCGAGCTGTCCGCCGAGGACCGCGAGGGGCTGGCCAAGGACCGCAGGGCGACCCTGAACCGGCTGCTGTTCCCGGCGCCCACCAGGGAGTTCGAGGGCCACCGGCAGTCGTACGGCGACACCAGCGTCCTGGACAGCAAGGCGTTCTTCTACGGTCTGCGCCCGGGCAAGGAGTACGCCGTCGATCTGGAGCCCGGTGTGCGGCTGCTGATCGAGCTCCAGGCGATCGGCGAGGCCGACGAGCGCGGTATGCGCACGGTGATGTCCACGCTCAACGGCCAGTTGCGGCCCATCCAGGTCCGTGACCGGTCGGCCGCCTCGGACGTGCCGGTGACGGAGAAGGCCGACCGTTCGAACCCGAACCATGTGGCCGCGCCGTTCGCCGGTGTGGTGACGCTCTCCGTGGCCGAGGGCGACGAGGTGGCGGCCGGTGTCACCATCGCCACCATCGAGGCGATGAAGATGGAGGCCGCGATCACGGCCCCGAAGGCGGGCCGGGTGTCCCGGCTGGCCATCAACCGGATCCAGCAGGTGGAGGGCGGCGACCTGCTGGTCGAGATCGGCTGAGCCCGCGGGAGAGCGGCCGAGTGAACTCGCGGGAGAGCGGCCGGGTCCTCGCCGGACCCGGCCGCTCCTCGCGTGCTCAGCCCTGCGGGGCCGTGGGGCCGTCCCAGAGCGGGTACGACATCGTCTGCTGGAAGCCCTGCGGCCGCGCGCCGCTGTAGTTCAGGGTCAGCTGGGTGAAGCGTTCGAAGGACGGATGCTTCTTCCACTGCGTGCCGCCGCTGAGCCGGATGACCACCGGGTAGGGGTGGAAGGTGCCGGCCGCGCAGTACGGCTTGCAGTCGTTCACCCAGTTCGTGCCCGTGCCGGTGGCGCCGCCGGAGCCCCAGGAGGTCCAGTGCAGCCCCTTGAGCCGGCTGTTGCCGTCACCGCAGGCCAGGATGAAGTCCGTGGGGCGCACATTGCGGTGCGAGAAGCAGTCCACCAGCACCCGGTCCCCGGCCCCGGACCGCGCCGTCGCGGTGGGCGACGCGGTCGTGGTCGGCGGACTGGCCGAAGCCGTTGTCGTCCCCGCCGTCAGCAGAGCCGCTGCCGCCAGGGTCACCGCCGTTCCCACCACTGATCCGCGCATGGCCGCTCCCACCGTTCGTGCCGTGTCCGAGCAGGTCACCTCGACGCTACGGCCACTTGGCGTATTCCACCAGTCGCGCAGGTCGCACCGTGTGTCATCCGGACGGACCGGTTCCGGGGCACGCGTGCGGCCGGGGACGCGTCCGGTGCGACGAACACCGGACGGGTACCCGGCCACGGGGCGGGCGCGGGATCAGCAGGCGCCCTCGTCCTGCCAGGGGCCCCAGGTGGAGGCGCCGGGCACCTCGTTCTGGGTCCACCACTTGGCCTTCCAGTTGTGCTGCTCGTACGACACCTCGGTGCCGCCCGTGTACGCGGTGGACGAGTTCCACGCGGGCTTGCACGAGGTCGGGGTCGGCGTCGGGGTGGGGGT
>NZ_MUNF01000704.1 GCF_002154555.1 Streptomyces murinus
CCCCGAGCACACCGCCGCGCAGATCTACCGCGAGCGCTGGATGTTCCACGGCCCGGGGTTCCAGGGCCTGACCGAGCTGTCCGCGATCGGCGAGCGGCATGTGCGCGGGGTGATCACCGCACCCGCCGCCCCCGGCGCGCTGCTGGACAACGTGGGCCAGCTGCTCGGCTACTGGATCATGGCGACCCGCACCGAGCGGACCGTCGTGTTCCCCGTGCAGATGCGGCGGATGACGTTCCACGGGCCGCATCCGGCGCCCGGCACCCCCGTCGACTGCCTGGTGCGGATCACCACCCTCACCGACACCCTCCTCGAAGCCGACGCCCAGCTCACCGTCGGCGGCCGGGTGTGGGCCGTGCTCGACGGCTGGCAGGACCGCCGCTTCGACAACGACCCGACCACCCGCCCCGTCGAACGCTTCCCCGAGCGCCACACCCTCTCCGCCGTCCAGCCCGGCGGCTGGACGCTGCTGCACGAGCGCTGGCCCGACCTTGCCTCCCGCGAGCTCATCATGCGCAACTCGCTGGGCAGCGCCGAGCGCGCGCAGTACGCCGCCCATCCGCCCCGGGGCCGCCGCCAGTGGCTGCTCGGCCGGATCGCCGTCAAGGACGCGGTACGCCGATGGCTCTGGGAGCAGGGCGAGGGGCCCGTCTTCCCGGCCGAGATCCAGGTCCACAACGACGAGGCCGGGCGCCCCCGCGTCACCGGTGTGCACGGCCGGACCCTGCCCCCGCTGGACGTCTCCCTCGCGCACCGGGCCGAGGCGGGCGTGGCGCTCGTACGGCCGCGCGGCCCGCACCCCGGGCCTGGCAGCGCCGACGGCGTTGGCGTTGGCGTCGGTATCGACATCGAGGAGGTCGTCGCACGCGAGAGCGCGACCCTCGCCACGGCGCTCGGACCGGCGGAACTCCGGCTGCTCCGGGCGCAGTCGGGTCCGCAGGCGGAGTGGTTCGCCCGCTTCTGGGCCGCCAAGGAAGCCGTCGCCAAGGCCGAGGGCACCGGATTCGGCGGCCGACCACGGGACTTCAGGGTTCTGGAGGCCGCCCCCGACGGCAGCCGGCTGCTCGTCTCCGGCCGCCTCGCCGACGCCTACCCGGTCCACTGCGCCCGGGCGGCCAACCCGCCCGCGCTGGCGCCCCGCGCCTACGTGGTGGCCTGGACCACCGGGCCCGCCACCGCGTCCACCACCTGGCCCGCCACCGCATCCACCACCCGGCCCACCTTCGAAGCCGCCGCACCCCACGATCCCGCAGCCGAGGAGACCCCCCGATGAACCC
>NZ_MUNF01000705.1 GCF_002154555.1 Streptomyces murinus
GCCGAGGACCAGGAGTTCCGCTCGCGTTTCGCGCGCGAGGTCTCCGCGGCCCGTCGGATCCGCGGTGGTTGCACGGCCCGGCTGGTGGCCGCCGACCTGGAGGCCGACCGCCCCTGGTTCGCCACCCAGTACGTCCCCGGGCCCTCGCTGCACGACCGGGTCGCCGACGAGGGCGCGCTGCTCGCGGCCGACGCGGCGGCGATCGGCGCGGCACTGTCCGAGGGCCTGGTCGCGGTGCACGAGGCGGGAGTGGTCCACCGGGACCTGAAGCCCTCCAACATCCTGCTGTCCCCCAAGGGGCCGCGGATCATCGACTTCGGCATCGCCTGGTCCACCGGCGCCTCCACCCTCACCCATGTGGGCACCGCCGTGGGCTCCCCCGGCTTCCTCGCGCCNNCCGACGTCTTCTCGCTGGGCGCGACCCTCGCCTACGCCTCGACCGGCGACTCCCCCTTCGGACACGGCAGTTCGGAGGTGATGCTGTACCGGGTGGTGCACGAGGAACCGCATCTGCACGGTGTGCCCGACGCGCTCGCCCCGCTGATCCGGGCCTGTCTCGCCAAGAACCCCGAGGACCGGCCCAGCACCCTCCAACTGTCGCTGCGGCTCAAGGAGATCGCGGCCCGCGAGGCCCAGGGTCTGAGCGAGGCACGGCCGCCGTCCCCGCGCGCGGCGGAGGCGGACCGGCCCACCGGGCGGCTCGTCGACACCTACCCCGAACCGCAGCGTGCCGCGCGCCGCCAGGCCCCCGGCACACCGTTGCCGCGCGGTGCGGCCCCCCGGGGCGGGGTGCCCTCGCGGGGCGGTTCCCGCGGTGGCGGTACTCCCTCGCGTCCGGGTGCGGCCCGGCCCGCCCCCGAGCAGCGGGGCAGCGGCCCCCGGTCCACCGGTGGCAGCCGTCCCGGTACCCGCGGCGGTGCCCGGCGTCCGGCGCCGCGCACCACGAAGACCGGGCTGCGCCCCGCCAACCCCCGCCTGCTGCGTCAGCGCCTCACCGTGTTCTTCGTGGTGACCCTGCTCGTGGCCCTCGGCATCGCCCTGGCCCAGGGCTGCCAGGGCCCGGCCCGGGGTCTGGGCGACGGGTCCGGGGGCGCGTCCGGCGGGAGCGCCGGGCCGGGCGTACGGCAGTCACGGCAGCTGCCGGCCGACCACGCGCGAGTGGCCGGAGGCGAGGGGTCGTACGGCGACCCGTACGGGTCTCTCCTCACCCGGCGCGGCGCCGTCGTGCAGGAGGGTCCCGGTCAGGACCGGGGTCGTCCCGTCGCCACCGCGTAGAAGGCGACCGCGGCCGCCGCGCCCACGTTGAGCGAGTCGACGCCGTGGGACATCGGGATGCGGACCCATTCGTCGGCGGCGACCAGGGCCTGCCTGGACAGGCCGCCGCCCTCGGCGCCCAGCATCAGCGCGACCCTGTCCATGGTGTGCGGGGCGGCCTCGTCCAGGCTGCGGGCCTTCTCGTCCGGGGTGAGGGCGAGCAGGGTGAAGCCGGCCTCGCGGACCTGCTCCAGGCCCTTCGGCCAGTTCTCCAGGCGGGCGTACGGCACCGAGAACACGGCGCCCATCGACACCTTGACGCTGCGCCGGTACAGCGGGTCGGCACAGTCGGGCGAGAGCAGCACGGCGTCCATGCCGAGGGCGGCCGCGGAGCGGAAGATGGCGCCGATGTTGGTGTGGTCGTTGACCGACTCCATGACCACCACGCGGCGGGCGGAGCCGAGCAGTTCGGCGGCGGTGGGCAGCGGCTTGCGCTGCATGGAAGCGAGGGCGCCGCGGTGCACGTGGTAGCCGGTGACCCGCTCGGCGAGTTCGGGGCTCACGGCGTAGACAGGGGCGGGGAGTTCGTCGATGACGTCGCGCATGACGTCGATCCACTTGGCCGAGAGCAGCATGGAGCGCATCTCGTAGCCGGCTTCCTTGGCGCGGCGGATGACTTTCTCGCCCTCGGCGATGAACAGGCCCTCGGCGGGCTCGCGCTTGCGGCGCAGCTCGACGTCGGTGAGGTCCGTGTAGTCCAAGAGGCGCGGGTCGTCGGGGTCCTCGACGGTGATGAGATCGGCCACAGGGTGATACTGCCTTGTCCTGGGTGTGGTGCCAACGGCTGGGTAGACGTGCGTTACCCGAGGTTACGCGTGATCAAGGGGGTATTCGGTCAGACGGCCCGATCGGGGCCCTCCGTCACGACCGCGCCGATCACGATGACCGCCGGGGGCTTCACGTCCTCGGTGCGGACGGTCTCGGCGACCGTGGCGAGGGTGGCGTCGACGCGGCGCTGCGCGGCCGTCGTGCCTTCCTGCACCAGGGCGACCGGGGTCTTCGGGGACTTGCCGTGCGCGACGAGCGTCTCGGCGATCTTCCCGATCTTGTCGACGCCCATCAGGATCACCAGGGTGCCGGTGAGCTTGGCCAGCGAGGGCCAGTCGACCAGCGAACGCGCGTCGTCGGGGGCGACATGGCCGCTGACGACCGTGAACTCATGGGCGACGCCCCGGTGGGTGACCGGGATGCCGGCCGCGCCCGGCACCGAGATGGAGCTGGAGATGCCAGGGACGACGGTGCAGGGGATGCCGGCCTCGGCGAGCGCCTGGACCTCCTCCATCCCGCGCCCGAAGACGAAGGGGTCGCCGCCCTTGAGCCGTACGACCGACTTGCCCTGCTTGGCGTGCTCGATCAGCGCGTTGTTGATGGCCTCCTGGGCCATGTAGCGGCCGTACGGGATCTTCGCCGCGTCGATCACCTCGACATGCGGGGGGAGTTCGGCGAGCAGGTCGCGGGGGCCGAGCCGGTCGGCGATGACGACGTCCGCCTCGGCGAGCAGCCGGCGGCCGCGGACCGTGATCAGGTCGGGGTCGCCGGGGCCGCCGCCGACCAGCGCGACGCCGGGGGCGCGGGTGCGGTGGTGGGGGGCGACCAGGGTGCCGTCGCGCAGGCCCTCGACGACCGCGTCGCGGACGGCGGCGGTGTGCCGGGGGTCGCGGCCGCGGGCGTCCGTGGTGAGGACGGCGACGGTGACGCCCTCGCTGGTGCCGGTGGCGGGGGTCCAGGCGGTGGCCAGGTCGGCGTCGTCGGAGCGTACGCACCAGACGCGGTGCCGCTCGGCCTCGGCGGAGGCGGCGGTGTTGGCGTCGGGGTCGCTGGTGGCGATGAGCGCGTACCAGGCGTCGGCGAGGTCGCCGTCCGTGTAGCGCCGCCGGTGCCAGGTGAGCTCGCCCGTGTCCGCCATCGCCTCGACGGAGGGGGTCGCCTCCGGGGAGACGAGGACGATGTCCGCGCCGGCCGCGATCAGGGCGGGCAGCCGGCGCTGGGCGACCTGTCCGGCGCCGAGGACGACCACGCGGCGGCCGGAGAGGCGCAGACCTACGGGGTAGGCGGGGTGTTCGGCCATGGCTCCTCCGGGGGCGTTGTGGTGGCCCTGACGTGCGGATTTTACGGTGACGGAGGGCGGTGGCGGGACGGGTGTCC
>NZ_MUNF01000706.1 GCF_002154555.1 Streptomyces murinus
CCGTCCCGACGCGGGTCATGATCTCGCACAGCGCCCGGTCGTCGAAGATGCGTGTGGTCGGTATCCGCACGGTGGTCCGGGTCC
Source organism: Streptomyces murinus (assembly GCF_002154555.1). GTDB lineage: Bacteria > Actinomycetota > Actinomycetes > Streptomycetales > Streptomycetaceae > Streptomyces > Streptomyces murinus. The sequence continues at coordinate 85 of NZ_MUNF01000706.1, forward strand.
GGCCGGTGAGCGGGTGGCCGGCCAGGTTGACCCAGTAGCAGCAGTGCCTCAGGTCGAGCCGGTCGTGGCCGGCGCGCAGCCAGTCGTCCTGGGCGCGCGGGACCAGCATCACGACGAGGATCTTGTGCACCGAGACGGGTGTGCGGGCGAGCTTGCGCAGATGGTCGTTGTCGAGGGTGAAGGAGAAGGTGCGGCCCGGGGGGTGGGGCGGTATCTGGTACGTGGCCTTGAGCTGGACCTTGATGGTGACCTCGTCGTCGACGGTGTGGCCGGGCGCGCTGTGGCTGACGTGCCAGTCGATGCCGTTGTCCGGGAAGGGCTGGGACAGCGAGCAGCCGGCCGCGGCGGCGACCGCGTGCAGATAGCCGACCTGGAGTGTCTCCATGCAGGCGGTGGTGGCGAGCGAGCCGCGGACGGTGCCCGTGCGCTCGGGCAGCAGCCCACCGCGCTCGGGCTGCAAAGTGGCCATGACCAACAGCCTTCCGAGCCAAGAGTTTCCCCGCTGCGGGCTGCTGAACTGCAAAGACCCGTACTCCTGTTGTCTCCGTCCGGCGTACGGCGCAAACGGCCCGGGTATCACCAAACTGGCAGAAGACGGGACGTCATCTGCCGTGGGTGAACGAGGAGTTGGGTTGGGATGACGTACTGGTACGAGGGGCCGTTGGCCGCCTTCGACACGGAGACCACGGGTGTGGACGTCGAGACCGACCGGATCGTGTCGGCCGCCGTCGTCGTCCAGGACGCGCCGGAGACCCTGCCCCGCGTCTCGCGCTGGCTGGTGAACCCGGGGGTTCCGGTGCCGGCGGGGGCGATAGCGGTGCACGGGCTGACGGAGGAGCACCTTCAGCGCAACGGGCGCTGGCCGGCGCCGGTGATGTTCGAGATAGCCGAGCAGCTGGCGGAGCACGCGGCGCGGGGGCGCCCGCTGGTGGTGATGAACGCGCCGTTCGATCTGACGCTGCTGGACCGGGAGTTGCGCCGGCACCGGGCGTCGTCGCTGGAGCGGTGGTTTCCTTCGGTGCCGCTGCGGGTGCTGGATCCGCGGGTGCTGGACAAGCATCTGGACCGCTATCGCAAGGGGCGCCGGACGCTGACGGATCTGTGCGCGCATTACGGTGTGGAGCTGGAGGGGGCGCACGACGCGGCGGCGGACGCGCTGGCCGCGCTGGAGGTGGTGCGCGCGCTGGGCCGCCGCTTCGCCACCCGCCTCGAACGCCTCTCCCCCGCCGAGCTGCACACCCTCCAGGCCAACTGGCATGCCGCCCAGGCCCGCGGCCTCCAGTCCTGGTTCGCCCGCAATGGATCGGAGGAGACGGTCAGCACGGAGTGGCCGCTGCGGCCGGAGATGCCGGCGGCGGCTTAGGACCTCTCGTTTGGATCATGTCGGGCTGGTCCGGACGAAAGACCCCAGAGCCTCCGGTGCTTCTACGCGTGGGTCCGGCCGTCTCGTCGGCGCCGGTGTGCGTGGTGCGAGCACCGCGGGGGCCGTGTCGCGTTTCGTGCGCGAGGCCCCCGGACGAGGGGTCAGGCCGTGCCCGTCGCCTTGTCCGACGCGGCCGCGCGGAGCGAGCGGGGGCCGTCGACCGGGGTGTCCGCGGGCTGTTCGAGGCGCAGCTCGCGCACGCCGGGCGCCAGTGCGGTACCGGCGCAGACGGTGGCGACCAGGACGGCCGTGAGCGCGAAGGGCAGCCGGGCACCCCAGGCGTGCAGGGCGATCGGGGCGAGGATGACGCCGAGGGGCTGTGCGGCGAGCGAGACCAGCCAGTCGTAGGAGCTGACCCGGGCGAGCACGTGCTGCGGGACGGCCGTCTGCACGGCGGTCTGCCAGGTGGGGTTCAGGAAGCCGAGGCCGGCCATGGCGACGCCGTACCCGGCCACGAGCACGGGCACCGGGGCCCCGATCGCGAAGAGGGTCAGGGGCACGGCGTAGCCGGCCAGGACCAGGTTGCCGGCGAGGATCGGGCGCCGGGGCCGGGCGCGTCCGGCCAGCAGCGAGCCGGCCAGCAGGCCGATGCCGCCGGCCTGTGTCACCGCGATCCAGGTGCCCTGTCCGCCGAGCCGGGTGACCGCGACGAGCGGGCCGAGGGTGAGCAGGATGTTGGCGGCGAAGTTCCAGGTGGCGTGTGCGATCAGGCTGATCCAGTACCAGTCCCGGGCGCGCACCTCGGCCCAGCCCTCGACCAGCCCGGCGAGGATCGCGCGGCGGGCGCCGGGCGGCGGCCCGTCCCGGTTCAGGCGGACGAGGAGCAGCATGGTGGCGCTGACGGCGAAGGCGGCGGAGTCGAGGACGAAGACCCAGCCGATGCCGACCGCCCAGATCAGCGCGCCGGCGAGGGCGGGTCCTGCCAGTTGGGAGATGCTCTTGGCCACGCCCATCAGCGAGTTGGCCTTCTGCCGCTGCGGTCCGGGGCCGGGTACGGCCCGGGTGACGAGCGGTGCGAGGTTGGGGAGGCTGACGGCCGAGGCCACCCCCGCCATGGCCTGGGCGGTGGCGATCAGCGGGATCGAGGGGTGGCCGCCGACCAGTTGGACGGCGACGAGGGCCTGGGTGACGACCCGGGTGAGGTCGGCGCCGAAGGCCACCCAGCGGGTGTCGTACCGGTCGGCCACGACGCCGGCCACGGGCAGTGCGAGCAGCCGGGCGCCCAGGGCGCAGCCGAGCACCACGGCCAGAGCGGTCGCCGAGCCGGTCACCTCGATCACGGCGAGGCTCAGGGCGGTGGGCACCAGGGCGTCGCTGAGCGTGGACATGGTGCGGCTGACGAAGAGCAGCCGGAAGTCACGGAGCCGGAGCGGATGAGTCACTCCGGCATCCTGCCGTCCCCCGCTCCCGCGGGCGACGGGTGGTTCCGCCGGTGCATCACCGGTGTGCGGCCGCCCAGTTGCCCGGGGCCATCCCTCCCTCGGCAGCAAAAAGAGCCGGTCCGCTGTTGCGGACCGGCTCTTTCCCGGTGGGCGATACTGGGTTCGAACCAGTGACCTCTTCGGTGTGAACGAAGCGCTCTCCCACTGAGCTAATCGCCCGGGAACGCACTGAACAATACAGGTCCCGACGCCGATCCTTCAAACCGCTCGCAGCCGGCGCAGCAGTCCGCGCCGTCCGGCGCGCATCATCAGGCGGTGGTTGGCGCGGAAGACCGCGCGCCCTGGCACGGCCAGCCGCCGGAGCAGAGGCTTGCGGACGTCGACCTCCTGCTCGTAGACGGCGAGCGTCCCGGCGCCCGCGGCGGTGACCGTCCAGCGGGCCCAGCCCTCGATGTCGCCGCTCATGGCGATCTCCAGGATCCCGGCGGCCGGATCGCGGCGCCGCTCGTGCGCGGTGAAGGTCATGGCGTACGGCAGCACCGAGCGGATGGTGAGGATGCCGGTGGCGTCGTCGAGCCGGGTCACCGAGCGCACCTGGGGCCACCAGCGGGGGTAGTCCTCGGGTCGTTCCAGTACGGCGAAGACGGCGGCCGGCGGCACGGGCAGGTGCCATGGGCTGCGGAAGCGGTAGTGGTTCCAGTCCATGCGCCGAGTCTGCCCGCCCCCGGGCGGCCGGCCGCGCCGGACACTGAGGAGGGCTCAGATCGCTTGCCGTTCACCGGTGTTGGGACAACGCGGAATTCGCCGCTCCAGGTGCGGCGCGCGGGAAAGTCCGCGGCTTTCCGGAAATCCCGGACAGTTTCGGCCAGTTGCGTGTGACCGGAACTTCTTCCGCCGGGTGACGGTTCGTCATGGCCGGCGAATACGACGACGGCCCATCCGCTCTTTCGCGGATGGGCCGTCGGTCCGGGGTGGGCGATACTGGGTTCGAACCAGTGACCTCTTCGGTGTGAACGAAGCGCTCTCCCACTGAGCTAATCGCCCGGGCACAGGAAGAAGATTACCCCATGTCAGGCGGTGCCTTCGACCAGCGGCCCGCCGGTGCCCGCGCGGGGCGGTGCGAGCGGCTCACCGGCCCTTGATCTTCCAGGGCGGCACGAGTCCGAACCGCCACAGATAGATCGTGCACAGCACCACGATGATCACCGCTCCGGTCACGGTCAGGACGATGTTGCGGCGGCGCACCGCGGGATCCAGGGCACGCTGTGCCGCCTCGGTGACCTTGCGTTTGGTCCAGCGGAGCACGACCTGGGCCCAGACGAACTCGGTCGCCCAGATCGCCATGCCCGCGAAGATCACCACCCAGCCCGGTCCGGGCAGCGCGAGCATGGCGACGCCGGCGATCACGACCGCGAGGCCGATCACGAAGACGCCGGCCTGCCAGCCGCGGTGCAGCAGTCTGCGCGCCTTGATGAATTCCGGCGCGCGGGACCCGAGCCCAGGTTGGTCACTCCCCGTATTCATACCGACAACGCTACCCGAGTGATTCACATCACTGGAATGGTCGTAGATCCGGTACGAGTTCTCGGCCGGAAGAGTGTCGTAAACGCACGCAAAACCCTCAGAGGGGTTTACAACGGCACCGTAGGTGGCATGTCGATTTCGCCGACGTGCGAATCCCCGAGCGCACACTGAGCGAAAGGCCCTGGCGCTTATGAACACCACGGTCAGCTGCGAGCTGCACCTGCGCCTCGTTGTGTCGAGCGAGTCCTCCCTGCCTGTCCCCGCAGGCCTGCGGTACGACACGGCCGACCCCTACGCCGTGCACGCCACCTTCCACACCGGAGCCGAGGAGACCGTCGAGTGGGTGTTCGCCCGCGACCTTCTCGCCGAGGGGCTGCATCGGCCCACCGGAACCGGAGACGTCCGCGTCTGGCCGTCCCGCAGCCATGGTCAGGGCGTTGTCTGCATCGCCCTCAGCTCCCCTGAGGGGGAGGCCCTGCTCGAGGCGCCCGCACGGGCCCTCGAGTCCTTCCTGAAGCGAACCGACGCCGCCGTGCCGCCCGGCACGGAGCACCGGCACTTCGATCTGGACCAGGAGCTCTCCCACATCCTGGCGGAAAGCTAGCCCGCCCTTCTGAGCAGCCCGGCGCCGTCCACTCGGGGAGACGGCGCGGGCCAGGACAACCGCATACGGCACGGGCCGGCGCCGTCACCGTG
>NZ_MUNF01000707.1 GCF_002154555.1 Streptomyces murinus
CGCGGGCCCCTCGGTGCGGATCGTGCGCAACCACCCCGGGTACGTGGAGCGGCTGAAGCGGGCCGGGCACCAGGTGCACGTATGGACCGTGAACGAGCCCGAGGACGTCGACCTCTGCCTCGAACTCGGCGTCGACGCCATCATCACCAACCGCCCGCGCGCGGTGCTGGACCAGCTCGGCCGCTGATCTTCCCTATTGACACCCCGCCGCAGGCCGCCGCTGTCGTCACAGGGAGTGCTCCGGCGCGTTCGCCGCGTGTGCGCGGGTATCGAATGCGTCAGCGGAAGGGGATTGGCCGGTTTCCGGCACAGATCACTGGGGCATCCACACCGTGGCGTGGGGCGAAGGAGGTCTCGGGGGTGGCGTTGGTGGTGGCACAGGAGGTGCCCACGTCGTCGTGCATGGCCGTACCCCATGGCCCTGCGGGCGTGGGGGACGCGAGGCGCCGGATGCGCGCGCAGTTGCGCGGCGGCGGCGTGGCGGAATCGGTGGTCGACGACGCCGTACTGATCCTTTCCGAACTGCTGAGCAATGCGTGCAAGCACGGCCGGCCCCTGGGTGCGGCCCGGGCCGGGAGCGGAGACGGGTACGACGGCGGTGACGTACGGGCCGCATGGCGGGTGGACACGGGCGGGCGGCTCATCGTGGAGGTCACGGACGGCGGGGGCCCGACCCGCCCGGCGCCGGCCACCCCCTCGGTGACCGCGCACGGCGGCCGGGGGCTCGCCATCATCACCGCGCTCGCCGACGACTGGGGCGTACGGGACGACGTCCGCGGCGAGGTGACGGTCTGGGTGGTGGTCCACGGAGACGTGCACGACCCGGATGCCCGCTGCCGCCGCGACCATGTCACCGCCGCGCTCACCGCGTCGGCGCCGCCGGATCTGTCCGGCCTCGATCTCGCGGAGGCGTTCGAGGACCTGGCCTGAGGCCGAGAGCCGGGCGGGGCCGAGCCGGGCGGGGGCCGGTGAAAGCCAGGTG
>NZ_MUNF01000708.1 GCF_002154555.1 Streptomyces murinus
GCACGGGGGTCGGGACCGGATGGCCGACCGACGTCGTCCGCATCGGCGGGTGACCAGCGGGCGTCGTCATCGGCAGGTGCCCGTCGTACGAGGAGAGTTGGCGGGCGGGGTGGGAGGAGGCGTCGGCATCGGCGGGTGAGACGTGAGCGCCGCCGTCGCAGGAGCAGCGGACTTGGGGGATCCGGTGGCCAAGTCCACTGACCGGGTGGCTCGTTGGGCGAGGCCGATCACTCCGGCCAGGCGGTCCACCGCCTCCGGCACCTCCCACTCGTCCCGTCGCAGCGCGGCCAGCGCCGTCGCCGGGGCGACCAGCAGGTCCGGGGCGCCGGTCTCCAGGGCGCGGACGAGTACCGCCCAGCCCGCCTCCCACCGCTCCCGCCGCGGCCGCGCGCCGACGGCGGCCACCACCGCCTCCAGCGCCGCCTGCCGCAGATCGCCCCGCTCCGGCAGCTCGGCGGACGCCGGATCCGCGAGCAGCGATTCCGGGTCGGGGAGGTCCATCCGGTCGATATGGGCGAGGAGTTCGAATCCCGGGCCGTCCCCGACCGCGCCCCGCACCAGCAGCGCCAGCACCTCCTTGGAGACGTCGGCCGCCGTGCCGAAGGCGAGCAGGGTCAGCGCGGCCTCCCAGCTGCGCGGCGAGGGCCAGGCGCCACCGCGCCGCGTCTCGGTGCTCGGCAGCCGGTGGATCAGCGTCGGCCTGGCCTCAAGGAACCCGCACACCGCGCGCCGGGCGTACGCCACCGCCTCCGACAGCCGCTCCGGCAGCAGCCGGGGCAGCTCCGCCCGGGGCCAGACCCCGCCGAGGCCGCGCACCACCACCTCCCGGTCGTGCACCCAGTACAGATGCACGAACCGGTTGGCCAGCGGCGGGCTCAGCTCCCATCCGTCCGCAGCCGAGGCGCGCGGGTTGGCCGCGGCCACGATCCTTACCCCGGGCGGCAGTTGGAGCGCGCCGACCCTGCGCTCCAGGACGACCCGGAGCAGCGCGGCCTGGACCGCCGGGGTGGCGGTGGAGAGCTCGTCCAGGAAGAGCAGCCCCCGTCCGGCCCGTACCAGCTCAACGGTCCACTGCGGCGGCGCCATCGGCACGCCCCGCGTCTCCGGGTCGTCGCCCACGATGGGCAGCCCGGAGAAGTCGGTCGGCTCATGGACGCTCGCGATGACCGTGGTCAGCGGCAGGTCGAGGGTGTCGGCGAGCTGTGTCAGCGCCGCGGTCTTGCCGATGCCGGGCTCACCCCAGAGCAGCACGGGCAGATCGGCCGCGACGGCCAGGGTGAGCGCTTCCAGCTGCTCGTCGGGACGGGGCTCCGTGACGGTCGTACGCAGGAGGGTCAAGAGGTCTTCGGCCATGGCCAGTTGAGGGTTGGTGGGGGTGGGGGCGGATACCGG
>NZ_MUNF01000709.1 GCF_002154555.1 Streptomyces murinus
CCCCACGACCGCCTCGACGACGACCGGCTCCGCCCCCGGGCCTCCCCGGCCGCCTTCACCCCGGCCGGGGGCGGCCGGGGTGAAGGCGGCCGGGGAGGCCCGGGGGCGGAGCCGGTCGTCGTCGAGGCGGTCGTGGGGGCCGTGGCCGAGGTCGGTGGATATCCCGCGGGCGAGCTGACGCGGGGGGCCCGGTTCTACGAGGACCTCGGCTTCGACTCGGTCATGATCATGCAGCTGAAGGACCGGATCGAGGCGCGGCTGCCCCAGGTGGGCGAGCTGGCGGTGCCGGATCTGATTCCGGCGCTGCGTTCCATCGACTCCCTGGCCGTGCATCTGGCCGGGCTCGTTCCGGCCGGCGCGACGCCGGGAAAGGAGTGATCCGTGTCGTCCGTGTTCATCGCCGGGACCGGGACCGCGCTGCCCGGCGAACCCGTGGACAACGAAACGCTCGGCCGCGCGCTGGGCGTGAGCGCGGAGTGGATGGACGTATTCGTCGGCACCCGCTTCCGGCACTTCGCCCGCGACCTGGACACCGGGGAGGTCCGTGGCAGCCTGGCCGGGCTGTGTGCCCGCGCGGCTGGCGAGGCGCTGGACCGGGCCGGACTCGATTCCGCCGACGTCGACTTCCTCGTCCTGGCCACGGCCACCCCGGACCGGCTGCTGCCCACCACGGCCACCGAGGTCGCCGACCTGCTGGGCCTCGGCCACCTGCCCGTCTACCAGCTCCAGGCCGGCTGCTCCGGCGCGCTGCAAGCGCTGCGGCTCGGCCGTTCCCTGCTCGCCGGCGACGCGGCGGCCGGCCTGGTCATCGGCGGCGACGTCACGCACCGGCACCTGGATCTGCGCCCGGGAGCGGCCCGCCGTCCGCCCGCCGAACTGGTCAACTACGTGCTGTTCGGGGACGGTGCCGGCGCCGCCGCGCTCACCGCGGAACCGCTCGGCGACCGGCTTGCCGTGCGCGCGGTGCTGAATCGGTTCTCCGGGCAGGGCCGCGCGCCCGGCCAGGTCGTCAACTGGTACGGCGCGAGCGCCACCCCGCGGGAGGGCCCCGCCGTCACCGAGGACTACAAGGCGATCGAGGAGTCCGTGCCGGAAATGGCCGCCGTGGCGCTGTGGGAGATGCTGGAACTGGCGGGCTGGGAGCCGGGGGACGTCGACTACCTGCTGCCGCCCCAGCTGTCGCGGAACATGACCCGGCGGATCCTCGACCGGCTCGCCCTGCCCGCGGCCCGCGAGATCAGCTGCGTCACCGACACCGGCAACACCGGGAACGCGCTGCCCTTCCACCAGCTCGACCGCGTCGCCGAGCAGGCCCGCCCCGGCGAACGGGCACTCGCCCTGGCGGTGGAGTCCAGCAAATGGATCAGTACGGGGGTGTGCCTTGAGAAGGTCTGAGCCCATGGACGCCCCGATTC
>NZ_MUNF01000071.1 GCF_002154555.1 Streptomyces murinus
CCGCCGAACCGCTCGACTGGTTCCGCCAGTTGCCCGAGCACCCCGCCCCCGGCCCGCTGGATTCGGACCCGGTCCGTACGGTCTGGCAACTGCCCCGCTTCCGGCTCGGCGCACGGCGATTCACCGGCCGTATCGACCACGCGCTGGTCTGCGTCACCCGCGCCGGCCGGTACGACACCTACCTCCCACCCGACCGGCCCACCTCCGTACGGCGCTACATCGCCCTGTACGAGGTGGACACCGACCCCCACAGCTTCCGGCTCCAGGTGCCGCTGCCCAGCCTGGTCGACAGCTTCGAGTTCGAGGCCACCGCCGATGTCACCTGGCGGGTCATGAACCCGGAGGCCTTCGTCAGAAGCCAGGAGCGCGACGTACCGGGTCTCGTCACCCGGGAACTACTGCCGACGCTGCGGACCGCGTCCCGCGCCCACCCCATCGAGGCCAGTGCCGAGGCCGAGCGGTCCGTGCAGCGGCAGGCGGCGGAGCACGCCCCGTCGATCGGCGCGGCCGAGGGACTGCGGGTGTGCTGCATCCTGCGGCTGCGCCGGGACACGGCCGAGCGGTCCCACCAGGCCCGGCTGCGCAGCGCACGGCATGCGGCGGAGGCCGTCGAGCCGGAGCACGAGGCGGCCCTGCTGCGCGAACGGTCCGAGGCCGAGCGCCGGGCCGAGCGGATCGGCTTCTACGAGCGTCAGCTCGCCAAGGGCGGCGTCGGGGCGCTGGCCCTGCACCTGGCAGTCCATCCCGAGGACACCTCGCTCGTCCTCGGCCACCTCAGCGGCGAACAGAACAAGCTGGTGGATCACCAACTGGAGCTGATCAAGCAGGTCCTCGACAGCCGCCGCCTGGAGGACTACCAGCTGGAGACGACCCGCGGCCTGGCCGCCGAGCGGATGGCGGCCCTGCTCAAGGCCACGGACCCGTTCGAGCGGGCCGCCGGGACACCGGCGGAACTGACGAAGCCCGCACGAGCCGAGGGCGTCACGGAGGAGGGCACATGACCACCGCGTCCTGGGACAGCCCGCGGGTGCGGGCGGGAGTCCGGCTGCTGGCCGATGTGCGGGCCGAGATCAGCCGCGCGGACACCAAGGCCGCCGTACTCGTCGGTGTACTCGGACTGACGAGCGGAATCCTCGCCATGGTGCCGACCGGCCGGGGCCACCGGGCGCCGACGGCGGCCGCCGCACCGCTGTGGTGGGCCGGGACCGGCTGCCTGGTCGTCTCCCTCTTCGCGCTGCTCCTCGCGGTGGTCCCCCGCTACGGCGGCAACCGCTGGGAGCCGGGCCGGCCGCTCACCTACTTCGGAGACGTGCACCGGGCCGCACGCTCGGGCGAGTTGACCGAGGCCCTGACGGAGACCGGACGCGACCCGTTCGGGGCACTGCTGCTCGCGCTCACCGAGGCCAGCCGCATCACGGCACGCAAACACACGTGGATCCGTACCGGTCTGATCGCCTTCGCCTGCGCGGTGGTGCTTCTGCCCTGCTCGCTGCTCATCGGCTGAACCGTCCCCTGCCCGTCAGCTTTCGAAGGGAAGCGCCATGACCACTCCCGGCGAGACAGCGAAGTCCGCGCCCACTCCGGCCGACGGGACCGACCCCGCCACGCCCCTGTTCCGGCCCGGGCGGGTCCACATCTCCGCCCGGCAGCGGGGCGCCGACATCACCGCGCTCGTCCGGCTGGCCCTGCACCTGCCCCAGGTGCTCCTCAGCGCGGCCGTGGTTCTCGCGACCGCGTACACCGTCGAGGCACTGGGCGGCCCGCCCTGGTGGCTCGGATCCGCCGGCTGGGCGCTCAGCGGTGTCCTCCTCTTCCACCGGCCCTGCGAACGGGTCATGGCCCGCCGGCTGTTCGGTCTGCGCTACCCGACACCGCGGGAGGCCCCCATGCTGGGAGCCGTCTGGCGCGAGGTCACCGCCCGCGCCGGAGTGGACGGCAGTGCCTATCAGCTGTGGGTCGAGGACAGCCCGGAGCTGAACGCCATGGCCACGGCCGGCCATATCGTCGGTGTGACCAGCCACTCCCTGAGTTCGCTCCCGCCGCCCCAGCTCGCCGGCGTACTCGCCCATGAGCTGGGCCACCACGTCCGGGGGCACGCATGGGCGACCCTGCTGGTCTTCTGGTACGCGCTGCCCGGCCGGCTCGCCGCCCGCCTCTTGTGGCGGCTGGCGAGACGAACGGACCGGATGTCCGCCGGGGCGGCACTGCTCACGGCGGTCGTGCTCGGTGCCGCCGTGATCGCGCTGGTCACCGCGACGTACGGACTGATCCTGCTTCCCCTCATCACGCCGTACCTGGCGGCGGCCGTCTCCCGCCGCTCGGAACTGCGGGCGGACGGTCACGCGGCGGATCTCGGCTTCGCCGCCGAGCTCATGGTGGTGCTCGGCGACGAGAGCGAACGGGAGCCCATACGGCAGCGCGAGCGCCGGAGCCTCGGCAGCGCGCCCGGTGGCGAGCCGGTGCTCACCCGGTTGCTGGATTCCCATCCGGACGTCCACACCCGCCTGCACCACCTCCAGGCCCGGCTGGAACGCGAACGCTGACAACGCCGAAGGGCGGCCACCCCCCGATGGGAAGTGGCCGCCCTTCAGACTGCTCGCTTACTGGTTGTACGGACCGTAGTCGTAGTCCTCCAGCGGGACGGCCTGGCCGGAGCCCGTGCCGAAGGGCGAGTAGTCGATGTCGTCGTAGCCGACGGCCGAGTACATCGCGGCCTTGGCCTCCTCGGTCGGCTCGACCCGGATGTTGCGGTAGCGGGACAGACCCGTACCGGCCGGGATGAGCTTACCGATGATGACGTTCTCCTTGAGGCCGATGAGGCTGTCGGACTTGGCGTTGATCGCCGCATCCGTCAGGACTCGGGTCGTCTCCTGGAAGGAGGCGGCCGACAGCCAGGACTCCGTCGCCAGCGAGGCCTTGGTGATACCCATCAGCTGCGGACGACCGGAGGCGGGGTGACCGCCCTCCTGGACCACACGACGGTTCTCGGTCTCGAACTTCGAACGCTCGACCAGCTCGCCGGGCAGCAGCTCCGCGTCGCCCGACTCGATGATCGTCACACGGCGCAGCATCTGCCGGATGATGATCTCGATGTGCTTGTCGTGGATCGACACACCCTGCGAGTTGTACACCTTCTGGACCTCGCCGACCAGGTGGACCTGGACGGCACGCTGACCCAGGATGCGCAGCACGTCGTGCGGGTTGGTGGCACCCACGGTGAGCTGCTGGCCCACCTCGACGTGCTCGCCCTCGCGGACCAGGACCTTGGCACGCTTCGAGATCGGGAACGCCGTCTCGTCGCTGCCGTCGTCCGGGGTGACGACGAGCTTCTTCGTCTTCTCGGTCTCCTCGATCCGCACCCGGCCGGAGGCCTCGGAGATCGGGGCGACACCCTTCGGGGTACGGGCCTCGAAGAGCTCGACGACACGCGGCAGACCCTGGGTGATGTCGTCACCGGCCACACCACCGGTGTGGAAGGTACGCATCGTCAGCTGGGTACCGGGCTCACCGATGGACTGGGCGGCGATGATGCCGACCGCCTCACCGATGTCGACCAGCTTGCCGGTGGCCAGCGAACGGCCGTAGCACATCGCGCAGGTGCCGACGGCGGACTCACAGGTCAGGACCGAGCGGGTCTTGACCGTCTCCACACCGTGCTTGACCAGCTCGTCGATGAGCACGTCGCCGAGGTCGGTACCGGCCGGGGCCAGCACCTTGCCGTCGACCACGATGTCCTCGGCGAGGCAGCGCGCGTACACGGACGTCTCGACGTTGCCCGTCTTGCGCAGGACACCGTCCTCGCCACGCTCGGCGATCGCCAGCTTGAGGCCGCGCTCGGTGCCGCAGTCCTCCTCGCGGATGATGACGTCCTGGGAGACGTCGACCAGACGACGGGTGAGGTAACCCGAGTCGGCGGTACGCAGAGCGGTGTCCGCCAGACCCTTACGGGCACCGTGGGTGGAGATGAAGTACTCCAGCACGGACAGGCCCTCACGGAACGAGGCCTTGATCGGACGCGGGATGGTCTCGTTCTTCGCGTTCGACACCAGACCACGCATACCGGCGATCTGCCGCATCTGCATCATGTTTCCTCGGGCACCCGAGTCAACCATCATGAAGATGGGGTTGGTCTTGGGGAAGTTCTCGTTCATCGCCTCGGCGACCTCGTTGGTCGCCTTGGTCCAGATCGCGATGAGCTCCTGAGTGCGCTCTTCCTTGGTGATCAGACCGCGCTCGTACTGCTTCTGGACCTTCTCGTCCTGCGCCTCGTAGCCCGCGACGATGGCCTTCTTGGCCTCGGGCACGACGACGTCGGAGATGGCCACGGTGACACCCGAGCGGGTACCCCAGTAGAAGCCGGCCGCCTTCAGGTTGTCGAGCGTCGCCGCCACGATCACCTTGGGGTAGCGCTCCGCCAGGTCGTTGACGATCTCGCCGAGCTGCTTCTTGCCCACCGAGTAGTCGACGAACGGGTAGTCCTCGGGCAGCAGCTCGTTGAAGAGCGCGCGGCCCAGGGTGGTGCGCAGACGGAACGAGTCCCCCTGCTGCCACTCGGGCTCGCCCTCCTCGCGGGCCGGCGGGGTCCAGCCGCGCGGCGGGATGGTGCCCACCGGGAAGCGGATGTCGACCGGCGACTGGAGCGAGAGCTCGCCGGCGTCGAACGCCATGGTCGCCTCGGCCGTGGAGCCGAACGCGCGGCCCTCGCCCTTGACGTCACGCAGCTCGCCGTCGGTGGTGAGGAAGAACAGACCGAGGACCATGTCCTGGGTCGGCATCGTCACCGGGCGGCCGTCGGCCGGCTTGAGGATGTTGTTCGAGGACAGCATCAGGATGCGGGCCTCGGCCTGCGCCTCCGCGGACAGCGGCAGGTGCACGGCCATCTGGTCACCGTCGAAGTCCGCGTTGAACGCGGTGCAGACGAGCGGGTGGATCTGGATGGCCTTGCCCTCGACCAGCTGCGGCTCGAAGGCCTGGATGCCGAGGCGGTGCAGGGTGGGCGCACGGTTCAGCAGCACCGGGTGCTCGGCGATGACCTCTTCGAGGACGTCGTACACCACGGTGCGGCCGCGCTCGACCATGCGCTTGGCCGACTTGATGTTCTGCGCGTGGTTCAGGTCGACCAGGCGCTTCATCACGAACGGCTTGAACAGCTCAAGGGCCATCGCCTTGGGCAGACCGCACTGGTGCAGCTTGAGCTGCGGGCCGACGACGATGACGGAACGCGCCGAGTAGTCGACTCGCTTGCCGAGCAGGTTCTGACGGAATCGACCCTGCTTGCCCTTCAGCATGTCGCTGAGGGACTTCAGCGGACGGTTGCCGGGGCCCGTCACCGGGCGACCGCGACGGCCGTTGTCGAAGAGGGCGTCGACCGCCTCCTGGAGCATGCGCTTCTCGTTGTTCACGATGATCTCGGGCGCGCCGAGGTCGAGAAGCCGCTTCAGGCGGTTGTTGCGGTTGATGACACGGCGGTACAGGTCGTTCAGGTCGGAGGTCGCGAAGCGGCCACCGTCCAGCTGCACCATCGGACGCAGGTCCGGCGGGATGACCGGGACGCAGTCCAGGACCATGCCCTTGGGGCTGTTGGAGGTCTGGAGGAACGCGGAGACGACCTTCAGCCGCTTGAGGGCACGGGTCTTCTTCTGGCCCTTGCCGGTGCGGATGATCTCGCGGAGCTTCTCGGCCTCTTCGTCGAGGTCGAAGGACTCCAGGCGCTTCTGGAGCGCCGCGGCACCCATCGAGCCGTCGAAGTACGTGCCGAAGCGGTCACGCAGCTCGCGGTAGAGCAGCTCGTCGCCCTCCAGGTCCTGGACCTTGAGGTTCTTGAAGCGGTTCCAGACCTCGTCGAGGCGGTCGATCTCGCGCTGCGCACGGTCGCGCAGCTGCTTCATCTCGCGCTCGGCACCCTCGCGCACCTTGCGGCGCACATCGGCCTTGGCGCCCTCGGCCTCCAGCTCGGCCAGGTCGGTCTCGAGCTTCTTGGCGCGGGCCTCCAGGTCGGAGTCGCGGCGGTTCTCGATGTGCTGACGCTCGACGGAGACATGCGCCTCCAGGGAGGGCAGGTCGCGGGTGCGACGCTCCTCGTCGACGTACGTGATCATGTACGCCGCGAAGTAGATGACCTTCTCCAGGTCCTTCGGGGCGAGGTCCAGCAGGTAGCCCAGGCGGGACGGGACGCCCTTGAAGTACCAGATGTGGGTGACGGGAGCGGCGAGCTCGATGTGGCCCATCCGCTCACGGCGCACCTTGGCGCGCGTGACCTCGACGCCACAGCGCTCGCAGATGATGCCCTTGAAGCGGACACGCTTGTACTTGCCGCAGTAGCACTCCCAGTCCCGGGTAGGACCGAAGATCTTCTCGCAGAAGAGTCCGTCCTTTTCGGGCTTCAGGGTGCGGTAGTTGATCGTCTCGGGCTTCTTGACCTCGCCGTGGCTCCACTGACGGATGTCGTCAGCGGTGGCCAGGCCGATCCGGAGCTCGTCGAAGAAGTTGACGTCGAGCACTATGCGTCAATCCCTCTCAGGGTCGTGAGTCTGTGGTCTGAAACGGGGGCCTGGGGGTCGGCGGGGCCCTGTGGGTGAGGGCCCCGCCGGACTCCCGTCAGACCTCTTCGACGCTGCTCGGCTCGCGCCGGGACAGGTCGATGCCGAGCTCCTCCGCAGCGCGGAAGACATCCTCGTCGGTGTCACGCATCTCGATGGACATACCGTCGCTGGACAGCACCTCCACGTTCAGGCAGAGCGACTGCATCTCCTTGATGAGCACCTTGAAGGACTCGGGGATGCCGGGCTCGGGGATGTTCTCGCCCTTGACGATGGCCTCGTACACCTTCACGCGGCCGGTGACGTCGTCGGACTTGATGGTGAGCAGCTCCTGGAGGGCGTACGCGGCGCCGTAGGCCTCGAGGGCCCACACCTCCATCTCGCCGAAGCGCTGGCCACCGAACTGCGCCTTACCGCCCAGCGGCTGCTGGGTGATCATCGAGTACGGGCCGGTCGAACGGGCGTGCAGCTTGTCGTCGACCAGGTGGTGGAGCTTCAGGATGTACATGTAGCCGACCGAGATCGGGTCCGGGAACGGCTCACCGCTACGGCCGTCGAACAGCCGCGCCTTACCGGTCGGGAGCACCATGCGCTCGCCGTCGCGGTTCGGGATGGTGTGCTGGAGCAGACCCGCCAGCTCGTCCTCGCGGGCACCGTCGAACACCGGGGTGGCGACGTTGGTGCCGGGGGCGACCTGGTCGGCGCCGATGGCCTGAAGGCGCTCGGCCCACTCCTCCGCGAGGCCGGAGACGTCCCAGCCGCGGCTGGCGAGCCAGCCGAGGTGGATCTCCAGGACCTGTCCCGGGTTCATTCGGGACGGCACACCCAGCGGGTTGAGGATGATGTCGACCGGGGTGCCGTCCTCCAGGAACGGCATGTCCTCGATCGGGTTGATCTTGGAGATGACACCCTTGTTGCCGTGTCGGCCGGCGAGCTTGTCACCGTCGGTGATCTTGCGCTTCTGCGCGACGTAGACGCGGACCAGCTGGTTCACGCCCGGCGGCAGCTCGTCGCCCTCCTCGCGGTCGAAGACGCGCACGCCGATGACCTTGCCGGTCTCGCCGTGCGGCACCTTCAGCGAGGTGTCGCGGACCTCACGGGCCTTCTCACCGAAGATGGCGCGCAGCAGGCGCTCCTCGGGGGTCAGCTCGGTCTCACCCTTGGGCGTGACCTTGCCGACGAGGATGTCGCCGGCGATGACCTCGGCACCGATACGGATGATGCCGCGCTCGTCGAGGTCGGCGAGGACCTCCTCGGAGACGTTCGGGATGTCCCGGGTGATCTCCTCGGGGCCGAGCTTGGTGTCACGGGCGTCGACCTCGTGCTCCTCGATGTGGATCGAGGAGAGGACGTCGTCCTGCACGAGGCGCTGCGACAGGATGATCGCGTCCTCGTAGTTGTGACCCTCCCACGGCATGAACGCCACGAGCAGGTTCTTGCCCAGGGCCATCTCACCGTTCTCGGTGGCCGGACCGTCGGCGAGGACCTGGCCCTCGATGATCCGGTCACCCTCGTTGACGATGACCTTCTGGTTGACCGAGGTGCCCTGGTTGGAGCGGGAGAACTTGTGCAGGCGGTACGTGATGTACGTGCCGTCGTCGTTCGCCGTGGTGATGTAGTCCGCGGAGACCTCCTGGACCACACCCGCCTTCTCGGCCTTGACGACGTCGCCGGCGTCCACGGCGGAGCGGTACTCCATGCCGGTGCCGACGAGCGGGGCCTCGGACTTGATCAGCGGAACGGCCTGACGCATCATGTTCGCGCCCATGAGGGCACGGTTGGCGTCGTCGTGCTCCAGGAAGGGGATCATGGCGGTCGCGACCGACACCATCTGGCGCGGCGAGACGTCCATGTAGTCCACGTCCTCGCCACCGACGTAGTCGACCTCGCCGCCGCGGCGGCGGACCAGCACGCGGGCCTCGGCGAAGCGCAGCTCGTCCGTCAGCGGGGCGTTGGCCTGCGCGATGACGAAGCGGTCTTCCTCGTCGGCGGTCAGGTAGTCGACCTCGTCGGTGACCTGGCCGTCGATGACCTTGCGGTACGGGGTCTCGACGAAACCGAACGCGTTGACCCGGCCGTAGGAGGCGAGCGAGCCGATCAGACCGATGTTCGGGCCTTCGGGCGTCTCGATCGGGCACATGCGGCCGTAGTGCGAGGGGTGCACGTCACGGACCTCGAAGCCGGCCCGCTCACGGGAGAGACCACCCGGGCCAAGAGCCGACAGACGGCGCTTGTGGGTGAGACCCGACAGCGGGTTGTTCTGGTCCATGAACTGCGACAGCTGGCTGGTGCCGAAGAACTCCTTGATGGAGGCGACGACCGGCCGGATGTTGATCAGGGTCTGCGGCGTGATCGCCTCGACGTCCTGGGTGGTCATGCGCTCGCGCACGACGCGCTCCATACGAGCCAGACCCGTACGGACCTGGTTCTGGATGAGCTCGCCGACGCTGCGCAGACGACGGTTGCCGAAGTGGTCGATGTCGTCGGTCTCGACGACGATCGTGCCGCCGTTGTCGCCCGTCGTCTCGGTCTCGCCGGCGTGCAGCTGCACCAGGTACTTGATCGTCGAGATGATGTCCTCGACGGTCAGGATGCCCGCGTCCAGCGGGGCGTCGGCGCCCAGCTTCTTGTTGACCTTGTAGCGGCCGACCTTCGCGAGGTCGTAGCGCTTCGGGTTGAAGTAGAGGTTCTCAAGAAGCGTCTGCGCGGCCTCACGCGTGGGGGGCTCGCCCGGACGCAGCTTGCGGTAGATGTCGAGCAGCGCGTCGTCCTGGCCCTGGGTGTGGTCCTTCTCCAGGGTGGCGCGCATGGACTCGTAGTCGCCGAACTCTTCGAGGATCTGCTCGGTGGTCCAACCGAGCGCCTTCAGAAGAACGGTGACCGACTGCTTGCGCTTACGGTCGATACGCACACCGACCATGTCGCGCTTGTCGATCTCCATCTCCAGCCAGGCACCCCGGGACGGGATGATCTTGGCGGAGAAGATGTCCTTGTCGGACGTCTTGTCGATGGAGGAGTCGAAGTAGACACCGGGGGAACGGACCAGCTGGGACACCACGACACGCTCGGTGCCGTTGATGACGAAGGTGCCCTTGTTCGTCATGAGCGGGAAGTCGCCCATGAAGACCGTCTGGGACTTGATCTCACCGGTCTCGTTGTTGGTGAACTCGGCGGTGACGAAGAGCGGGGCGGCGTACGTGAAGTCGCGGTCCTTGCACTCGTCGATGGAGTTCTTCGGCGGCTCGAAGCGGTGGTCCCGGAACGTCAGGGACATCGACCCGGAGAAGTCCTCGATCGGGGAGATCTCCTCGAAGATCTCCTCCAGACCGGACTTGGTGGGGACGTCCTGACCGTTCTCCAGAGCCTCCTCGACCCGACTCTGCCAAGCGGTGTTGCCGAGCAGCCAGTCAAAGCTCTCGGTCTGCAGCGCGAGCAGGTTCGGAACCTCGAGAGGCTCCTTGATCTTTGCAAAGGAAATGCGCAGCGGGGCGGTGCTTGCGCCGTTGTTCGTATTCGCGGTCGAGGCGTTGCGCGAGGCGGCCAAGAGGGGGTCCTTCCGAGGGCTCGGACTCACTACGCGCGTACCGGCCCCTCCCTCAAACACGGAGGCGGAAACCCCAGGTCAAAGGGGTTTCGGTCATCGATGCTCGAGTGAGGGCAGACCCCTGGTGACGGGCAGGGGACAGCTAACAGGCAGCGCAAAGGGTCAGTGTAGCCACTCGGCACACTGATGTCCAGTGCGGGTTTGTCGAGACCCTCGCTGTGCTCACCGCTCTTGTCAACGCCCTCGGCATGCTGCCCTTCAACGCACGTTGATACTGCCCTCTTCGCCGTCGATCCATGCCTCGGATTCGGATCCTTGTGACGACGCGTCCTGAGAATTGCGCGCTGCGTGCGGTTCGTCAAGAGCCTCCCACCGGAACCCGGCCGTCCGGAGGCACGACGAAGATCACCATACCTCTCGCCCTCACGAGCGCAAGGCAACCGCGGTCACCCTCCGGATACGCCGAAGAGCGACCACCCGGATGGATGATCGCTCTTCGGTGCGTTCGCGTTACAGCCCTACAGGGCCGAGTTCAGCGCGCGTTCGAGTCCTGCGGACCCGTGAGGTCTTACTTGACCTCGACGGAGGCGCCGGCGCCCTTGAGGGACTCGGCGGCCTTCTCCGCGGCCTCCTTGTTGACCTTCTCGAGGACGGGCTTCGGGGTGCCGTCCACCAGGTCCTTGGCCTCCTTCAGGCCGAGGGAGGTCAGCTCGCGCACGACCTTGATGACCTGGATCTTCTTGTCGCCGGCACCGGTGAGGATGACGTCGAACTCGTCCTTCTCCTCGACGGCCTCGGCGGCGCCGCCAGCGGCACCACCGGCGACGACGACCGGCGCGGCAGCGGCGGCGGTGACGTCGAACTTCTCCTCGAAGGCCTTCACGAACTCGGAGAGCTCGATGAGGGTCATCTCCTCGAACTGGGCAAGCAGCTCGTCCTGGGTGAGCTTCGCCATGATGGCGGTCCTTCCACTCAATCGGCAGGTGCCGGATGTACTGGGTAAGGCGGGCGTACGTCGGCCCGCTGCGACCCGCGCCGGGTGGTGCGGGTCAGAAAGCGAGCCGAATTACTCGGCACCGCCCTGCTCGGCCTGCTTGGCGCGCAGCGCGTCCACGGTGCGGACGAGCTTCGACGGCAGCGCCTGGAAGAGGGAGGCAGCCTGGGACTGCTTCCCCTTGAAGGCACCGGCCAGCTTGCTGAGCAGAACCTCGCGGGACTCGAGGTCCGCAAGCTTCTTGATCTCGTCGGCAGACATCGCCTTGCCGTCAAGGACGCCGCCCTTGATGACGAGATTCGGGTTGTCCTTGGCGAAGTCACGGAGACCCTTCGCCGACTCCACCGGGTCACCGGTGACGAAGGCGACGGCCGTCGGACCAGCGAAGAGCTGGTCGTCAAGCGCGATCCCGGCCTCGTTGGCCGCAATCTTGGTCAGCGTGTTCTTCACCACGGCGTACTGGGCGTTCTCACCGAGCGACCGGCGCAGCGTCTTGAGCTGCGCCACGGTGAGACCGCGGTACTCGGTCAGCACGGCGGCGTTGGAGCTGCGGAACTTGTCCGTCAGCTCCGCAACCGCGGCAGCCTTGTCGGGCCTCGCCATAGAGCCTCGGCCTCCTTCCGGGTGATTCGGACCGCGCGGACCCGAAGGAGGACTGGGTAAAACGAAACGCCCCGGCGCAGGCGCTCGGGGCGGACTCGACCGGCCGCACACGCGCTCGGCGCGCGCACTCCAGGAGTTCTTCCACTGACACCTGCGCGGGTCGTCCACTTTTCAGCGGATCCTTCGGCCACCGCGCCCTCTGCAAGCGCGCGGCAACGACCAGCGGTCTTTGGCTTCGGGGATGACAGTACGGGACCGGGGCGCCGTGGAGCAAATCGGCCCCCGGTCCCGGTGCCTCAGGAGCTGAGGCCGGTGCCCCCGGACGTGGTGCCGCCCGAGGGGCTGCTGACGCCGCCGGACTTCATCATGTCGGCGAGGTCCATCGTGTCGGCGGCCGGCGGCGCCTCGGCGGTGACCGCCACGCCGTAGTCGCTGTAGTGGGCGGTGCTGTTCAGCGTGCCGTTGGCGGTGGCCGCCTTCTCGCTCTTCTTGACGAGCAGGTTCTGGTCGTTGACCCAGATGTCGATGGCGTCCGTGGTGATGCCGGACTGCTTCAGCTGCTGCTTGAGCGCGGTGAGCTGATCGGCGCTGAGGTTGCTGCCCTTGCCCGCGAGGGCGGCGACGTCCACGGTGCCCGCGTAGTGCGTGGTGTGCTGCCCGTCGACCGTCTCCACGCCGACCTTCTTGACGTCGCCGGAGGCCAGCAGCATCTTCACCGACTGGTTCGGCGTGGACGTCTGGAGCTGGTCCTTCATGTACGCGCCGGAGGCGCCGCCGACCTTGGCCAGATAGTCGAAGTCGTACTTGACCCAGTGCTTCCCGCCGGTCTGCTGGGCGAAGGCGTCGCTCATCTTCACGTAGTAGGCGCCCGGCAGATAGCGGGCCTCCATGTGCGAGGTGCCGGCCTTGCGCATCGAGTCGGCCAGCTTGCCACCGGTGTACGTGATGTCCAGGTTGCCCTTGAGACCGTTGCCCCACGTGAGGGCGCCGTCGGCGTTCATCGCCATGATGTCGCCCATGGACGTGGTCGCGCGCACCTTGGCCGAGTCGGCCTTGTCCGTGGACTGCTCGACGTCGCGCAGCACGGCGGCTACGGGGCTCAAGTGGACCGTGCCGGCACCCGACGCCTTGCTGTCGCCCTTGCCGGAGTCCGCGGAGCCGCAGGCGGCCACCCCGGTCAGCGCCGCCACCACGGCCACGGAAAGGGTCACCCGGCGTACGGTCGTCGTGCTCTTCATTCTTGTCCTACCCCCTGCGAATCGTCTGCGTGCAGCCTAGTGCGGGCCACTGACAGTCGTACGACGAACAGGTCGTACACAGAAAGGACGGGCCCCGCACCTCGAAAGGTTGCGGGGCCCGCCCTTCAGTACGCGTACCGGACGCGGCTACCGGGGTGAGCGCGAGGCTCAGACGGCGGCCGGGTCCTCCTCGACGAGGAGGTTGCGGGTGCGGTTCGGGTCGAGCTGAATGCCGGGGCCCATCGTGGTGGTGAGCGCGGCCTTCTTGATGTAACGACCCTTGGCGGCGGACGGCTTCAGACGGAGGATCTCCTCCAGCGCGGCGCCGTAGTTCTCCACCAGCTTGGTGTCGTCGAAGGACACCTTGCCGATGATGAAGTGCAGGTTCGAGTGCTTGTCGACGCGGAACTCGATCTTGCCGCCCTTGATGTCCGTCACGGCCTTGGTGACGTCGGGGGTGACGGTGCCGGTCTTCGGGTTCGGCATCAGACCACGGGGGCCGAGGACGCGGCCGAGGCGGCCGACCTTGCCCATGAGGTCCGGGGTGGCGACGACGGCGTCGAAGTCCAGGCGGCCCTTCGAGACCTCGTCGATCAGCTCGTCGGCACCGACGATGTCGGCGCCCGCGGCACGCGCGGCCTCGGCACGGTCACCGGTCGCGAAGACCAGGACCCGGGCGGTCTTACCGGTGCCGTGCGGAAGGTTCACGGTGCCACGGACCATCTGGTCGGCCTTGCGCGGGTCGACACCCAGACGGAAGGCGACCTCGACAGTGCTGTCGAACTTGGTCGTGGAGGTCTCCTTGGCGAGACGGACGGCCTCGAGCGGGGCGTACAGCTTCTCCCGGTCGATCTTGGCGTCCGCAGCGCGGAGAGCCTTGCTGCGCTTGCTCACAACTTGCTCCTGTGTGTTCTGAAGGAGTCGTGGTCTCTGGGCCGAGCAGGCCCTGCCACGTGCGACCGGCTACGGCCGCATTACCTGCTGGTGGTGGTCAGCCCTCGACCGTGACGCCCATGGAGCGCGCGGTGCCGGCGATGATCTTCGCCGCGGCGTCCAGGTCGTTCGCGTTCAGGTCGGGCATCTTGGTCGTGGCGATCTCGCGGACCTGCGCCTGGGTGATCTTGGCGACCTTGGTCTTGTGCGGCTCGCCGGAGCCCTTCTCCACACCCGCGGCCTTGAGGATCATCTTGGCGGCCGGCGGCGTCTTGGTGACGAAGGTGAAGGAGCGGTCCTCGTAGACCGTGATCTCCACCGGGATGACCCAGCCACGCTGCGACTCGGTCGCGGCGTTGTAGGCCTTGCAGAACTCCATGATGTTGACGCCGTGCTGACCCAGCGCCGGGCCGACCGGCGGAGCCGGGTTGGCGGCACCGGCCTGGATCTGGAGCTTGATGAGCCCCGTGACCTTCTTCTTCTTGGGAGGCATAGCTCTCCGGGTCCTTTCGATTCGGGTCCTGCCCGCTCCCGGGGACAACCCGGACGCAGGCATACCGCACAACGATAACGGGTATAGATGCGCGGCCAAAAACCGAGCAGGTCAGACGGGCTGTAGTCAGCCTGTCCGACCTGTTCGGAAGCGGTGGTCCAGAAGGGACTGGTGCTGGACTAGTTCTTCTGGATCTGGTCGAAGGAGAGCTCGACCGGCGTCTCGCGGCCGAAGATCTCCACCAGGCCCTTGACCTTCTTGGAGTCGGCGTTGATCTCGTTGATCGTCGCCTGGAGGGTGGCGAAGGGACCGTCGGTGACGGTGACCGAGTCGCCGACCTCGAAGTCCAGCACCTGGACCTCGACCTTGCGCTGCGGCGCGGGCTTACCCTCGGCCTCGGCGGCCTCGCGGGCGGCCTTCTCCTCGGCCTCCGGGGCGAGCATCTTGACGATCTCGTCCAGGGTCAGCGGGTACGGGTCGTACGCGTTGCCCACGAAGCCGGTGACACCCGGCGTGTTGCGGACGACGCCCCAGGACTCGTTGGTCAGGTCCATGCGGACCAGGACGTAACCCGGCAGCTTGTTCTGCTTGATCGTCTTGCGGTCGCCGTTCTTGATCTGGACGACCTCTTCCTGCGGCACCTCGGCCTGGAAGATGTAGTCCTCGACGTTCAGCGAGACGGCGCGCTGCTCCAGGTTGGTCTTCACGCGGTTCTCGTAGCCGGCGTACGTGTGGATGACGTACCACTCGCCGGGCAGGGTGCGCAGTTCCTCGCGCAGGGCCTGGACGGGGTCGACCGGGGCGGCCGGCTCCTCCTCGACGGCCTCGGCGGCGGCGTCCTCGTCGCCCTCCTCGGCGGTCTCGTTCTCAGCGGTCTCGTCCGCGTCCTCGGCGTCGTCGGTGGCCTCGGGGGCCTCCTCGTCGTCCGCGTCCTCGGTGTGCAGCGCGGCCTCCTCGGCCGGCTCGCCCGCCTCGGCCTCGGCAGCCTCGAACTCGTCCTGCTCGTCCGCGCCCTCGACGATGTCGAGCTCGTCGTCCACCAGCTCGGCAGCGTTCCCGCGAGGCTCGGTGGCGTCGTCGTTCAGGTTCGGGTCAGACACGATGGCTGCTTCTTCCTGGTTACATAGGGGTGGAACATGCGAAAACGGGCGCCGGTGCCACGGCGCCCTTCGCTCTTGGCTCAGCCGAAGACGTACTTGGCCGCGTGGTTGAGCCCATAGTCAATCACGGTCACCAGCGCGATCATGATGGCGACGAAGAAGATCACCACGGTGGTGTACGACGTCAGCTGGTTGCGCGAGGGCCAGACGACCTTGCGGAGTTCCGCGATGATCTGGCGGTAGAAGGTCGCCAGACGCTTCAGCGGACCCTTCTTGGCGCGCTTGCCGCCCTTGCGGGCCTTCTTGGCCTCAGGCACTTCGTCCTGGGCATCAGGCGTATCGATGGAGCCCACGGCGTCCGTCATAAACCTCACCTGATCCCGGGTCGTGGCCGTGCCGCGCCCGGTTACTGAGCCGCACGGCGGTGCATTGCTGTACGTACAAGCGCACACATCCTGGCGGTGTGTGTAGCAGGGCCGGAGGGACTTGAACCCCCAACCGCCGGTTTTGGAGACCGGTGCTCTACCAATTGAGCTACGACCCTTTGTGTGTCCCCAACGTACCGCATCCGACCGAGTGCTCGGTGGCACCGATCGTGACGGCTGCCGGAGGCCAACGAGGTGAGAGTGTACGTGGTCCGGGGCCCGGCGTCGAACAGAAAGTGTCGGCCCGTGCTCCCCGGAGCGAAGATCGTCCAGGCCGGGACGGATATTCGGATAGGTGTTCACGACTCGACCCGATGCCGTTCAGACTGTGAAACCCGTGTGCCCGGGACATTTCCGGTCTGGAAGCATGGGCTCCATGAGCGCTGCAACCCCTCCCACCGAGCGCCGGGTCTCCGCCCGCGTCGGCGCGATCTCCGAGTCCGCCACCCTCGCCGTGGACGCCAAGGCCAAGGCCCTGAAGGCCGCCGGGCGACCGGTGATCGGCTTCGGCGCCGGTGAGCCCGACTTCCCCACCCCGGACTACATCGTCGAGGCCGCGATCGAGGCCTGCAAGAACCCGAAGTTCCACCGCTACACGCCGGCCGGCGGACTGCCCGAGCTGAAGGCCGCGATCGCCGCGAAGACGCTGCGCGACTCCGGCTGGGAGCCCGACGTCTCCCAGGTCCTCGTCACCAACGGCGGCAAGCAGGCCATCTACGAGGCGTTCGCCGCGATCCTCGACCCGGGCGACGAGGTCATCGTCCCGGCGCCGTACTGGACCACCTACCCGGAGTCGATCCGCCTCGCGGGCGGTGTCCCGGTGGAGGTCGTGGCCGACGAGACCACCGGCTACCGGGTCTCCGTCGAGCAGCTGGAGGCCGCGCGCACGAAGAAGACGAAGGTCGTGCTCTTCGTCTCGCCGTCCAACCCGACCGGCGCGGTGTACTCCGAGGCCGAGACCGAGGCGATCGGCCGCTGGGCCCTGGAGCACGGCCTGTGGGTGCTCACGGACGAGATCTACGAGCACCTGGTCTACGGCGACGCGGTCTCCGTCTCGCTGCCCGCGCTGCTGCCCGAGCTGCGCGACAAGTGCATCGTGGTCAACGGCGTGGCGAAGACGTACGCCATGACCGGCTGGCGGGTGGGCTGGGTCATCGGCCCCAAGGACGTCGTCAAGGCCGCGACCAACCTCCAGTCGCACGCCACCTCGAACGTGTCCAATGTGGCGCAGGCCGCCGCCCTGGCCGCCGTCTCCGGTGACCTGACGGCCGTGGCGAAGATGCGTGAGGCCTTCGACCGGCGCCGCAGGACGATCGTGCGGATGCTGAACGAGATCGACGGCGTGCTCTGCCCGGAGCCCGAGGGCGCGTTCTACGCCTACCCGTCGGTCAAGGCCCTGCTCGGCAAGGAGATCCGCGGCAGGCGCCCGGAGAACTCGGTCGAGCTGGCCGCGCTGATCCTGGAGGAGGCCGAGGTCGCGGTCGTCCCGGGTGAGGCGTTCGGCACGCCGGGTTATCTGCGGCTGTCGTACGCGCTGGGCGACGAGGACCTGGTGGAGGGCGTGAGCCGGATCCAGAAGCTCTTGGCGGAAGCGCGCGACTGAAACACCGATCGCGTCATGGCGGCGCCTCAAGCGACTCACGTGAGTAGCTTGAGGCGCCGTTCATTTGTGCGGGCAAGACCTCGACCGGGGAAACGGCTACCGGGGAAGCGGGGGTGTGCGGCAGGATCTGGGAATGGAGCGTGTACGTGATCTCTCTGAGCTGCCGAAAGCCCATCTGCATCTGCACTTCACCGGTTCGATGCGGCCGAGCACCGTCCTGGAGCTGGCCGACAAGCACGGCGTACGCCTGCCGGAGATGCTGACGGAGGCCCTTACCAGCGGTGAGCCGCCGAAACTCAAGGCGACCGATGAGCGCGGCTGGTTCCGCTTCCAGCGGCTGTACGACGCGGCGCGCTCCTGTGTGCGCGAGCCGGAGGACATCCGGCGGCTGGTGCGGGAGGCCGCGCTGGAGGATCTGCGGGACGGCTCGGGCTGGCTGGAGATCCAGGTGGACCCGACGTCGTACGCGCCCCGGCTCGGCGGTCTGATCCCGACGCTGGAGATCATCCTGGACGCGGTGGACAGCACCTCCCGGGAGACCGGCCTCGGGATCCGGGTGCTGGTGGCCGCCAACCGGATGAAGCACCCGCTGGACGCCCGCACCCTGGCCCGGCTCGCGGTGCGCTACGCGGACCGGGGCGTGGTGGGCTTCGGCCTGTCGAACGACGAGCGGCGCGGCATGGCGCGGGACTTCGACCGGGCCTTCCACATCGCGCGCGAGGGCGGCCTGCTGTCGGCCCCGCACGGCGGCGAGCTGACCGGCCCGGCCTCGGTGCGGGACTGCCTGGACGATCTGCACGCGGGGCGGATCGGGCACGGGGTGCGCGCGGCGGAGGACCCCCGGCTGCTGAAGCGGCTGGCCGACCGCCAGGTGACGTGCGAGGTGTGCCCGGCGTCCAATGTGGCCCTCGGTGTCTACGAGAAGCCCGAGGACGTGCCGCTGCGCACCTTCTTCGACGCGGGCGTTCCGATGGCCCTGGGCGCCGACGATCCCCTGCTGTTCGGCTCCCGGCTCGCCGCCCAGTACGAGATCGCCCGCCATGTCCATGGCTTCACCGACCCCGAACTCGCCGAACTGGCCCGCCAGTCCATCCGCGGCTCGGCGGCCCCGGAGGACGCCAAGGCGCGGCTGCTGGCGGGCGTGGACGCCTGGCTGACGTCGTAGGGGGTTTTAGTCGCAGGGGGTTTTAAAGGCCGACGCCCACCATGACGGGCTCGTTGACGAGGGTGATCCCGAAGGCCTCGCGCACCCCGGCGACGACCTCGCGGGCCAGGGCGAGGAGGTCCTCGGTGGTGGCCTCGCCGCGGTTGGTGAGGGCGAGGGTGTGCTTGGTGGAGATGCGGGCGGGGCCGGTGCCGTAGCCCTTGGTGTAGCCCGCCTTGTCGATCAGCCAGGCGGCCGAGGTCTTCCTACGGCCCTCACCCGCCGGGTACGCGGGCGGCTCGACGCCCTCCCCCAGCCGCTCGCGCACCCGCTCCTGGAACGCGGCGAACTGCTCCTCGGTGAGGATCGGGTTGGTGAAGAAGGAGCCGGCCGACCAGGTGTCGTGATCGTCGGCGTCGAGCACCATGCCCTTGCCGGCCCGCAGCCTCAGCACGGTCTCGCGGGCCCGGTCCAGCGGCACCCGGTCGCCCGGCTCGACACCGAGCGCGCGGGCGGTCTCGGCGTACTTGATCGGCGCGGACATCCCGCCCGCGTCCGCCAGCTCGAACCGGACGCGCAGCACGACGTACCGCTCGGGGTCGGCCTTGAACCGGCTGTGCCGGTACGAGAAGTCGCACTCCTCATTGCTCAGCGTGACGGTCTCACCGGCGCGCCGGTCGTAGGCGACCACCTCGGAGATGGTGGCCGAGACCTCCTGCCCGTACGCCCCCACGTTCTGGATCGGCGTGGCGCCCGCGGACCCGGGGATCCCGGCGAGGCACTCGATCCCGGCGAGCCCGGCCTCGACGCTGCGCGCGACGGCGTCGCTCCACACCTCCCCGGCCGCGAGCTCCAGGGTGGTCCCCCGCAGCTCGACCCCCCGGGTGGCGATCCGCAGCGCGGTCCCCTGGAATCCCTTGTCCCCGATGACGAGGTTCGACCCGCCGCCGACGACCAACAGCGGGGTCCCGCTGTCGTCCGCCTCCCGGACGGCGTCGATCACCTCGGCATCCGTCTCGGCGGTCACCAGCCGCAGCGCGGGCCCGCCCAGGCGGAACGTGGTCAGCGGGGCGAGGGGGGCGTCGTGGAGTACGTGCACGGGGAAAGCCTACGAGAAGGGCCGGGCGGGGCCGTACCGGTGCCGGTCCGGGATCACTGGCCGAGGTCGTCGTGCGGTGATCGTCGTACGACGCTCTCCCGTAGTCGTACGGCCCGTGGGTCGGTGAAGGCGGTGAGCAGGCCGAGCGCGTCGGACCGTGCGTCCTCGGCCTCCTGCGGCTCGGGGACGTTGTCCAGGGCAACCGCCAGGTGGGTGAGTGCCAACGCGGTCTCCCACGCCAGCCGGAGGTCCCGATAGGTCGCCACGGCCCGGCGGTGGCAGTCCGTGGCCTCCCGGGCCCGGCCGAGTTGCAGACACGCCTGCCCCAGGCCGTCCCAGGCGGCGGCTCGGCGGGCGCGGTCGCCGAGATCCTTCTGGAGCGTGGCGGCGCGCCGGTAGGAGGCCGCTGCCAGGGCGGGCTGTCCGGTGGCGCGCCGGGCGTCACCCAGCGTCAGGAGCCAGTAGGCCTCGGCGGCCGTGCTGCGGATGCCGGTGGCGATGGCCACGGCCTGCTCGGCGTGTGCCAGCGCGGCGTCCGCGTCGCCACTGTCCAGTTCCGCGGTGGCGAGGAGCCGCAGGGCGTTGCCCTCTGCGCGGCGGTCGCCGTGGCCCCGGAACGCCTCGATCCCGCGGTGCAGTCGGCCCAACGCGTTCTCGGGGTGCCCCAGTTCCAGTTCCACCTGCGCGAGGTTGACCGCCGTACGCGGCTCCCAGAAGTCGTCGTTCCGGGCGGCGAACAGCGCCCGGCTGCCCTCGAAGGCCGCTTGCGCACGCGCGAGGTTGCGGCGGCGCAGTTCCAGCAGGCCGAGGCCGTTGAGCGTCAGGGCCTCGCCGAAGGTGTCGTGCAATTCCCGGCGCAGGGCCAGCGCCGCTTCGTAGTGGCCCGCCGCCGATTCCAGATTCTGGGACTGGACGTACGCCATGCCGAGGCTCTCCTGGAGTTCGGCCTCGGCGCCTCGGTCACCGTCGCGCCGGGCGGCCTCCAGACCTGTCCGGGAGGTGACGAGCCACTCCTGGATCGGGTGGTCGGTCATGTAGACGGAGCGCAGGACCACCGCCAGCTGCCAGGCGAGCCGGTCCTGCCCGGCGCTCGCGGCCGCGCGCACAGCGGCCACGAGATTGTCCCGTTCGGCCTCGTACCAGCGCATCGCCTGCGCCTCGTCGGCGAACCGCGGTTCGGGCGGTCTTCCCTCCGCGGGTACCAGCGCCACGCGCGGCTCCTGCGGAGCGACCCGGGCCTGGACCGCGTCCGCGGTGTACAGGTACCAGGTCAACACCCGGCGCAGCGCCGTTTCGCGCTCTTGCCGGGTCTGTTCCAGCCGTGCCTGGTCGGCCGCGTAGGCGCGCAGCAGGTCGTGCAGTCGGAAGCGGTCGGCGGCGGTCTGTTCGACCATGTGCGCGGCCGCGAGGACGTCGAGCAGGCGCCGGGCGGTGCGCGCGTCGACATCCGCGAGCGCCGCCGCGGCCGTATCGCTGAAGTCCGGCCCAGGGTGCAGCCCGAGCAGCCGGAAGAGCCGGGCGGCATCCGAAGGCAGCGCCCGATAGGACCATGTGAACACGGAACGCACCGCCTCGGATTCGTCGCCGTCGTGTGCTGTCAGCGCTTCCCACCGGCCGGAATCGTCACGCAACTCGCCGATCAGATCCGTCAGGGGCATCAAGGGTTGTCCGGCGGCGCGCTCGGCGGCGATTCTGAGCGCCAGTGGCAGGCGCGCACACAGGGTGGCGAGTTCCGCCACCAGCGCGGGATCGTCTCCGTCCCGGTACCCCGCGATGACGCCGCACAGCAGGGCGACCGAGCCGTCCTGGCCGAGCACGTCCAGGGTGAGGCGCCGGGCCCCTTCCCGGATGGTCAGCCCGGGCAGCCGGTGTCTGCTGGTCACGATGACCAGACATCCCGGCGCCGCGGGCAGCAACGGCCTGACCTGGGACGCACCGACGGCGTTGTCGAGGACGAGCAGGAGCCTGCGGTCGGCGAGCCGTGACCGGAAGGCCGCGGCCATGTGCTCGCCGTCGTCGCGTACCGCGTCCGCGGGGGCACCGAGGGCCTTCAGGAAGCGTTCGAGAACCCGCTCGTACGTGATCGGGGCCTGCGGGTCGTGGCCGTGCAGATCGGCATATAACTGCCCGTCCGGGAAACGGTCGCGGACCAGGTGTGCCCAGTGCAGCACCAAAGACGTCTTGCCGACTCCCGCGGTACCGGTGACGACCAGCACGCGCGCGGCGGGGCCGTCGTCGAGCAGCCGGTCCAGCGCGGCGCGTTCGGCACATCGGTCGACGAAGCCGCTTCCGGCGAGCGGGAGTTGATACGGCACCGGCGCTCGCGCCAGCTCGGCGGCCGGGGCGTGGAAATGGATCCCGCCGTGCACATCGCGGGCCTGTACGACCTCATGGGCCGTGCCGGAGAACGAGGAGGTGACCTCCCCGCGCGGCTCAGTCACCTGCCGGCGGTTCGAGAGGTGCCACTTCACGGTCGAAGAACGTGCCGACGTCCTCCCCCAGCCCGTACAGCTTCTCGATCCATGCCGCGACCCGGTCCCGCGCGCCCGTGTCGAGGTGGCGCACGGCGCCTTCCAGGACACCCTCGGCGTCATAGCGGATCTCGTACACGGTGTCGTCGTTCAGCGTGATCAACTCCGGTACCGGGGACTCCGCCTCGTATTCCGCGAGGGGTTCCGGTCCGAGGACGCGGATCAGCTCACCGCACTCGGCCCGCACGCGCAGCAGGTGCAGTTCCCACTGGAGGTACGGCGTGAGCGGCGTCTCCACGACGCGGACACGCAGCAGGCGGCAGCGGTGACGGGCGGCCAGCCGGGACAGGTCCGACAGTCCGGAACGCTGTGCCTCGATCAGCCTCAGCGCCTCCCGCCAGTCACCCCGCACGAAGGCTTCCCAGCTCGCGTCGCCCGGCTCGCGGAAGTGCTGGCGGCGCTCCAGCTTCCATGAGTCGTATCCGTCCACGGCGAAATCCCTGCGGCGGAAGTCCTCGCGGTAGGCGTCCAGTTCCAGCGGTTCGCCGGGAGCGGCGCCAAGAAGGTCACGCATCCGGGATATGGGCCTTGGCGGCGAGCAGAGTGAGCCGTGGAATGACCACGAGGCGCTCCCCGGCGCCGATCACCGCGTCTTCGGGCAGGCCCTCGGAGTATGCCTGCGTGAGATCACGCCCGATGACCGCGAAGTCGCCGTTGTCCAGCTCCCAGATGTCCGGGCAGCCGTCCCGGCCCCCGGTCGTCCCCAGTTCCGCCGGCGCGACACCGATACGCCGAACCAACCGCGCCTGCGGATCCGCGTCCCATGTGTGTCCCATGCCCCGCCCCCTGCGTCGCTGACCCGGACAGCGGACAGCCTACTCAGCGTATGGATACGACGACAGTCCGTCCACGGCCATAGGGCGTGCGCGCCCTCCGCCGAATACCGACGACCGGACGCCTACAGGGGGCGGACGAAGTTCCGGCTGTTGTTGTGGTGGAACACGGTGAGCCCGGTCTGCGAGGAGCCCTCGGGGCGGGTGGCCCAGCGTTCGACGCGGGCGATCTCGGGGCATTCCGCGGCGCCGATCGCTCCGGCGAGCCAGACGTCCGCCGCGTCATCGGGCTCCGGGGCCGGCGCCGAGAACGGGGTGTCCGAGACCGGCTGCTCCTCGTGCTCGTGCTTCTCCCCGTCGGCCAACTGGTGCGTGATCTGCCACCGTTCCTCGCGGTCCCCGCGGGTGAGGACCACGCCGAAGGGGACCTTGGCCTCGCCGGCCTCCGCGCAGGACTGGACGCGGCTCACGCCGGGGGTGTTCTTCACGGTGTCGATCAGCCAGTCCTGGAAGCGTTCCGGACGCATGTGGTGCATTCCCTCTGTCGGCGGCGGAGCCCGTCAGGGTAGGAGTGCGACCGGAACGGCACGCTGTGAAACGGGACCGCCTCACACCATCGTGGTAACTGCCGCCCGCCCCTGGTGGTGACCGGGGCAGGCGGCGTGTGACGGGGAGGTCAGCTGTACGAGGCGTACGGCACGAACTCCGCCCAGGCCTCCGGCGTGAGCGTGAGGCGGGGGCCGTCGGTGTTCTTGGAGTCACGGATGTGGACCGTGCCGGGGGTGACGGCGAGTTCGACGCAGGACTCGCCGTCAGTGCCGCCGCTGTAACTGCTCTTGAACCACGCCAGCATGTTTGTCAGTCCTCCGAGGCGTACGGCACGAAGTTCGCCCACGCGGCGGGAGTCAGCGCCAGCCGGGGGCCTTCCACGTTCTTGGAGTCGCGGACGTGAATCGTGCCGGGGGTGACAGCAAGCTCGACGCAGGACTCGCCGTCAGTGCCGCTGCTGTAGCTGCTCTTGAACCACGCCAGCTCGGAGGCGTCCCCGGCAGTGGTCTTGCGGATCATGTTTCTCCCAGCAGTTGCTCGATGAAGGCCAGCGACGCCCTTGGAGTGAGCGCCTGAGCCCGGATAGTGCCATACCGCAGCTCAAGGATGCGCAGATGTTTGGGTTCGGAGATTGGTCGGCCGTTGAAGGCCCCGTCGGACCGACCCACCGCCGTACCATCCGGGAACTTCAGCAGTTCGATCCTGCCGTCCAGCCCTGGATGAGGCTCAGTGTTCGTCGGCATGACCTGAAGCGCGACGTTGTGCAACTGCCCCACCTCCAGCAGACGTTCGAGCTGCCGTCGCCACACCATTGTGCCCCCAACCTGCCGATGCAGTGGGGCCTCTTCCAGCACGAAGTGAAGCGACGGAGACGGATCCCGCTCGAAGACCGACTGCCGGGCCAGACGAGCCCCCACCATGCGCTCCAGGTCGTCCGGCGAGTACGGGGGTTGCCGAGCTTGAATCAGAGCCCGCGCGTGCTCAGGAATCTGTAGCAAGCCGTTGATGCTCTGGCACTCGTACACCCCGATCTCGACCGCCTTGGCCTCCAACTTCCCCAGATCCCGAATCTTTTTCGGATACCGGATCCTCTTGACGTCCTCCCACGTCGCCTCGATGACCCCGTTCGCGTTCAGCACCCGGTCCGCGTCGACCAGATACTCCCGCCGTGGAATCCGCTTCCCCGCCTCGACCTTGTAGACCAGGTCCTCGCCGTACCCCACCAGCGCCCCGAACTCCGCGGCGCGCAACCCCGCCGCCTCGCGCAGCAGTTTCAGCTGCCGGCCCACCATCGTGATCACGGCGACACCCCACTCGTCGTCCGGATCCACCTCCCAGCCCGGCTCGTCCGCCTCGCCGTCGGGCCGTACCGTCTCGCCGTCCACCGACATCCCGCACCCCTCCGTCGTCCCGCGCGCGTACCGCGTCGCACTACCCGGAGCAACGATCCCGACAGCCTGGACAGCACCGGACAACCAGCCGACAGTCACCGCACGCAACCGCTCGATCACTCCTCACGGTAGGCATTTCCGGCCACGCTGAGAGGCATGAACCAGGAAATCGTCGAGGCCACGGCCCAATCCCCCACGCCGTCACCGGATTTCAGCCTGCTGCTGTCGTCCACCCGCCGAGGGGCCCGGCTCGCCCGGTTGCTCACGGAGGCGCAGCTGCGGCGCTGGGGGCTGCCCACGGAGACCGCGAGTCATCTCGTGGCCGAGCTGGCGGCCAACGCCGTGACGCACGGCCGGGTGCCGGGGCGGGACTTCCGGCTGACGCTGAGCCTCGTCGGCGAGACGCTGCGGATCGAGGTCACGGACACCCGCGGTGAACGGCTCCCCACGCGCCAACGGCCCGCCGAGGACGCGGAGTCGGGCCGTGGCCTGCTCCTCGTGGACGCTCTGGCGGACCGCTGGGGTGTGCGGGAGGACCGGTTTCCGTGCAAGACGGTGTGGGCGGAGTGCTCGCTCGGCTGATCAGCCGGACGTGGGCTCCAGGGCCGGTGCGGAGGTGGTCTCGGGCAGGGACTTCGGGCCGCTGGTGCGGCCGCGGCCCGGGATGGCCAGGCTCGCCAGGGCCGCGAGGGCGACCACGGCGGCGCCGGTGACCAGGGCGGGGCGCAGACCGTCCACGAAGGACTGGGCGGAGGTGTAGCCGCCGTACGCGGAGAAGATCGAGGACATGACCGCGATACCGAGCGCGCCGCCGACCTCGCGCAGGGCGTTGTTCGCGCCGGAGGCGATGCCCTGCTCGTGCGGGCGGACGCTGGACATCACGAGGTTGGCGGCCGGGGCGAAGTAGAGGGCCATGCCGATGCCGCTGAGTATCAGGGCGGGCAGCTGGACCTCGTAGGAGGCGTGGGCGGTGACCACGTAGGCCATGTAGCCGAGGCCGGCGGCCTGGAAGAACAGGCCGGCCGCGACGACCGGGCGGCCGCCCACCCGGTCGGAGAGGACTCCCGCTATGGGCGCGACGAGCATCGGCATACCGGTCCACGGCAGCATCCGCAGCCCCGCCTCGGTGGGCGAGTAGCCGAGGACGCCCTGCATGTACTGGCTGAGCAGGAAGATCGAGCCGAACATCCCGACGAACATCAGCATGCTCGCCGCGTTGATCCCGGAGAAGGCGCGGGAGCGGAACAGCCGCATCGGCAGCATGGGGTTGGCGGCGCGGGAGC
This sequence comes from Streptomyces murinus, assembly GCF_002154555.1. Taxonomy (GTDB): domain Bacteria; phylum Actinomycetota; class Actinomycetes; order Streptomycetales; family Streptomycetaceae; genus Streptomyces; species Streptomyces murinus. The sequence goes on from NZ_MUNF01000071.1 coordinate 26,243, forward strand.
CGTAGACCACGAAGGCGAGCAGGAGCGCGCCGCCGGCCGACAGCGCGGTCAGGACCACCGGGTCCGTCCAGCCGTCGGAGGGGCCGCGGACCAGGCCGTAGACGATCCCGAAGAGGCCGCCGCTGGCCAGCAGGGTGCCGGGGACGTCCAGACGGGCGCCGGAGCCGCGGGACTCGGCGAGGCGCAGCCGGGCGAAGGGCAGCGTGAGCAGGCCGAGCGGAACGTTCAGCCAGAAGATCCAGTGCCAGGACACATGTTCGGTGAGGCTGCCGCCGATGAGCGGCCCGGAAGCCACGGCCAGGCCGTTGACGGCGCCCCAGATGCCGTACACGGTCCCCCGTTTGGCGGCGGGCACGGCCGCCGTCAGCAGGGTCAGCGTCAGCGGCATCATCACGGCCGCGCCCACGCCCTGCACCGCGCGGGCGGCGATCAGGGAGTCGATGCCGGGGGCCATCGCCGCGGCGGCGGAGGCGCCGGTGAAGACCGTGAGCCCGGCGATGAACAGCCGCCTGCGGCCGAACCGGTCGCCGAGCGCGGCGCCGAACATCAGCAGGCAGGCGAAGGTGAGCGTGTACGCGCTCACGGTCCACTCCAGGTCGTCCAGCGCCCCGCCGAGGTCCTTGCGGATGGCGGGCAGGGCGGTGGTGACGACGAGGTTGTCCAGGGCCGCCATGAATCCGGCGACGCTGGTGACGAGGAGGGCCCAGACGGCGCTCCGGCGGGTCTGCCGGGCCTCGTGGTCCTGATCGGTCTGCTGATCGGTCTGCTGTGACATCGCTCCCCCGGGGAATGAGTTCCCAGTCGTTTCGGGTTTGGTTAGTAATCGATGACTAACTTTTGCGGGCGCACGTTCGTCCACAGGTGCGCCCCGCCGTGCCCGCGGGCCGCGGCTACGCGTCCGGCTCGCCCGTCTCCCGTTCGAACGGGAGCGTGTCCAGGCCCTCCCACACGCGGTGTCCGCGCGGGAAGCCCATGGCCACCAGGCAGTTGATGAGCATTCCGTAGGCCATGAACTCGGTCGTGTTCTCCACGCAGGTGCCGAGCGGCAGATCGACCGCGTCCCACAGCCGCATCCAGCCGGCCCGGACGGTCTCGCCGAACTCCCGGTCGCCCTCTTCCTCGGCGGCGGCGACGGCCAGGTACATCTGCATCTGCATCATCAGCCGCGAGGGCCGCTCGACGATCGCCGTGGTGTAGGCCTCGGCCATGGCGCGCAGGGCCTCTTCCCCCTCCAGGCCCTCGGTCGCCTCGACGAACATGCCGATGGTTTCCTCCACGCAGCGTTCGGCCGCCGCGAGGAAGATCGCCCGCTTGCCCGGGAAGAGCCGGAAGAGGTACGGCTGCGACACGCCGACCCGCTTGGCGATGGCCTCGGTGGAGGTGCCGTAATAGCCACCCCTGCCGAACTCCTCCATCGCCGCGCGGACGACGCTCTCGCGCCGCTCCTCTGCGCTCATCCTGACCATGGGCGGTAAGTTAGTACTCAATTACTACTTTGCGCAAGTGGCTCCGGCGCCAAGAGGCTTCGGGTGCGCGTAAGGGGCGCCTCGCCGTGGCGGACGCCCCTTACGCGCGTACGGTCGTCGTCAGGCCGGCCGTACGGTCGTCAGGCGAGCCGTACGACCGCTCGCGACATCCCCAGCACCTTCTGGCCGGCGCTGGTCGCGGTGAGGTCCACGCGGACCGTGTTGTCGTCCAGCTTGGCCGCGACCTTGGCGCTGACCTCGATCAGGGCGCCCTGGTCGTCGTTGGGCACGACGACCGGCTTGGTGAAGCGGACGCCGTACTCCACGACCGCGCCCGGGTCGCCGAGCCAGTCGGTGACCACACGGATCGCCTCGGCCATGGTGAACATGCCGTGCGCGATGACGTCAGGCAGGCCCACCTCCTTGGCGAACTTCTCGTTCCAGTGGATGGGGTTGAAGTCACCGGAGGCACCCGCGTAGCGCACGAGAGTGGCGCGCGTCACGGGGAAGGTCCCCGCCGGGAGTTCGGTGCCGACCTCGACATCGTCGTAGCCGATCTTCGCCGTCATCAGCTGCTCAACCCTCCTCGGCCGCGCGGGCCACGAGCTTGGTCCAGGCGGTCACGACGTGCTCGCCCGCCTCGTCGTGCACCTCACCGCGGATGTCCACGATGTCGTTGCCCGCGAGGGACTTGATCGCCTCGATGGTGGAGGTGACCGTGAGCCGGTCGCCTGCGCGGACCGGGCGGCGGTAGGCGAACTTCTGGTCGCCGTGCACGACCCGGCTGTAGTCCAGGCCGAGCTGCGGGTCCTCGATCACCTGGCCGGCGGCGCGGAACGTGATCGAGAACACGAAGGTCGGGGGGGCGATCACATCGGAGTGCCCGAACGCCTTGGCGGCCTCGGGGTCCGTGAACACCGGGTTGGTCTCCCCCACGGCCTCGGCGAACTCGCGGATCTTCTCCCGGCCCACCTCGTAGGGCGCGGTGGGCGGGTAGGTCCGTCCCACGAAGGACTGGTCGAGCGCCATGGCCCGGCACCTCCTGATGTCTGGATGTGAGGGTCCCAAACTAGCCGGGGCCCGGAACCGGCCGGAGGCCCGACCGTGAAAACGCCGCGAGGCCGCCCCCCTCGAAAGGGGACGGCCTCGCGGACGAGCCTATTTATCGCGTTTCGCGATGCGCGGTGTGCGCATTGCAACGCGGGCAGTGCTTCTTCATCTCCAGTCGATCCGGGTTGTTACGCCGGTTCTTCTTGGTGATGTAGTTCCGCTCCTTGCACTCCACGCAGGCCAGCGTGATCTTCGGGCGGACGTCGGTGGCAGCCACGTGAGTGCTCCTAAGACGAACGGATGGGCTTATTCAACGCAAGAAAGAGTAGCCGATTGAAGGACCGACCCCACAATCGGCTACTGTCAGTAGCGGTGACCGGACTTGAACCGGTGACACAGCGATTATGAGCCGCTTGCTCTACCGACTGAGCTACACCGCTTTGATGAGATCGGAACCCGTCTTGCGACGGGAACCTCTCACACCAGAGCCCCAAAACGGAATCGAACCGTTGACCTTCTCCTTACCATGGAGACGCTCTGCCGACTGAGCTATTGGGGCGAGCGATGAAGACATTACACGGTCCGCCGCCGTTCACCCAAATCCATATCCACGCTGGGCCGGGACGCCTGTCGACGGGCCTGACG